>CAMBDK010000010.1 GCA_945865315.1 Chitinophaga pinensis | reverse complement strand
CTATTTAGTTGAATTAAATTAATTTTTTCCGGATAAATTTAATAAACATATTCTTAATATCCTAGTTAATTAAGAATTTATTAATGGAAATTTAATGCAGAAACTTAATTTGAAGCTAAAGTTAATAAAACAAATCTCTAAATAAAAATAAAAACCCTTATTTCATTGTGTTTTTATTGAAATGAATTTCTTAGGGGGAAAAGCGTGTTTTTGGATTCTTAATATTAAGGAAATTGCTGGGTATCTATTTCAGCCCGTCTCTGCGTGTCAATGATTGTTTGCTTAAAATGAAGACTAATAAATATTTAATCCTACGCCATTAAAAAAGAAGAGAGGAGTGACATTAAAAAAGGAGCTGGGTAAATGACTAAAATTAAGGCCTATTGATTTTCAAATTACGGCATTAAACTGTTTCAGAAAACGCATATCATTTTCGAAAAACAAACGCAAATCTTTTACCTGATATTTCAACATTGTTATTCTTTCAATTCCCATACCAAAAGCAAAACCGCTGTATATTTTACTGTCAATTTTACAGTTTTCAAGTACGGCAGGGTCAACCAAACCGCATCCTAAAATTTCAACCCATCCAGCACCCTTGCATATATTACAACCATTACCTTTACAGAAAGGGCATGATATATCCATTTCGGCGCTTATTTCGGTAAAAGGAAAAAAAGAAGGGCGCAAACGAATTTTAGTTTCTTCACCAAACATTTCTTTGGAAAAATAAAGCAGCGCCTGCTTAAGGTCGGCAAATGAAACGCCTTTATCAATATACAAGCCCTCCACCTGATGAAACTGACAGTGCGCCCTTGCAGAAATAGCCTCATTACGGTAAACTCGGCCTGGAGAAATAGTACGAATAGGAGGCTTTGTATTTTCCATCACGTGAACCTGCACTGAAGATGTTTGTGTTCGCAAAACGATATCCGGATTTTCACTTAAATAAAAGGTGTCTTGCATATCTCTTGCCGGATGATCTGCGGGGGTGTTAAGCGCAGTAAAATTATGCCAATCATCTTCTATTTCAGGCCCATCCGAAATGGTAAAACCTATTCGTGAAAAAATATCTACAATTTGATTGCGAACAATTGATAAAGGATGCCGCGAACCCATAGCAACTAATTCAGCAGGAAGTGTTAAGTCAAGGCTTGATTTCCCTCCATCCTCTTTATATTTAAACTTTTCTTTTAAAGCATTTACCTTTTCCTGGGCTTTATTTTTCAGCTCGTTCAACATCTCGCCAACCTCTTTGCGCATTTCGGGTGCAACACTTTTAAACTCGGCAAACAATTCGGTTACCTTGCCCTTTTTACTTAAAATTTTAATGCGGAACTCTTCAACACTTTCGCTGCTTTCAGCTGCAAAAGTTTCAATTTCGTTTAGCAATTCTTCAATTTTGTTTTTCATTTATTGGAAATAATTTATGCAAATATAATAATCTCATCGCATTTCGAAAGCTTCAATTATGGTGTATGGTTAAAAGCACCTTGAATACAAGTATTTAAAAATAATAAATTTCAAAAAAATATATAAACACAAAAAAGGCAATAATGAAATATTTTTTTGGGGTATCAATTTAGTAATTGCTATTCTAAAGAAAATACTTATTTTTGCGAATTATTTGAACAAAAATATTATTAAAATAATAACTTTGTAAAAAATAAATTGCAGAATTGAACGCAACAAACTAGAGGATGCTAAAAGTAACGATAGATGGGCACAGCATAGAAGTTCCTGAAGGCACAACCATACTTCAGGCAGCTAGACTAATAGGAGGCGATATTGTGCCACCTGCAATGTGCTATTATTCAAAATTAAAAACCAGTGGAGGTTATTGTCGCACTTGCATTGTAAAAGTTTCAAAAGGTTCTGAAAAAGATCCGCGACCAATTCCTAAGCCTGTTGCATCGTGCCGCACACCAGTAGCAGATGGCATGGAAGTTCAAAACAAAAGCTCCGCTGATTTATTAGAATCCCGTAAAGCCGTTGTTGAATTTTTATTAATCAATCACCCGCTAGACTGTCCTATTTGCGATCAAGCTGGCGAGTGCCACCTACAAGACTTGGGGTTTGAGCATGGTTTATCAAAAACACGTTATGATTTTACTCGCAGGGTATTTAACAAAATAGATATTGGCCCTTATATTAAACTGCACATGACGCGATGTATCCTTTGTTATCGTTGCGTTAAAGTGGCTGAGCAAATTACAGATGGCCGTGTTCACGGTGTACTGAACAGAGGGGATGTTTCTGAAATAAGTACGCTTATTGAAAATGTAGTTGAAAACGATTTTTCTGGTAACGTTATTGATGTTTGTCCGGTTGGGGCTTTAACTGATAAAACATGGCGATTTAAAAGTCGTGTATGGTTTTCGAAACCGATGGATGCACATCGCAATTGCACTAAATGTAAAGGGGAAGTTACCATGTGGCTTAAAGCCGATGAGGTATTGCGCATTTCGGCACGCAAAGATAAATGGGGGGAAGTAGAAGAGTGGATCTGTAACGACTGTCGTTTTGAGAAAAAAGACCTGAAAGATTGGGTAATTGAAGGGCCTACCGCTATTGATAAACATTCGGTAATTTCAGCAAATCATTACGAAAACTTATCATCTTTAAAGCTAGATATTTCTAAACAGCAAAACCAACTGAATAAAAAAAATTAACAAAACAAAGATTTAGCAAAAGCCCTATTAAAAATGGGATTGGAGGAATTTTATTTATGACATTTTCATTTTTAATTTACAAATTAATTTTAGTGCTCACCGTTTTTCTTGTCACCTTATTTGTTGCAATGTATAGTACCTATGCAGAGCGCAAGGTAGCAGCTTTTCTTCAGGACAGGATAGGACCTAACAGAGCAGGCCCCTTTGGTATTTTACAACCATTGGCGGATGGTATAAAAATGTTTATGAAGGAGGAGGTAATCCCTGGCGCTTCTAATAAATCATTATTTATTTTAGGCCCTTCACTGGTGCTTTTAACAGCCTGCATGACTGGCGCTGTAATTCCTTGGGGAGCGCCATTAATAATTAATGGTACTGTTTATCCTCTTCAAATTGCAGATGTAAATATTGGTATACTTTATTTGTTTGGCGTAATCTCTATCGGTGTTTATGGAATAATGATAGGAGGGTGGGCGTCCAACAATAAATACTCTTTACTTGGTGCTATAAGAGCCTCCTCGCAAATGATTAGTTATGAAGTAGCGATGGGCCTATCCATTATTGCATTGGTGATGACAACAGGCACCTTAAGTCTAGGTCAAATAGTTGAACAGCAGCAGGGCTGGCATTGGAATATATTGGTACAGCCATTAGGATTTTTTATTTTTTTTATTTGTGCCTTTGCAGAAACCAATCGTGCCCCATTCGATTTACCGGAATGTGAAACAGAATTAGTAGGGGGCTATCATACAGAGTACAGCTCCATGAAATTAGGCTTCTTCTTATTTGCCGAATATATTAATATGTTTATTTCATCGGCAGTAATTGCCACCTTTTATTTTGGAGGTTATAACATGCCTCTTATTGGGCGTTTTATTCAAAATCCAAATCACTTGGCGATATTAGGCGTTTTATTTTTGTTTGTAAAAATACTGTTTTTTATTTTTGTATTTATGTGGGTGCGATGGACCTTACCTCGATTCCGTTACGACCAATTAATGAATTTAGGTTGGAAAATATTAATACCTTTGTCGATAATAAATATATTGATAACTGGCGCATTAATGATGCGAAAAGAGATTATTCAGTTGTTTTTTAATTAATAATAAAAATGCAATTAACAAACAGATCAAAAGTTGTTGTTAAAAAAGAGTTGACGCTTGTCGAAAAGCTTTATATTCCTGCTATTTTCAGCGGGATGATAATTACCTTCAAACATTTATTCAAAAAAAAGGTAACCATCCAATATCCCGAACAAAAAAGGGAGTTCAGTAAAATATACAGAGGCCAGCATGTTTTAAAGCGCGACGAAATAGGTGCAGAACGTTGCACCGCTTGCGGCTTATGTGCAGTTGCTTGTCCGGCCGAAGCAATTACGATGGTGGCAGCCGAGCGCAAGCAAGGCGAGGAGCATTTATACCGTGAAGAAAAATACGCTGCTACCTATGAAATTAATATGTTAAGATGTATTTTTTGTGGTGATTGTGAAGAGGCCTGCCCTAAGGAAGCAATTTTTTTAACCGACAGAAAAGTGGATAGTCTTTATACCAGAGCCGAATTAATTTACGGAAAAGATATATTGGTGGAAGGAATAGAAAAAAAGGATCTTGTAGATATTAGTTTGCGAGAAAAAGAGGAAGTAATAGCGTTTAAGAAAAATAAAGACTTTGCGCACAATAAAATATAATTATTAAAAATTATATTATTCAATATTAATGGCAAGCATTTTTTGGGGTTAATTGAATTAAAAAAACACTAAACAAAGACAATAGTATTAGTTAAAAAAATAGTCGAAAAAATTTATGACTAAAGGAGTTCAATTATGATAACAAGCTATTTATTTTATTTTCTTTCTTTCCTTGCCATCATGTGTGCATTAATGGTAGTTTTTTCCAGAAACCCTGTGCATAGTGTTCTTTATCTGGTATTAACTTTTTTTACTATTGCAGGCCATTATGTATTGCTTAACGCACAGTTTTTAGCGGCGGTTCACATAATAGTATATGCAGGGGCTATTATGGTTTTATTTCTATTTGTTATCATGCTCCTAAACCTCAATAAAGAAACAGAACCTAATAAAAGTAATTGGCTAAAAGCAATAGCGGCAATAGTATCTGGCTTGTTATTAGTTGTTTTGGTGGGTTCCTTAAAAGGCGCTGAAAGTGTGGTTGTAACCAATGCGTTTAACCCTAATATTGGATTAATAGAAAACCTTGGAATAACTTTATTCAGCGATTTTTTATTGCCTTTTGAAATAACTTCTATTTTGTTATTGGTAGCAATGGTTGGTGCTGTTATGCTGGGAAAAAGAAGTGTTAAATAAAGTAAGAATAATAAAGTAAAATATAAATAATATATTTTAGGAATTAAAAACAATAAAAAAACAATCTAAAAAAACCAATTAAAATCATGAAAAAAAACTTACCCTTTCTACTTTTTTTTGTAGCCTTGTCTGCAAGCTTTACAAATGCATTTGCACAATTAACTGTGCTATCAACCGAGAATATATATGGCGGCAGGATAAACGCTATTACAGGAATAAAGACTGGACTAGATACCAGCAGAATATTTATTGCAACGGAAAGTGCAAATTCATTGTTTTATGCCGACGCTTATGTACCTGCTGGGATAGCTCCTATTTTTGGTTCATTTACTGCACTTCCAGGAGCTGATGCTTCTTCAGGTTACGGAGGAGCTATTAAAAGTATAGCGGCACATAAAATTTCAGGAAAAGTATTCTTTATACATAACAATATTTTATTAAGTACCCACCCCTCTTCCACTGCTGTTAATACAGTTGCGTTGGGAGTTAATGCATTTACAATTAAAGGATCTACCCTCTTATACACTTCAGGCAGTAGCTTTTACTGGGGTACATTGGATGGGACAGGCAGTTTAACAATTAATTCAGGTGCGCCAATTGTAAATCCATTAGGAGGAATGGGGATGACAAGTATCGTTATAAATAAAATAGATTCTTTGGTATATTTATTTCAAGAAGGTGGTGCACCGCAATTATTTGAAAGTACAGCCCCTTACACTAATTTAACTTCAATGTCTGCTTTTTCAAATATTTCGCCCACAACTTTAACAGCATCTTATAGCTGGAAAGCATTTGGTATTGCTCCTGACGGCCGCAAATTTATTGGAGGAGGGAGCTCAAGCACTAAATTTATAGCATATTCTGATACTATTTCTTTATGGAATGAAATTCCTACAGGTATCAATGGTACTTCAGGATCAAATATTGCTTTTGCTGGCGATTCCACTAATTATACAGTATATTATGCCAGCATTTATAGCGATTTAAATGGCACCTCTTCATGGGATAACTTTGGAACACCAGGAGGATTTGAAACACACCCCAATGATGGAGCTGTATTTGCCGACCCAAATAATGTAAGTGTAGTTTACATGACTACAGATCAAGGTATAGGCGCGTCTCATACTAGCGGTTCAAATATTTATGAAATAGATAATGGTGTGGAAGCAGTTCAGGTAAAAGACATTGACATGACAGCAGATAAAAACACAGCCTGGATTGCCTCTAAATCAGGAATAAGAGAAGTAACTAACTACCAATCTGTTCCAACTTGGACCAATGCCATGTTCCCTAACGGTGACGGCTCACCCTATTATTCAGTAGCCATGATAAATGGAAATGCAAGCAAATTGTATGCAGGCAACGCAAGAATTTATAAAACAAATGATGCTGGAACAACCTGGACAATGTCATTTTCGGCTGAAGCTACACCTTACAGTTTTAATAGTGTTGGGTTTTATGTTAAAGCGCTTGAAGTTTGTCAATATAATTCAGATATAGTTTTCGCAGGGTATTATGCAGAAGGTACTGCCAAGGGAGGATTATTTTATACAATGGATGCTGGGGCATCATGGAATCAAGTGCCTATAGAAGCTACAGCATTAGGGCAAGATGTGGATGTAAGAGATATTATTTTTAATATTGAAGGTGCTGACACTGTTGCATACATAGGAGTTGAATACGACTTATCAGCACCGCAAGGAAAAAGCGTTTACAGACTTGTAAAAAACAATACTACCTGGAATGTATCGCAAAACTTTGATGCAGCTAATACTACTGTTGGTTATCAAATTACTGCTACTATAAATGATTTATACAGAAGCGTAACGGGAGATACTTTATATGCATGCGGAACTGATGCCGGACTTAACGAGCCTCACGTATATTCAAAAAAAATTAGCGGTTTAAACAAATGGGCGCCATTTCCAGTAATAGGTTTCCCTAATTCACCTGGTAGTGTTGGAAAAGCATTTACTGTAGGTAATGATACTGCTTATTGTGCAGTAGACAACGAAATTTATTATTACCCTTTAACAAGTTCTTTATGGACCTTGGGATACACCTATCCGGTAGGTAATGAGATTAACTTCCTTTATTTTGATGAATTATTAGTTGGAACAGGTACAGGCTTGCAAAGTCAAAGAAGCCATAGCGATTCCATTACAACAAGCAATTCAAATAAATTGGTAAAAACTATCGAATTAAAAAACCAACTGATAGTTTATCCAAATCCGATAAAAAACACTTCAACAATATCCTATTCAATTTTATCAAGTGGCAATGTACTTATTACATTAAATGATATAACGGGTCGCGAAATAAAAACGCTTGTTAATGAGAAAAAAACAGCGGGAACATATACTGCAGCAATAAATATGGAACAATTAGCAAAAGGCATTTATATTGTTAAACTTGTTTCGGGAAATAGTGTTAGTGTTCAAGAAATTGTGAAAGAATAAGGAATAAAAACCTTGTTGTTTTTTTTAAAATATAAAGTTTTTACGCTATGGTCATAAATGGCCATAGGGTTTAATTATAAAACACATTTATGTCGGCAATTCAAGTTATTCCTCTAAACTGGTATTTATTATTAAGTACCGTATTATTCACAATAGGTGTATTAGGTGTTCTTTTTAGAAGAAATGCTATTATTATTTTCATGTCGATAGAACTAATGTTAAATGCTGTAAATCTATTGTTTGTAGCTTTTTCTAGCTATTTGTCCGATAGTAAGGGGCAAGTTTTTGTTTTCTTTATTATGGCTGTAGCTGCAGCTGAAGTTGCTGTGGGCCTTGCTATATTGATGATGGTTTATAGAAACACAAAAACTACAGATATTAATATTTTGAATAAATTAAAGTGGTAAATGATTTCACTTTTATTATATCCTAAAAGGAAATAAAAAAAAATCGCAAAAAAAATTAAATAATATACGTCAAAAGTTCATATGTTAAAACTAGTTTGCTTAGTACCTTTACTTCCTTTGATTGGATTTTTAGTTATAGGGTTGTTCGGAAAAAAATTATCGAAAGGGTGGGTTAGCGCAATCGGTTGCGGATCCGTTTTTGCTTCATTTGCAATATCCTTGGCTATATTTATCGAGTTAATAGGTAGGGTTGAAAAAAGCTATACAATTGATTTATTCAGTTGGATAAGTGCTGGCAAACTTTCTATACCATTTTCATTTTTAGTAGATCCGCTTTCTTCCTTATTTTTATTAATCATTACCGGCATTGGATTTCTAATACACTTGTATTCAACAGGATACATGAGTAAGGACGAAGGATTTTCCACTTTTTTCGCGTATTTGAATCTTTTTATCTTTTTTATGTTAATTTTAGTTTTAGGGTCTAACTACCTAATTATGTTTGTAGGCTGGGAAGGGGTTGGATTGTGCTCCTATCTTTTAATAGGTTTTTGGTTTAAAAATACAGCCTATAATGATGCGGCAAAAAAAGCATTTATTATGAACCGTATTGGGGACTTAGGTTTTTTATTGGGGATAATATTAATTTATGTTACGTTTGGAAGTGTTGGATATTATGAGGTAGGTCAGTTTTTAATATCCGGAAGTTACGTTTCGGGAACACCTGTTATAACGGCTATCACTTTATTGTTATTTGTAGGTGCGATCGGCAAAAGTGCGCAGCTTCCATTATACACATGGCTTCCAGATGCAATGGCAGGCCCCACACCAGTGTCGGCATTAATACATGCGGCAACAATGGTTACAGCAGGTATATACATGATTGCCCGATCCAATTTACTATTTACAATGGCGCCAATAACCATGGATGTGGTAGCAATAGTTGGTGTTTGCACAGCCCTATTTGCTGCTACTATAGGTCTGGCGCAAAATGATATAAAAAAAATATTAGCTTATTCTACAGTTTCTCAGTTAGGTTTTATGTTTCTTGCCTTAGGTGTAGGGGCTTATACTGGAGCTGTTTTTCACGTTATGACGCACGCATTTTTTAAGGCGCTGTTGTTTCTTGGTGCCGGAAGCGTAATTCATGCCATGAGCGGTGCTCAAGATATCCGTAAGATGGGGGGGCTAAAAAAATATTTACCCATCACCCAACTTACATTTTTACTTGGGACACTTGCTATTGTTGGATTTCCTGGTTTTTCCGGCTTCTTTTCTAAAGATGAGATTTTAGCAGCTGCTTATGAGAGCAATAAACTACTATGGTTTTTAGGCATATTGGCCGCTGCAATGACTACCTTCTATATGTTTCGATTATTTTTCTTAACATTCACAGGTAATTTCAGAGGTAGTAACCATCAGAAAGAACATTTGCACGAATCTCCAAAAAGCATGACCATTCCATTAATTATTTTGGCGGCACTTTCTGTTTTTGGCGGGTTTATTGGTATTCCTGAAGTATTGGGTGGGCATCATTTTTTGGAAGAGTTTTTAAAGCCTGTATTTGAAGGCTCCTCCCTGCGCATTACACACCAGCTTTCCCACAATACAGAATACGGACTAATGGCTGCAACTACATTTGTGATGGCAGCTTCCTTATTTTATGCATACACAATTTATTTTAAAAACAAAACATTGCCAGCTGAAGAAGGAGAGAAGTTAAACCCTTGGCATCAATTAATTTATAAAAAATATTTAGTAGACGAGCTATACAACACATTGATTACCAAGCCATTAAATTTAATTTCTGGCGGATTACATAAAATCATGGAAAATCAACTTGTAGATGGTATTATTAATGGCATTGGAACTATTGTAAATTGGGCCAGTACTAAGATAAGGCTTGTACAAACAGGAAACATAGGCTTTTATATTTTTGTAATGGTTATCAGCATTGTTCTTATATTATTTACCCAAATGATATAAATAACTGCTTTAATTTATTTAGTAAACTTTAATAAATATTTAGAATTTATTATGTTCGCTAAGCTGGATTTACAAAAAAACTGAATAGTAAAACATTATAAAATTATTGCCTTATTAAAAAAAAGGAGCCAATTTTTTGGCAAATAAATTGGTAAATGCAATAACAAGAACGATTTAATATATGATTACAATATTTCTGATATTATTCCCTTTGCTAGCTGCATTATTGCTGGTATTAATTAAAGGTGAACAAGTGGTAAAAATTGCAATGATTGCAGCGATTATAGAGTTTGCAATCTCCATTTTTGCTCTTTCTCAATTTCATTATAATGCCAATGTGCAATTCGAAGCAAATTACGCCTGGATAAAATCATTGGGTATCCATTTCCATGTTGGCATAGATGGCATTTCTTTGTTATTAGTTTTACTAACCACTTTTCTGGTTCCCATCATTATTCTTGCATCATTCAACTCCAATTACAAAAACCCTTCTATTTTTTATTCCTTGATATTTTTAATGCAAATGGCATTAATAGGAGTTTTTGTATCACTTGACGGTTTTTTGTTTTATGTTTTCTGGGAATTAGCCTTAATACCAATCTACTTTATATGTTTACTTTGGGGAGGAGATAACAGAGCAAAAATTACATTTAAATTTTTTATATATACCCTTGCCGGTAGTTTGTTAATGTTAATTGGTTTAATTTATTTGTACCAAAATACTCCAGGAACTCATTCATTTGATATTGAAGCGCTTTATTTAGCAGGAAGAGGATTAGATGCTATCCATCAAGGGTATATTTTTATTGCTATTTTTATGGCTTTCGCCATTAAAATCCCTATTTTCCCATTTCATACCTGGCAACCCGACACCTATACAACAGCGCCAACTGCAGGAACCATGATGCTTTCTGGAATTATGTTAAAAATGGGTACATATGGATTAATACGATGGTTATTGCCTGTTGTACCACTAGGGGTGCAGGAGTGGGGTAATTTAGCAATTGTACTTTCAGTAACTGGCATTGTGTATGCATCGTGTATTGCAATCACTCAAAAAGATTTTAAACGTTTAATCGCTTATTCGTCTATTGCTCACGTAGGTTTAATTGCAGCAGGTATTTTAGCCTTTAATGTGCAAGGATTGCAAGGAGCAATGGCTCAAATGTTAAGTCATGGTATTAATGTAATTGGATTATTCTTTATCATTGATATTATTCAGCAGCGAACAGGCAAACGCGACTTTGAATCCCTTGGAGGAATTAGAAATGTAAACCCTCAATTTGCAGTTTTATTTTTAATCGTTTTGTTAGGCAGCGTTGCATTGCCTTTAACGAATGGGTTTATAGGTGAATTCTTATTGCTCAATGCTGTTTACCAATACAGTCCTTGGTTAGCTGCATTTGCTGGCTTAAGTGTTATTCTGGGTGCTGTATACATGTTGCGCAGCTACCAATCGGTAATGTTAGGAGAAACAAATGCTATCACCTCCTCTTTTGGCAAACTATCGAACAACGAAAAAATTGTATTAGCAATTTTATGCCTTGCGATAATTACATTTGGAATATATCCAAAACCTTTGTTAGATATATCCGAACCGGCTGTTATCAAATTAGTTACAACAATTACTCAATAGTACATTTTACAAATGAACTGAACTATTGGAAAACTAATAAATAAAAAATTATAAATAAATACACACACAAGTCCACTTTTAATAAACAAGATGGGCTTTATAGCAGTTTCTTATGAAAGCATTAATATTACTTTCTTCATTAGGTACATTAGCATTATTAGCTGAAATATTTGGTTTTAAAAAGCGAATATTCCTAATTTCACTTTTAGGGTTAATCACCATATTTTTTGTTAATTTGCTCGATTGGAATTTAGCACCGAATATTTTTTTCGGCATGATGCAATATGACCATTATGCTGTTGCGTTTAGCTCCGTCATATTAATTACAGCCATTTTGTGGTTTATAATGTCTGAAAGCTTTTTTAAAGAAGAAACTAACCGCACCGATCGTTTATCCTTAGTTTTATTTGCTTTAGCTGGGGCAGTTATCATGGTATCCTATACAAATATGGCGATGCTGTTTTTGGGAATTGAAATTCTATCTATATCGATGTATATTTTAACAGGAACATTAAAAGACGACTTGAATTCAAATGAGGCGGCATTTAAATATTTAATAATGGGAGCTTTTTCAACGGGCTTTTTACTATTCGGTATAGCACTTATTTATGGCGCTACTGGTTCTTTTGATATAAATGAAATAAAAGAATTTATTACAGCCCGTGAAAGCACTGTGCCTTCTATATTTTATGTTGGAGTCTTGCTCATGCTAATTGGCTTATCCTTCAAGGTATCTGCTGCACCATTTCATTTTTGGGCGCCAGACGTATATCAGGGAGCACCTACTGTGATAACTGCTTTTATGGCCACAATAGTTAAAACAGCTGCATTTGCAGCATTCTTGCGCTTATTTTCGATAAGTTTTTCAGATATTACCGCCACCTGGGTGAATATTGTTTGGGTAATGACAGCGCTTACATTACTAGTAGGAAATATCACAGCAGTAGCACAAACAAGCACAAAGCGGCTATTAGCATTCTCAAGTGTAGCGCATACCGGCTATATGTTGCTAGCGCTTTTGGCAGACAACAGCTATTCTAGCAGCGCAATTTTATTTTATGTTACTGCTTATTCATTCGGTTCGATAGTTACCTTTTGTATATTAAATATTATCATAAACACTTATGGCAACGACAATATAAATTCGTTTAATGGTTTAGGAAAATCAAATCCGTTATTAGCTTTCGTAATGACATTAGCATTGCTATCCTTAGCAGGAATACCTCCAACAGCAGGTTTTTTTGCGAAGTATTATGTTTTTACAGCAGTATTTAAAAGTGGTTTTATCTACCTGGTATTAATTGCAATTTTTGCTTCCTTAGTTGGGGTTTATTATTACTTCAAAATAATTATTGCTATGTATTTTAAAGACAGTACAAACGAAACTATCCAAGCAACAATGAATCAAAAAATATTATTAGTTGTGGTTGCTTTTGCAATTATCGCATTAGGTATATTTCCCGATTTTATTATTCGGCTGCTTTAATTAATGATTTTGTATAATCAAAAAAAAATGCACTTAAAACTCTATATCTAAATCAAAAGCCTGACGTAATTTATTGATTGCTGGATTTTTTTCGGCAAGGTATCTAAAGCGATCGGTAGCGGTATATAAATTTGTTTTTTCTTCCAACATAGCAACAGAAAGGTTCAACTGAATATCAAAATTATTTAGGGCCCTGCGCAGAAAGCTCAAAAAATTCATTTTATCCTCATTGATAGTTTCTTCCAAAGCTTTATTATTAACAGTGAATTCGATAATAGTCTCATTTATCAAAACAGGGCGTTTGCTTAATAATGCTAAGGATAAATTTGCTCTACCTTTTGCATTTAACTCCTCAGCATACTTATCCCAAGTTGCTTCAAGTTCCTGCTGTGTAAAGGCTTCCTTTGCCGCATTAACAATATTGTTTTTTTGTTCAATGGAATTATCTTTAATTTGTTCCGTTATTACTACGCTTTTAAAACTCTGATTTATAGACGGGGATGATGTTTTAATGAGAGGCTTTTTAACAGCAATAATGGATGAGCCTAAATCCTTTTGAATATTGCCACCATTAACTATTACATTATTACCTATTACAGCACTATTTATTGTATTTAATTGGGGAGCAACAGTAATACTAGGAGTAGCTTCAGCTACCCCATTGGAAGTTTTAATTGCAGAAGTATTGTCTTCTATTTTTTTGTTTGTTATACTTTGCTGTATTGGCGCAGGCTTAGGATAGTCGTTTTTTTTTTCGGCATCAGCATTGCCAACACCTATTTTGTTAATGGAACAAAGCTGCATTAATGCTAATTCGACCTGTAGTCGATGATTTTTGCTAGATTTATATTGTATGTCACATTTATTTAGAATAGTTAAGCCTTGTATTAAAAAAGACAAAGAAAATTTACTTGACTGTAAAGCATACTTTTCTTTAATATTATTTCCAACTTCAAGTAATTGGATTGTTTCCTGATCTTTACTAACCAAAAGATTACGTAAATGATCCCCCATGCCTGCAACAAAATTATGACCATCAAAACCATTGTTCAAAATCTCATTAAACAAAAGTAATGCAGCTGAAACATGTTCCTCTATAATAGCATCTGTAACTTTAAAATAATAATCGTAATCCAGAATATTAAGATTCTCAATTGCAGCTTTATAAGTAACATTGTTACCGGAAAAACTAACAATCTGGTCGAAAATAGAACATGCATCACGCAATGCTCCATCCGCTTTTTGAGCAATAATATGCAATGCGTCTGGCTCGGCCATTACATTCTCACATTTTGCAATATAATGCAGGTGGTTGGCTATATCTTCGATCTGAATGCGATTAAAATCAAATATTTGACAACGAGAAAGTATTGTTGGAATAATTTTATGCTTTTCGGTAGTAGCCAATATAAAAATAGCATGCTTGGGTGGCTCCTCAAGGGTTTTCAAAAAGGCATTAAAAGCACTTTGAGAAAGCATGTGAACTTCATCAATAATATATACTTTAAATTTACCTAACTGCGGAGCATACCGCACTTGATCCACCAAATTTCTAATATCATCAACAGAATTGTTAGACGCTGCATCTAATTCCGAAATATTAAGAGAAGCTCCTTCATTAAAGGATTTACAGGATTCACAATTATCGCATGATTCTGTATTTTCAGTTCTATTGGTACAATTAATCGTTTTGGCAAGAATACGGGCACAAGTAGTTTTCCCAACCCCTCGCGGACCACAAAACAAAAAAGCCTGTGCTAAATGATCTGTAAGGATAGCATTTTTTAAAGTGTTGGTAATATGATTCTGCCCAACAACGGAATTAAACTTTGCCGGCCTATATTTACGTGCTGATACTACGAAGCTATCCATAATGTGTTTTAATCAAGATTACAAATTTAAAAAATAAAATTAAACTAGTTAAAATTGTTTAAAACTTTTAAAAAGGCCTTAGGAATAGGGTTCAAAACAATTTCGATAAAAGAGATATAATAATAAAAACAGATAATTTCATTTTTTTTGTAAAAAATATGCTTATGAAAACGCGCGTGAGGAATGAACAAACGCGATGCAGGGTTGCAGGTGGGGAGGAATCGTTTGTTCTTGATTTTTTGTTTTTTTTGTATCAAGACAAAAGAAAAATACATAGTTTTTGAACCATTTAATTTGTGGATTTATTTTGAAAATTTTACTAGGTGAGAAAGTTTCTGAGCATTGGTTAATAAGCCCACTATCAATTCCCTAATTGAATTATAACTTTCACATGCTACAAACAACATTACAACAACATGGTTGTACCTTGTGATTTTTTTACATAGCGTTCTGCCTTGTACCGATTTGCTATAACCTGTATATCCGATTTTCTTATGAAAAATAATAACAACTGATTGAATATCGGCTGTCCGATAAAAACCGTATTTTTGATTATCGCTACTTTTTAGGTGTGGTAGGCTTCAAAAGCAGGATTAAGAGGAGGTGGACTTTTTACCCCATCTTTTTTATTTTTTATCGGACAACAATGTGAAAAAATCTAAAGTTATAAACTTAGAATAATTAGTATTTTTGCAGAAAAAATAATTAAATGGAAAACAATAGATTTGATATCATCATCATTGGAGGAGGTATCGTAGGCTTAGCCTCAGCATATAAAATCAATTTAAAATATCCAAATAAAAAAATCCTTGTTCTTGAAAAAGAAAACAAAATTGCTTTTCATCAAACAGGACATAACTCAGGAGTAATTCACTCAGGATTGTATTATAAACCAGGCTCATACAAAGCCAAAACCTGTGTTGATGGGAGAAGAGAGCTTGTTGCATTTGCAAAGGAACATCACATCCCGCATGATATTTGTGGTAAAATAGTAGTCGCAACTGAGAAATCCGAATTAGAGCAGATGAATCGTGTTTTAAATAATGGGCTAGCGAATGGTGTAGAAGGTATTGAAAAAATTAATGCACAACAAATAAAAGACATAGAGCCTTATTGTGAGGGTATAGAGGGCTTGTGGGTGCCTTGTACTGGAATTATTGACTATACGGATGTTTCACGAAAATATGTAGAATTAATACAATCGAAATTTGAAGGTAGTAAAGTACTGCTCGAGCATGAAGTAATTGGATTTGAAAAGCATCAGTTTTATACAGATGTAATAACAACAAAAGGAAAATATAGCGGCTCCTATATTATTACTTGCGCAGGTTTACAAAGTGATAGAATTGCCAAGAAAGAAGGCGCAAAAATTGAAACAGCTATTGTCGGATTCAGAGGAGACTACTACGATTTAAGTGATAAAGGCATGAGTAAATTGCGCAACTTAATATATCCCATACCTAATTCGAAATATCCTTTTCTAGGCGTCCATTTTACCCGAATGATACATGGAGGTGTGGAATGCGGGCCAAATGCTGTATTTGTATTTAAACGCGAAGGATATAATAGAACGGACTTCTCAATGAAAGACACAGCGGAAGCACTTTCATTTGGTGGCACATGGAAATTTTTTGCAAAAAACATACAATTTGCTTTGGATGAGTACCATGGTGCTTTTTCTAAAACATTTTTTTTAAAACGTTTACGCAAATTAATCCCTACCTTAGAAATGGATGATTTAAAACCCGGCCGTACCGGCGTTCGCGCCATGGCGCTAGCACCAGAAGGCAACATGATCGACGACTTTAAAATAGAAATAAATGGTAATGCAATACATGTATTAAACGCACCATCGCCAGCAGCTACAGCATCATTGGCCATTGGAAATGCGATTCAAGAAATGGCAACAGAACATTTTAATTTGAACTAACACGTATTATTAAAATATAAATAGTTTTAAATAGAGTATGTCCATAATGTCAGATTTTACTCATAAATATATTATTTTAAAATGTATTCCTGAGTTCGTTTCAATCGGGACTTCGTTATGCTCGTTCTGAAAACAGTCATTTGCAAAAGCAAACTCCTTAATTTTCAAAACTGCGCAAGCCTCGAACTCGAACATTATGACTTAGACTACCGACATTATAGACAGATACTAAATAAAGCACGAGAACACTTATTCCTATTATGAGTAATTTAAAACTAAATAAAACCATAAAAGATAAAAAAACTCCTACTAAAGTAGCCTTAACAACGAAGCAAAATAACAACAAAACTATTTTTATCTGGCTTTTAGGGATAATCATTTTAACCTATATAGCCTTTTCTCCTTCACTAAAAAACGGTTTCACCAATTGGGACGACAATGTTTATATTGGAGAAAATATGCTTATTAAAGATTTTTCAGCAGAAAATATTAAAAAAATATTTAATCCCGACTTTGCGGTATCAAATAATTACCACCCTATCACCATACTATCATTAGCACTTGATTATAAATTATCGGGATACAAGGCCAAAACGTTCCATATCACCAACCTGTTGTTCCATTTATTAAATACAATACTTGTATTCTGGTTTATATTTTTATTGAGTGATAAAAAAATTGTTGTTGCTGCTATTGTAGCAATATTTTTTGGAATACACCCCATGCATGTTGAGTCTGTTGCATGGATATCGGAGCGTAAAGACATTTTATATACATTCTTTTTTATGGCGGCACTAATAAGTTATTATAAATATATATCAGCACAAGGGAAGAGAAAAACCACGCTTTATATTATTACTTTATTATTCTTTTTATTCTCCATATTATCCAAAGCGATGGCTGTTGTTCTGCCAGTGGTTCTATTATTATTAGACTATTACAAAACACGTAAAATTAGTAAGTATGTTTTTTTAGAGAAAATACCATTTTTTGCTCTTTCTCTATTTTTCGGGATACTGGCCTCGGAAATACAATCGGGTGCTATCGCTAAATTAGAAACCTTCACATGGGTACAACGATTTTCATTCGCATCCTACGGCATGATAAATTATATTATCAAATTAATACTACCACTAAACCTTTCTTGTTTTTATCCATACCCAAACCTTGTTAGCGGACACCTTCCTATTATATTTTACGTTACTTCATTTATTGTAATAGTTTTATTTACAATAATTTTTATTAGCATTAAGAGAAACAAATTTTTAGCATTTGGTTTTTTATTTTATTTTTTCACCATCGCGTTGGTTTTACAATTCATATCAGTAGGTCAGGTAATTATGGCAGATAGATACTCCTACCTCCCCTATGTTGGTTTACTTTTTACAATTGCAATGGCTTATGATTGGCTGCAACAGCAAACTATCAAATATTTAATTGTATTTAAAAAAATCGCCTCCCTATTATTATTTATTTGTATTCCCATTTCTATTTTCTACACCTATGAGCGCAATAAAATATGGAAAAACAGCGCTATTTTGTGGACCGATGCAATAAGTAAATACCCAAGCAGCGAAGCCTATAGAAACAGGGGCAGTTATTTAGTAAATAAAACGGACTATGATTTAGGGTCGAAAAGGGTGGATGAAAATGAATATGACAAAGCATTGCAGGATTTTAATATTTCAATTAAAATGTGTGCAACTAATTCAAAAGTATTTATTAATAGGGCAAATATATATGGATTAAAAAACCAATTTGAATTAGCGCTAAGTGATTACTCTAGTGCAATTAAATTAGATAGTACTGATGCACAAACATTTTTCAATCGCGCTATTACATACAGCATCATGAAACAGTATAATAATGCATTAGAGGATTACAGTAAAGCACTAAGATTAAATCCATCACTAATTATAGCAAAAGAAAATAGAGCATATGCATATGTGGATAATGGGGAGTATGAAAAAGCCATTGCAGATTTGAATGAATTGATGGAAATAAAGCCAAATAATGCAAACTATTATTTTTATAGAGCTTTCGCATATTATAAAACACAAAAAACTACAGCAGCGTTAGCAGATAATACATACGCAATTCAATTAAATCCTGAATATAGCGCAGCTTATTTTAATCGATCTATTATTAATAAGGGCTTAGGGAACTATAAAATTGCTTTGGAAGATGCTTTAAACGCAGAACGTTTGAATTATGCCATTGACAAAAACTATATCAATGAATTAAGAAAAATAAATCAAAATAAATAATAAATATTAAAAACTATGTAAAGCCTTCTAAATAACTTCGACAAAACAGGCCTATTAATAAAAATAGATGATTTCATTTTTTTCGCAAAAAATATCCTTATGAAAACGCTCGTGAAGCATGAATAAAAGCGACGCAGGGTTGCCAGGTGTGGAGAAATCGTTTGTTCTTGATTTTTTGTTTCTTTAGTATCAAGACAAAAGAAAAACACACAGTTTTTGAACCATTTAATTTGCGGATTTATTTCGAAAACTTTACTATGGTGCATTTATTAAAAAAATATAATTCGCAATAAAAAAAATGATTTAAATAAAAAAGTCCGATTAAAAACAATAATTTTTAATTCAAATAAAATTAATATTCTTTAGCCAAATCGGTCCATTTTATGAATGCTTCAATAGTTTTACAAATTATATATTCATACAATTTTAATTTATGAAACGATTATTATATTTGATGTCCTTCGTACTAATTACAAAAACTGCTGCTGCACAATATTGTACAGGCAAGGTTTTTGGAACAAAGGATAATGGAACTACAGAAGAGTTACCTGGTGCTAATTTATATTGGCAAGGAACAACTACAGGGACATCTGCGGATTCTTCCGGAAAATTTCAATTAGTAAACCATACAACATTCCCAGCAAAATTAATTGTAAGCGTGGTAGGCTTTAAAAGTAGCGAGGTACTTATAAAACAACAAAACACCAAAGATATAAAGGTGGTATTGGAATATGAGGTAAACCTTAAAGAAATAAATATAGAAACAAGACAAAATACAACCATGTATTCCTCTTTTAATCCTATTAATACAGAGGTAATAAGTGGGAAAGAATTATTAAAAGCAGCATGTTGCAACCTTTCGGAAAGTTTCAGCACCAACTCTTCTGTAGATGTAGCATTTACTGATGCCGTTTCTGGTGCTAAAAAAATACAAATGTTGGGATTGGATGGGATTTATACGCAAATTTTATCCGAAAACATGCCAATGTTACGTGGCTTATCTTCTGCATATGGATTAAATTATATACCAGGAACATGGATTGAAAACATATTAGTTACTAAGGGTACAGGGTCTGTAATAAATGGGTACGAAAGTATTTCAGGCCAAATTAATATTGAATTTTTAAAACCTGAAGAACAAAAAAAAAGATTTTTCCTTAATATTTATGCCAATGCAAAAGGGAGAGCAGAAAGCAATTTGCATTTTGCAAAAAAAATAAACACAAAATGGAGTACACTTTTATTTGCTCATGCCAGCGATTTAAGTATGAAAAATGATATGAACAAAGACTCCTTTTTAGACATGGCATTAACGCGTCAATATAATTTATTTAACAGATGGAATTTTCATAATCAAAAAAATTTCGAGGCGCAATTTGGAATAAAGGCCCTGCTAGAAATACGTAGGGGTGGGCAAACAAATTTTAATTACAAAACAGATTTTGGGAAAAACACCGTTTATGGAATAGGTATTAATACCAATGTAATCGAATACTTTTCAAAAACAGGTTTTTTATTCCCTTCTAATCCATATAAAAGTATAGGGATTCAAACTTCGGGAAAATGGCAACAACAGAATATGTATTTTGGTATAAGAAAATATGATGGGGAACAAAAAAACATATATTTGAATGCAATCTTTGCCAACATTATAAATAACACCAATCATAAATATAAATTAGGAGCCAGCTATATACTAGATAATTACAAGGAGAAATACAACGATTCTGTTTTAAACCGCATTGAAAGTGTTCCTGGAGTATTCGCTGAATACACCTATTCAAATCCTAATAATTTCTCATTGGTAGCTGGTGGTAGAGCTGATTATCACAATTTAATAGGTCTGCAGCTTACTCCACGATTGCACATACGATACAACGCAACAAAATCAACTACTTTACGATTATCTGGAGGGAGAGGGTTCAGAACTGCTAACATATTTATAGAGAATCAATCGGTATTAGCAAGCTCACGCGTGGTAGTAATAAAAGAAAAATTAAACCCTGAAGTAGCCTGGAATTATGGAATAAGCATCAATCAGAAATTTAAACTATTAAGCAATGAATCATTTATAAATATTGATTTTTTTAGAACCGATTTTCAAAATCAAGTAATCGTTGATTTCGACCAGCATGTAAATAAAATAATATTTTATAACTTAAAAGGGAAGTCCTACTCTAACAGCCTGCAGATTGATTTTGCTTTTACACCTATTAAAATGTTAGATATAAAATTAGCTTATAAATGGTATGAGATTAAAACAACTTATAATGATATGTTACTTGACAAACCTTATGTTCCAAAAAATCGTATCATGTTAAATGCCGCTTATTCAACCTATATGGATATATGGAAATTTGATTTTACCGCCAATTGGTTAGGTGTAAGTAGAATCCCTAATACATTATTAAATCCAATACAATATCAACTAAATGCCTATTCGGAAAAATATTTTTTAATGAATACCCAAATCACAAAAAAATTCAGGAAATTTGAGTTATATTTAGGCTGTGAAAATATATTAAATTTTACGCAAAAGAATCCAATAATTGCTCCAGACAAACCATTTGGTAATAATTTTGACGCATCAATGATTTATGCTCCCATAGAGGGACGAATTATTTATACCGGTTTCCGAATTAGTATTAAATAAATGCTGGATGAAAAGTAAAATCTATTAATATTAATAATTGCATCAAGAAATATATAAAATAATTATTTTTTTGTTTTTAATTTTAAAAATCTAATCTCAAATATGAAAAGTGAAATCCCTAAAATATTGAATAAGAAATTCGGAAGAGCGACAATTAATAAAGATTCCAAAAAGTTCTTTATTCATTTATTATTAACTATCCCTGTAATACTATTTTTAGTTTTCTATTCTCCGGTATTAAAGGCGCAGGACGCTAAAAATAAAGAACTAAAAGTAAAAACTTCTGCTGTTTGCGGCATGTGTAAAGAAACAATTGAAACTGCATTGGCTTTTGAAAAAGGAATAAAAAAATCAAATTTGGATGTAAAATCTCAAATTATAACAATTTTATATAACTCAAAAAAAACAAGCCCAGAAAAAATCCGTGTTGCAATATCAAATACAGGATATGATGCGGATGAACTAGCAGCTAGCCCAAAAGCGTATAATAAATTAAGCGCTTGTTGTAAAAAAGACAATCCTATCCATGAAGAATAAACTCTTTTCATGTTCAATAAATTTGGCTTAAATTATAAAATTTATAAATTTTTAAACTGAAAATATTAAAATTTAAATAATGGCATTAATAAAACCTGTTAAAGGAATATTACCAAAATTTGGCGACGATTGTTATTTAGCTGAGAACTCTACTATAGTGGGAGATGTAATTACAGGAAACCAATGCAGCTTCTGGTTTAATTCTGTTGTTAGAGGTGATGTAAATTCTATTCGCATAGGAAATAAAGTAAATGTACAAGATGGGGCTGTTATACATTGTACGTATGAAAAGACAAAAGTATTTATTGGTAATAATGTTTCAATAGGACACAATGCCATACTGCATGGCTGCATTATACACGACAATGTATTGATTGGAATGGGTGCCATCATTATGGATAATTGCGAAATAGGTAGTAATACAATCATTGCTGCAGGTTCGGTAATTCTAGAAAACACTAAAGTTCCAGCAGGTGTAATTTATGCTGGTATTCCTGGGAAAAAAGTAAAAGATATTAATCCGGATTTAATAAATGGTGAAATAAATCGCATTGCAAATAATTATATAATGTATAGTGGGTGGTTTAAGGAAAATGCTAAATAATAACACTACAGGTCATTGCGAGGATAATAATTAAAGTTTTGTAGAAAACGAAAGTTCTTGCTCTTAATTGAATTGTTTTAAACTAAGAAACTGAAACCGTAAAATTTCAAAAAGAACAAAAAAAATGCAATTTATACGGTATACATTGTGCGTATTATTAATTAAGTAAAGCTTTCAAAATAATTTCGACAAAACATATATATTAATAAAAACAGATGATTTCATTTTTTTGCAAAAAATATCCTTATGAAAACGCGTGTGGAAAATGAACAAACGCGATGCAGTGTTGCTGGTGGGGAGGAATCGTTTGTTCTTGATTTTTTGTTTCTTTTTTATCAAGACAAAAGAAAAATACACAGTTTTTGAACCATTTAATTTGCGGGAGTTATTTCGAAAACTTCACTAATTTTGATTTATGAATTTAAATTTAAATAAAAAAACAGCCCTTGTTTGTGGAAGCACACAAGGTATTGGAAAAGCAACTGCCATTGAACTTGCTTTACTAGGGGCAAATGTAATATTGCTTGCACGTGATGAAGTTGCATTAAAAAACACCTTATGCGAGTTAGATGTTTCTAACGGACAGTCGCATACTTTTTTGTGTGCCGATTTCCATCAGCCCCATTTACTAAAAGAAATAATAGAAAATTTTATGGCTAAACAAGGAGCCTTACATATTTTAGTAAATAACACAGGAGGACCACCAAGCGGAACTATTGGCAATGCTAAAGTGGAGGATTTTCTTCAAGCTTTTAATGATCATTTAGTATGTAACCACATATTAACTCAAGCAGTTCTTGAAGGGATGAAAAAAGAGAAATATGGTAGAATAATTAACATTATAAGCACATCAGTTAAAATACCATTAAAAAACTTGGGCGTATCCAATACCATCCGCGCTGCAGTAGCTAATTGGTCTAAAACATTATCAAATGAAGTGGCTCCATTCGGAATTACTGTGAATAACGTACTCCCTGGTGCAACATTAACTGGTAGATTACAAAATATAATAGAAAATAAATCTAAAAACTCTGGAGATTCCTTGAACGAAATTAAAAAAGAAATGCAAGGGGAAATTCCTTTAGCTCGCTTTGCTGATCCCTCAGAAATTGCAAATGCAGTAGCTTTTTTAGCTAGTCCGGCAGCGTCCTATATTACAGGTATTAATTTACCTGTGGATGGAGGAAGAACGGGCTGTTTATAAATCCTACAAAAAAATTACCCTGAATATTTTTTAAAACAGGCATTTTTAAAAAGGGTATAATATTACTTCACTTTAATTAATTTAGGGTACATTTTTAAGCGCAAAGCCTTTATATTTTCATCGCTAATGTATTCATCATAGGTCATTCGTTTATCGATTATGCCATTGGGTGTTAACTCTATGATTCGATTTGCAACGGTTTGAACAAACTCGTGGTCATGTGAAGTAAAAAGTGCAATGTGTTTCCAATCTTTCAAAGCATTATTAAAAGCTGTTATCGATTCCAGGTCTAAATGATTAGTAGGTTCATCCAGTATTAAACAGTTTGCATTTGTAAGCATCATGCGTGAAACCATGCACCTAACTTTTTCACCGCCAGAAAGCACATTCGATTTTTTAAATGTTTCTTCACCAGAAAAAAGCATTTTCCCTAAAAATCCTCTGATATAAGTTTCATCTTTATCTTTTGAAAACTGTCTTAACCAATCAATCAAATTTAAATCATCAGTAAAAAACTTAGAATTTTCATTTGGTAAATACGACCTTGTGATAGTGCCACCCCACAAACAGGTTCCCGAATCGGCTTCTAACTCATTGGATAAAATTTCAAAAAAAGATGTAATGGCAATATGTTCTTTTGAAAGAACAGCAATTTTATCCCCTTTGCTTATTGTAAATGAAATATTAGAAAAATAGGGTATTCCTTCTGGTGATAATTTTGAAAGTTTATCTACAAAAAGTAACTGGTCTCCGCAGTCACGCTCTGCTTTAAAAATAATACCCGGATATTTTCTTGCACTAGGCTTAATTTCATCTATAACCAACTTTTCAAGTAATTTTTTACGACTTGTTGCTTGCCTTGATTTAGAAGCGTTAGCACTGAAACGTTCAACAAAATCCTGCAATTCCTTTCTTTTATCTTCCGTTTTTTTATTTTGATCCGAACGCTGGCGCAATGCTAAAAGACTTGATTCATACCAAAACATATAGTTCCCTGTATAAACTGAAATTTTATTATAATCAATATCGGCTATGTGTGTGCAAACAGCATCCAAAAAGTGACGGTCGTGAGAAACAACAATAACAGTATTTTCAAAATTAGCTAAAAAGTTTTCCAGCCAATTAATAGTTTCAACATCCAAATCGTTTGTAGGCTCATCTAAAAGCAAAATGTCGGGATTACCTATAATGGCTTGGGCTATGAGTACACGTACTTTTTCTTTTCCGTTAAGCTCATTCATAAATTTAACATGATATTCCTCTTTAACACCAAGGTCGCTTAAAAGATTTGCGGCTTCACTTTCGAAATTCCAACCTCCTAATTCAGCGAATAAATTCTCTAACTCAGCAGCTTTTACACCATCTGCATCACTAAAATCCGGCTTTTCATAAATAGCATCTTTTTGCTTCATAATTTCCCAAAGCTTTTTATTTCCCATCATTACAGTTTCGAGTACAGGAAAATTATCAAATGCAAAGTGATTTTGACTCAACACACTCAATCGTTCGCCAGGTGTAATTGAAACCTGCCCTGTGGTAGGTTCAATTTCTCCAGAAAGGATTTTCAAAAAGGTAGATTTCCCAGAGCCATTAGCCCCTATAACACCATAACAATTGCCCGGAGTAAATTTTATACTTGCTTCGTCAAACAATACTCGTTTGCCATAGCGCAATGAAAGATTGGATACAGATATCATTATTTTTTTTGATTAAAATAAAAATGTTTACGTTTAAAAAGGATTTTGAATTTTAATTTAGATTTATCAAATACAATAAATACAGAATTAAATTCGGCAACAAATTTACATTTTTTCTTCTCTTTAATTGCCCTTATTTATTGACATTGTAAAACTTATGGTCTATTAAGTAAAAAATTATACTAAAACCAAATAATTTTATACCTGATGGGTTTCACGTTATAATAATATATTATAAATTTATATGCATTGATTTGATAACTCTTCCATAAAATAATAAAGCGGCATTATTAAAATTATCGGGAGCATCAGTAGTATAAAACTCGATATCTCCGCCACCTTTGCTGCATTTTTTCTCTAAGTCGGAATGTCGTTTTAAATAATCTGCTAAACTATTTGCAATAATTTCTCCTTGAGAAAGAATTGAAATATGTGGGGGCAAATATTTTTTTATTTTGTTTATCAATAAAGGATAATGCGTACAGCCCAATATAACAGTATCAATATCTTTATCTTTTGAAAGCAGAGAAATAATATTTTTTTGAATATAATAATCGGCTCCTTCATTATTAAACTCATTATTTTCTACTAAGGGAACCCACATTGGGCAAGCCTCTTGAACTACTTCAAAATGAGGGAAGAACTTTTTAATTTCAATTGGATAAGAGTTGGATGCAATTGTCCCTGCCGTTCCCAGTATACCAACATGTCCATTTTTAGAATATTTCCCAACTATTTCAGTAGTTGGTCGAATTACCCCTAAAACTCTTTTAATAGGTGAAATTAATGGCAAATCATTTTGCTGTATGCTGCGCAATGCTTTTGCAGAGGATGTATTGCATGCCAGAATCACCAATTCGCAGCCCATAGAAAATAATTGACGCACACATTGAAGCGTGTATTCATAAACTGTTTCAAAAGACCTTGTACCGTATGGAGCGCGTGCATTATCACCTAAGTATATATAGTCGTACTGAGGCAAGTGTTTCACTATTTCCTCTAAAACTGTAAGCCCTCCATAGCCCGAATCAAAAATTCCTATTGGTGATTTTTTATTGTCTAGCACTTTAATTAATTATAAAATTCAATTATTTTAATTTCTATATTGTTAAAACAAATTTCAAAAATCAACAATTATATAAATGCCAAAAACCTCGCCCCGAATAATCGTGGCGAGGCTTTTGTTATAAACAGTATTGTAATTATTCTTATTTAGTATTTGGCAATTGTGATATCGGCTGAGGATTAGTTATTCCTAATTTTTTAATAACCAATGAAAGGATATCGTCAGCTGGTTCGCTGTATATTATAGCACCAGAACTTGAGTCCAATGCATATTTATAACCATTTTCTTTAGCAACTAAATCAATTGCTTTTTTTGCTTTATCGTAAACTGGTCTCGACAATTCAGCAGTTTTCTTTTGGTAATCAGCTTGTGCTTGTTGCTGAAACTCTTGAATACGTGTATTTAAATCGTTTAATTCTTTTTCTTTTGAAGCACGCACCACCTCAGCTAAATCTTTTGATTTTTCTTGAAATTCAGTATATTTAGTTTTTAGCTCATCTTGCATCGCTGTAACTTGTTGTTCCAATTGTTTTGCATATGCTTGAACACCTTGCTGTGCAACTTTTGATTCTGGCATAATTCGTATTAATGAATCCAAATTTACATGCGCTATTTTTTGTGCATTTACAGTAGTAAATGAACTAGCGATTAATACAACTCCTAATGCAGTTTTTTTTACGATATTCTTCATGTTTTTTATTTTTTAATTTTTATTATTAATTGTTTATTGCTAATTGTTTATTGTTTATTGATTATATATTACTTTTTTATTACTGTTGCTTTTGCCCCAGTATTTCCAACTTTATAACCCATATGCTCTAACACCGCATCGCTTTTATCGAGCTTTGAGTTTGCATAAAGCATGGTTAAATCACTTGATTTATCAAAAATTATGGAGTAGGTTCCTTTATCGGCAATAGCTTTAACAGAGGCGTACACTTTATCCTGTATGGGCTTAACTAGCTCTTGGCGTTTTTTAAATAATTCGCCATCCACACCAAAACGAATTTTTTGTAATTCCTTAGCTTCTTTTTCTTTTGAAACGATGTCGCCCTCGCGCTTTTTCTTCATATCTTCAGTAAGCAAAATCTGTTCCGCCTGATAAGCTTTGTACATTTTGTCAATTTCGGCATACTTTGCTTCTATTTCCTTTTGCCACTGAACCGACACTTTATCTAAATCGGTTTGTGCAGCCTTATATTCTGGGACTTGAGCTAAAATATACTCTGTGTCGACAAAGGCAAATTTTTGACTAAATGCAAGCGTATTAATTGTTAAAAAAATACAAATTATAAAAATTGATTTTCTCATTTTAATTTTCATTTTAAAAATTATAAAATTAAACAAACAAATATATTTTATTTAAAAATACTAAACAATACTTTTCAAAACATATTTTACGAAGCAAATTTAACAAAATATTGAATAAGTATTACAATTTAGTATTTTTTAACATTATTTACCAAAACTCCTAATTAATGGCAATAGATTTATCTTATTAAAAACGAAGCAGATCGAAAAAAACTTTGGTAATTAACTGTTTTACAACTCGCCAATGGCAGCGCCAATTGTAAAATGAAACTGCCCTTTTTGCATTCCTAAATTTGATGGAATATCATCTAATCTCCATCCATAATCAAAGCCTAGTAATCCAAACATGGGCAAAAATATTCTAACACCCATTCCAGTAGATCTCTTCACATTAAAAGGGTCAAAATTATTTGTTTTATCCCATGAATTTCCTGCTTCGGCAAAACCAAGAATATAAATAGTAGCTTGCGGGTTAAGT
Organism: Chitinophaga pinensis; assembly: GCA_945865315.1. GTDB lineage: Bacteria > Bacteroidota > Bacteroidia > 2-12-FULL-35-15 > 2-12-FULL-35-15 > 2-12-FULL-35-15. The sequence goes on along the minus strand of CAMBDK010000010.1, from coordinate 19,298 downwards.
GAGACCGGGAAACGCAATTCCATTGAATATTTAGTAATAAATGCAGCGCCTGTTCTTACAGATACGGATTGATCGTCATAACCTCTTAAAGCAATTATTTCTCTGCCATCAAGAGCAAAGCCTGTTAATCCACTACCACCTAAATAAAAGCGCTCAAATGGTGCGACACCTACTTTACTGTTGTATGAAGTTAAAAAGCCAAAACCTGCGGATGTTCGTAATACCAAATTACGTGCTTCTTTGCCATCTGTTCCTCTTTTATTAGTAATTGGAGTAAAAAACTTTGCCGTAAATTTATATTTTTGATACTCTACAAACTTATATCGCTGCTGATCGGTTAAGGTTGAACTTGAATAATCTTTATTATTAAAAACCGAGTACGGGGGAGTAAATTGCCCGGTAAGTGCTAATTGTGAACCTCGTGTTTCAAATATTGGTTTGTCAATTGAGTTACGTTGAATTGAAATTTTATAATAAATATTATTTGAATACCCTTTGCTAAAAGAAAAAATAGAATTGAAATTATTTAGGGTATAATATTGATAATTAAGCTCCTGGTACATCGTAAAATAATCGTCTGGTTTTTTTAAGCGTTTTCCTAATCCAACAGAAAAACCAAATATATCGAGTGATTGACGTAAAGGATTAACAACTTTTTCGCCATTGGTTTTTACCGTTTTAAGTTGACCATTTGATTGAATAGAATAATAAGCTGTAACGCTTAATGAGTTGGGCCTTTTACCTCCTAAGTAAGGTTCAGTAAAAGAAATATTATAGGACTGAAAAAACAAACCATTTGATTGTGCCCTAACACTCAATCTTTGTCCATCACCCGAAGGTAAAGGCCGCCAGGATTCGCTTTTGAAAAAATTTCTTCCCGAAAAATTATTAAATGAAATACCCAATGTTCCAACAATGCGACCTCCACCGTAACCTCCTGAAAGTTCTATCTGATCGGATGGCTTTTCCTCTACCGTATATTCTATATCAACAGTTCCTGTTGCAGGATTTGGAGTAGGTACAACATTCATTTTTTCGGGATCAAAATACCCTAATTGAGACAATTCACGCTGGGTGCGGATAATATCTGACCTGCGAAATAACTGACCTGGTTTGGTGCGTATCTCCCGCATCACTACCCTGTCATTAGTCTTCGAATTTCCAACAACTGTTACTTTGTTTATTGTAGCTTGTTTACCTTCATAAATACGCATTTCAAGATCAATAGAATCGTTTGTTGCCATGATTTCAGCAGGTGTAACATTAAAAAACAAATACCCGTCATCCATATATAATGAGCTGATATCATTCCCATTGGGGTTCATAAATAGTTTTGCATCTAATTGAGATTGATCATAAATATCTCCTTTTTTGATTCCAAAAACATTATTCAAATCTTTTGCAGTATATTTGCTATTGCCCACCCAATTAATGTCGCGAAAGTAATACCGAAGGCCTTCATCAATAATTAAATCAATATTAATTCTACTGTTTTCAATACGATACAATGTATCCTTTACAATTTTAGCATCGCGAAACCCTTTAGCATTGTACTTTGCTATTAATGCTTTTTTATCTTTTATATAATTATCCTCGTCAAACTTAGCAGAGTTAAAGGGGTTGAACCAACGTCTGCGTTTTGTTTCTTTAAAAGCTCTCCGCAACTTCCATGTTTCTATAGAATTGTTTCCTGCAATATTTATTTCCTTAATCCGTATTTTATCCTGCTTAACCACTTCTATAATAAGAATAACACTATTGTCAAGCCTTTCATCTTTTTCTTTTCTAATATCAATTTTCACATCCAAATACCCCTTATTAATAAAAAACTCTTTTACTTTAACAGTAGTGGAGGACAATAAGCCATCCGTGACAACTTTACCTTTAATTAATTTAATTTTTTCACGAATATCGTCAGCTTCACTTTTTGTCATGCCTTTAAGAGAAAATTTAGATAAGCGAGGCCTCTCCAATACATCAATATTTATAAAAATGGTAGAACCTTGAATTTTATTGGCAGTAATTTTCACATCCTCAAAAAGCCCTTGTTTCCATAAGTTTTCAATAGCATTAGAGAACTTATCGCCAGGCACCTGAACTTTATCTCCAACGCTTAATCCTGACAACAAAATAATTACATTTTGATCTAAATGATTTGCTCCCGACAAAGTTAAACCTCCTATTTCAAATTCTTTTGGTGCTGAAAAACTAACAATTGTTGAATCCCCGCCACCCAGTGAAACCTGAGCTTTTAAAGCTATTGTAATAATGAAAAGAAAAAACAGGATATTTAATTTTTTATACATTGTACTTTTAATTAAGAGGCTTTAAGTATTCAGAAATTAATGATTAATCAAGATTGTTTTTTTTCATCTTATAAAATCAACTGTTCACTAGTTTTTCCAAAGCGGCGTTCCCTATTTTGATAATCGAGTATAGCTTCGTATAAATCTTCTTTACCGAAATCGGGCCAGAGCTTATCTGTAAAATAAAGTTCAGAATAAGCTATTTGCCATAATAAAAAATTACTAATTCGGTGCTCACCGCTAGTGCGAATCATTAATTCGGGATCGGGTATATTTACAGTGCACAAGTGTTTTTGGATGCAGCTTTCATCAATTGCCGCTGCCGAAAGCGTTTTATTTTCTATTTCAAGGGCAATTTTTTTCATCGCATTTAAAATCTCCCACCGCGAACTATAGCTTAATGCAAGCACAAGCGTTAATCGGGTATTGTTTTTTGTTTTATCAATAGCTTCCATCAGTTCGTTATAACAATCGCTGGGTAAACTTTTTAAATCGCCAATAGCTTTTAAGCAGATGCTGTTTTTATTAAGTGTCTCCGTTTCTGCATTTATACTATAAACGAGCAGTTGCATAAGGGCAATCACCTCTTCCTTTGGCCTATTCCAATTTTCGGTAGAGAATGCATATAGCGTAAGAAATTTAATTCCTATTTCGGCTGCAGCTTCCACACTATCGCGCACTGATTTCACGCCACTTTCATGACCAAAGATACGTTCTTCACCCTTTTGTTTTGCCCACCTTCCATTACCATCCATAATTATTGCAATATGTTCAGGTAATTTTGAAGGATCGATTTTGTCTTTTAAACTCAAAACATTATTTTTTTTTAATTTAATAAATGCCTAAGCAATTATTAAGCTACTAATTTGATAAATAATTTCAGCCCTACTAATTAATAAACGCCGTAGCATTTTTTTATTTTTTGCTTAAACTTTACTGTTAAAGCTATTCCACTAAATACATACCAATCTTTTGTTATAGCATTTCCTCGCTGACGGCCAACATTACTAAAATTAGGGTCGGTACCAATACTTGGGTCAGACAAATTAGCTGCTGTTGCGCCGCGTTTGACAGCCAAAACAGCAGGGTCATAATACCGCTTACTTACATCGTCGATATAATCAGTAAATGTTTTACGCATGCCCCATTCAACCGAAAGGCCAATACGCGCTGATAAATTAGTTTTAATACCTACTCCAAAAGGAATTGATATTTGGGTGCGCTTATATTTTCTTTTTGTTGCTCCATTATTTAAACCTTGGCCTTCGGTGCCAAGAGGTTGTAATTCTACCCAACTGCCATTAATATTTGCTTTAGGGTTAAATTTAAAACCTGCGAGTCCAGCAAAAATATATGGGGAAAACAGTTTATTATCGTCACCTATCAAATAGTTTAAAAAATTAAATTCTAATTGCGAGGATAATTCTATAATTTTTGAATTAAAGCTTAAGTTACGCTGCTGCTGGGAGGCTGAGTTTGAAAAGGAGTCATCACCTTCAATACTTCCATAATACAAATTACCCCGAGCTGCTAACCTCTCATTAAAATTATAGCGAAAAACCACCCCCCCAGCAGGTTTTGTAAACTGATTAAAATGACCAAGTGGATTTAAGTCCCCAATATAATAATTGGCACCTAAAAACAGGCCCAATTCAGAACTTCTGTTTTTGGGCTGCGAAAGCGCAGTAAATGTTGAAACTATAGCAATAAATAATATTAAAAAAAAACTCTTCAATTTGTTATAAATTGTAAAATGTGGCAATTATTTGTTCCTAAAGGAATACAAATATAACGGATTTTACCTATTAAATATTGTTAAATTTGGTTAATTAAAATTGAAATTGTCAAAAGATTAATTTTGTAAAACCGCAATAATATCCAAATGCTCATCTGACCAGATTATTCCTAGCGAGTTGCTCCTCAGCAGAGTTCGTTTCCCTTTCTTCTGGTAAAACAAATGTAAACCCTATTTAGGATTAAAAAAAATGTGTAAACTTGTAACAGGATTATTAATAAAAAAGTGCAGACTTTTTTCAGGACGATAGAATTGGAGAAAGAAAAACCGGCATTAGACAAAGATAATTAATTGAAAATTAAAACAAACAAAACATTAAATATTATCCTATGAGAAATCATTTAATAGCCATTCAAGGCTCTGTAGCATCCTTTCACGATTTAGCGGCTAAAAAATATTTCGGTCAAACCGTATCTACTTTACAATGCGGTTCATTTAAAGAGGTGTGCGATAAAATTGTAAATAACAAAGCCGATTACGGTATTATTGCCATTGAAAACAAAATAGCAGGAAGCATACTATTAAATTACCAATTAATAGAAAAATACGACTTAAAAATAATTGGTGAAATTTATTTGCCCATTGAGTTAAAGCTTTTAGCTGTGCCAGGAACAAAACTGACACATTTAACTGAAATTATTTCGCACCCGATGGCCTTAGGACAAAGTCAAAATTTCCTTTCGCAACTTGAAGGGGTGGTTATAACAGAATACAAAGATACTTCTACATGCGCCAAATTAGTTTCCGAAGATTCTAGTGGAAGACTTGCAGTAATAGGCGGACCAGCAATTGCAATTCAATATAATTTGGAAACTTTAATAGAATCAGTAAGTGATGTGGAGCAAAACTTTACGAGATTTTATATTTTAAGTAAATGCGAAGATTATGTTAGCGACCCTGACAAAGCATCTATTACTTTACAAACTAATAATGAACCAGGAAAACTATCGGATGTATTGGTTATTATAAAAAATAATGGATTAAACTTAACAAAAATCCAAAGCGTTCCTATTCCTAATAATACAAAATCCTATTCTTTTCATTTGGATATTGAGTTTGAAGAAAGGCTTAACTTTGAAAAAACCATGCAAGAATTAGCAAAGGAAACGCACCACGTAAAAATACTAGGTGTGTATAAAAATAAAAAAACAGAGTCCATTTAAAAAAACAGTCTTTAACAGAGTAAAAATTGCAAAAGTTATTGCTGAATATTAAAGGCGATTTTATCATTGGCTTATAATTAAATTCTTAAAAAGATTAAACAAAAAGGATGTTGAACTAAGCTTATAAAAAAAATTCAAATGGATGCCCTTCACACAGAAGGCATTAGCAAGTAGCGCACAATTGCTTAATACAATAATTTAAATAATTAATAATTAAATTTGGTATGTATTTAATTAAATCAAATGGATACAATGTAGAAATTGGAACAAAAATATTTAAATCCATTTCTTCATTAATCACTAAAAATAAATATTCGTCGCACTTTATTATTTGCGACGAAAATACTTTTCAGTTCTGTTTGCCAAGTTTAATACATAAATGTCCAAATTTAAGAGATGCACATATAATTGAGTTAGAAAGCGGCGAAGCAAGCAAGGCAATTAATATTAGCACCTATGTTTGGGAAACTCTCATTGAAAACAAGGCAGATAAAAACGCTGTTATTATCAATTTAGGCGGTGGGGTGGTAAGTGATTTGGGGGGATTTTGCGCATCCATTTATAAACGAGGAATCGATTTTATTAATATCCCAACTACTTTATTAGCAATGGCTGACGCAAGCATAGGCGGCAAAACTGGAATTAATTTAAGTGTTTTAAAAAATGCCCTTGGTACTTTTTCTCAACCAAAAGGGGTATTTATTAATCCGGATTATTTAAACACATTGCCTGAGCAGCATTATAAAAATGGCTTGGCTGAGATTTTTAAAATAGCCCTTATTTGCGACAAAAATTTCTGGAACGAATTAAAAAATACAGTTACTAAATCTTCCAAGGAGCTATTGCTATTAAAAAGTGTAACATTAAAAAACAAAATAGTCTTAAAAGACCCCTTTGATAATGGCAACAGAAAAATATTAAACTTTGGACACACTATTGGTCACGCAATAGAATCGATACTATTAGGAACTAATAACGAATTATTACATGGCGAAGCAATATTAATTGGTATGATGGTGGAAAGCCACTTATCCTTTCAAAAAAAGTTGCTGTCAAAAAAAGAATTACAGGAAGTTTTTTCTTTATTAAAAAAAGTATTTGAGCCACAAAAAATAAATGAACTCAATTTAACTTCAATTATCGAATTAATGAAAAACGATAAAAAATCACAAGGCAATAAATTTCAATTTGCACTAATTGATAAAATTGGTTCTTGTAAATTTGATGTTATCATATCCGACAGTCAAATAAAAAAAGCTATTGATTTTTATAATTCCACTTTTTAATGCTGACCCTTTCTTCCACTAAAAATATTGTAAATTCAACCATTAAACTTACTGGCTCAAAAAGTATTAATAATCGTTTATTAATATTAAATGAAATACTTGAATTAGATTTAATTTTTCAAAACAATTCTACTTCCGAAGACTCCTTACTTTTAAAAAATGCCCTTTCACAAATAAAAAACAAAAAAAGTGCTACAATAAATATTCATCACGCTGGCACTGATATGCGTTTTTTAACAGCCTATTTATCAACTAAAGAAGGCGAATGGACTTTAACAGGCTCGGAGCGTATGAAAGATCGCCCTATTGGTGATTTGGTAAAAGCCTTAAAATCTTTAGGTGCCGATATTGTTTTTTTAGAAAAAGAAAATTTTCCACCTTTAAAAATAAATGGTAAAATATTAAAAGGCGGTAAAATAGAAATTGACGGAAGTGTAAGCAGTCAGTTTATTTCAGCATTATTATTAATTGCCCCTACATTTGAAAATGGAATAACACTCACATTAAAAAACAATATCGTTTCTTGGCCATATATTCAAATGACAATAGATATTTTAACTGAATTCGGACTTATTGTTTGCAAAAATTTAAATACAATAAATGTTTCCAAATCTTTAATAGCTCCTCCTAAATCTACTATTTACAGTATTGAATCGGATTGGTCATCTGCTTCCTACTGGTTTAGCATTGTTGCTATTTGTAATAAAGGGGAAATTATTTTAACTGGATTAAAAAATAAATCTTCACAAGCTGATGCTATATTAACTGAAATATACATGCAATTGGGAGTGAGCTCAAACTTTAAAAATAACGACTTAATACTTACAAAAAATGCAAACATCACATCGAGTTTTGAATACGATTTTACAGATTGTCCGGATATCGCCCAAACAGTTGCAATTACTTGTTTTGCTCTAGGCATCAAAGCTAAATTAACAGGTTTAAAAACTTTAAAACTGAAAGAAAGTGACAGAATTGTTGGATTAAAAACAGAATTAGAAAAATTTGGAGCCCTTGTTAATATTACTGACAATTCAATAGAGATAAAAGAAGCGGCGCACAAATGGCAAAACGCAGGCCTAACAAATAATGAGTTTGCAACAGTAACTGTATCAACCTATAACGACCACCGCATGGCAATGTCATTTGCCCCATTATCAATACTTTACAAGGAAATTCGAATTGAAAAACCCGAAGTTGTTTCAAAATCTTACCCTCAATTTTGGGAAGATTTAAAATCAGCAGGTTTTAATGTAAATTTATGCTGATAAATTTATCTTTTTAAATGGCTTGAAATAAGTATTTGAAAGTATATCTTTGTGCGAGGGAAATGTGTTCTTTTTTTATAATGTATTTTTGGTTTCGTAGTTCAATGGACAGAATAGGGCTTTCCTAAAGCTTTGATGGAGGTTCGATTCCTCTCGAAACTACTTGAAAAGGAAGCACATCTGAAATGCTGTGCTTCCCTTTTTCACTTCCTCAGGAAGGACTCTATTTAGAGCGTGTTTTAATTTTTACTCCCTTATTTTAAAAACTTGTTTCGTACGCTAATGAATATCATTAGTAATTCCGTAACAAATAATTAAAAAACAGTCCCTGTTCCATAAAGTAATCCCCAGCTATTAATCCCAACTGAATAACTTGTACCAATATACATTACAAAATCTTCCCCTCGCATGATGCGCAGTCGGCCTGCTAAAGTAGGAAGTACCCTTATCGTATTGTTTTTATCTAAAACAAAAGTTGCCAAAGGTCCAATTTCAAATTCCAGTTTGGACTTCGAGTCTAACTTTATTTGAAAAAAATTATATTCTATTCCAAAACCAAAAGATGGATTTGCGCGCTCATTTACTAGTAAATTATTTATCAAAAACTGTTTAGTTTCTGTTGGTAAATTGAAAAATACAGGAATCCTAATTTTTTTTTGAGGAAAGAATTCAGCAAAAAAAAGTATTGCATTTGTTGGAATAATTACAGCCTCCCTATTTCGCAAATTCGCTACTTTACTATCTGAAATAAATAACAGTGATTGACCAAAACTCAATTCAAACAATTGATTTTTTTTAACAGTATCAGCTTCATTTCCCCTTGTTATAGAAGAAAAAAACAATAAGATTACAATATAAAAGAATTTTGCTTTATAAAACTGGGGTGTTTTTTTCAATTTTTTGAAATTAATATTTAAATTGTTTTTGAAGTTTATTTTTAAATAACGAATAAATAGTTCAAATAAATTTTATGAGTGCAAGTTTTGGAGATTTATTTTCCTGCGCGTTTATGCTTAACGCTATGAAAAAGAATGAAAGCAAGACAAAGTTTTTTATTTCATGCATTTGAGTTGTGTTTGAAAATCAGGTGATTAGTGAAACTTTTAAAATAACTTGAACAAAACAAAGATATTAAAATAGACATATAATTTGGGGATTTATTATAAAAAAGAAAACAAGGGAAAAAGAAGATTTTTAGAATTGACAAGTCTTTATTGATATGCCCTATTTTATTATGATTTAGTATATAAATTAGTATAAAATTGATTTTTAAATATGATCCAAATGTTAAGTTACGATTATATTAATATTACTAAACTGGAGATAAATAAGCATTTCCTTAACATTATTTTAATTTTTAATTAACGCAGCTTCGAACTTTTACCAATTACTTTGCACGCAAATAAAACAAAGATTAAAATGAAATTGAAATTATTTTCCCTGCTGCTCTTTATTTTGTCTCTAAAGGTTCTATGTGGGCAAAACTCAAGCATAAAAGGAATAGTGATTGATGAAAAAACAGGTGAAACATTACCTGGTGCAATAGTTGTAATTGAAGGAACAGTTACAGGCAGCAATACCGATCTAGATGGTGCTTTTACATTTAAAAATGTAGCGCCTGGGAAATATACATTGGTGTCAAAATTAATTTCCTACAATACCAAAATACTTACTGATGTAATTGTAAAATCAGGCGAACCAACAATTATAAGCATCAGTTTGGGAACGGCGTCAACCGATTTGGGTGTAATTGAAATTATTGCAACAATGAGCAAAGAAACAACGAATGCTATGTTGGTGATGCAAAAAAACAATGCATCGGTATCGGATGGGATTTCATCAGAATCAATAAAAAGAACACCTGACAGGAATACGAGTGATGTACTAAAACGAATTAGTGGTGCTAGCATCCAGGATAATAAATTTGCCATCATCAGAGGATTAAACGATCGTTATAATGCGGCTTACATTAATGGTGCGCCATTACCAAGTTCGGAGTCGGATAGAAAAGCGTTTGCCTTTGATATTTTCCCTTCCAATATGTTGGATAATTTGCTAATAATAAAAACTGCTACGCCCGATATGCCTGGAGAATTTGCAGGAGGAATTATTCAAATAAATACCAAAAGCATACCTGATAAAAACGAACAAATATTCTCTATAGCAGGTTCATATAATACCATCACTACATTTAAAACATTTAAAACATATGATGGCGGGAAATATGATTTGCTTGGCATTGACGATGGAACAAGAGCATTGCCTTCTAATCTTCCCACTACAGCAGAGTTTTCACATTTGTCGGTTGAACAAAAAGGAGAACTTGCTAAACAGCTTACTCCTTCATGGAAAATAAAAACTATCAATGCTTTACCTTCCCTTAATGCTCAGTATAGTATTGCTAATGTTGGCAAAATATTTAATCGTGAGATTGGTAGCATTTTTGCATTAACGTATCAGAATAATTATAACTACAATGAAACAATAAGGCGTGAGTATGAGGAACAATCAACTGGCGTTATAAAACGTATGGAACTTAATGACCAGCAATATACACAAGCAATACTTGCAAGTGGAATGTGGAATATGGGATACAAAATAAATGATAACAATCAGATCAACTTTAAAAATTTATTAAGTGTAAATAGCGATGATAAAGTAACTTTAAGAAAGGGGGCCCGTGAATTTGATCAACCAGAAAAAATTTGGGAAAAATCATCCCTTTTTTGGTTTACTCAGAATATACTTTATACAGGTCAATTAAGTGGAGATCATTTATTGCCAAATTCTAAAATAAAAATAAAATGGATTGGCGGATTGAGTGATATCAAGCGTGATGTGCCAAACATGAGGCGAATAGTATATCAAAAAACAGCAACAATGGAAGATGATACAACAAATCTTTATGCTGCTATTGTACAAAATGAAGGGACCATACCAAATGCGGCAGGAAATATGTTTTTTTCAAAAACAAATGAAAACATTTATAGTTTTAAATATGAAGCAAATTATCCCTGTGCAATTAAAGGAGTAAAAACGGATCTGAAAATTGGAGGATTTCATCAATACAGAGACAGAAGCTTTGAGGCGCGTAATTTAGGATTCTCTAAATATAGAAAAGGAAGTGCAGTAAAATTTAATAGCCAATTGTTATTATTGCCTGAAGAGGAAATTTTTGCAAGTACCAATATGGGAATACTTGATAAGCCAGGACCCAATAACGGGGGGTTCAAATTAGATGAAGCCACCAAAACCAGCGATAGTTATACTGCATCCTCACTTTTAAATGCTGGGTTTGCGATGTTTGATTCAAAATTTTTTGAACGCTTGAGAGTGATTTACGGTGTGCGTATTGAATCCTATAATCAGCAGTTACATACTATAAAAGACGGGAGCAACGCGCCTGTTGATATAGATACAACGGTAAATGATTTTTTACCTTCCGTCAATTTAATATATTCCTTAACCGATAAAATAAATATCAGAGCCAGCTATTACCGTACAGTATCCCGCCCTGAATTTAGGGAATTAGCACCTTTTATATTTTTTGATTTTGTAACCGATTTTGCAGTTTCCGGAAACCCCAATTTACAAAGGGCGTTGATTGATAATTATGATTTACGCTTTGAATATTATCCCGGTGCAGGACAATTAATTTCTGTCTCCGGTTTTTACAAAAATTTTACGAATGCTGTTGAGCAAGTCAATCGCCCTGATGTTTTGCGCGAACTGTATTATGTAAACGTTCCAAAAGCAACTAACATTGGAGTAGAATTAGAATACCGTTTTAAATTAAGTACAATGTTCCGAAATGATTCTATACCATTTTTATCCGCTACCACCCTATATACTAATTTTTCATATATACAATCAAAAGTAGACGTTAGCAAAATAAACGGAGCCACTACTGCTGAACGCCCCTTGCAAGGTCAATCTCCCGTTATTGTAAATGCAGGAATTCAATTTATTCATCCAACAAATGGCTTAAGTTTAAGTGCATCTTACAACCTAGTAGGCAAAAGAATTTATATTGTAGGAAGCACCAGCGAGCCTGATTATTGGGAAAAGCAACGCAATGTTCTAGACTTTCAAATTGCAAAAAAAATAAAAGAAAATCTAGAAATAAAATTGAATGTACGGGATGTCTTTGCCCAAAATCTAATTTTTTATCAGGACATCGATAAAAATGGCAAATTTGATAAGGCAGAGGATAATACTATGATTGACACCAATTATGGACAAATCATTTCTCTTGGTGTTTCTTATAAATTTTAAACCCTGCATCTTGCAAGCAAGTCATCAAAAAAGAGTTATTCCCATTTTTTCGCTCTTAACATTAAGATAAAGTTTTAATAAGAAACACACAACCTCTTCTTAATTATCACACAACACCTCCAGATTACTTTTGTGCAAAAAATATTTTAAACAAACATTAATTCCAATTAAAAAAATGAAAAAAATTTACACGCTAGCCTTGGCGGGCTTAATAGGAGGTTCATTAAATGCACAAACTGCTTTTTGGACCCCAACAATTTATAAAGGAGCATTTCCGGTAACTGATAACACAGAAGCAACAGACTGGACAAATGGCTGGACAAATTTTGATCCTGAAAATACAGCTTATGGTGCGCCGACAATGACAGTAAGTGCTGACATCACAAGTAATACCACCTGGACAACAGGGACAATTGTTTTGTTGCAAAATAAAATTTATGTAAAAAACAATGCTGTATTAACCATTCAAGCGGGTGTTATTATTCTTGGCGACAAAGCAACACAAGGTACTTTACTGATTACAAAAAGTTCAAAAATTATAGCACAGGGTACCTCAAGTAATCCGATTATATTTACTTCTGGTGAAGCTGCCGGTTCAAGGGCAGAAGGTGATTGGGGAGGAGTTGTTATTCTGGGGAATGCAAAAAACAATCAACCAGGCGGCATTGCTAATATAGAAGGTATTGTTGTTTCCGCTGAAAGTGAATATGGCGGAACAAATGACCAGGATAGTTCCGGAGTATTTTCTTATGTAAGGATTGAATTTCCGGGTATCGCTTTTATACCAAATAAAGAAATCAATGGCTTAACATTTGGTTCGGTAGGTTCAAAAACAAAGATTGACCATGTGCAAGTTTCGTTTTCAGGTGATGATAGTTATGAGTGGTTTGGTGGAACTGTAGATGCAAAATACCTCATTGCATTCCGTGGTACCGATGATGATTTTGATACTGATTATGGATTTAGCGGACGTATACAATTTGGTTTGATTGTAAGAGATCCTGACTTATTTGATGCTGCAGGTGATTCAAACGGTTTTGAGTCAGATAACGATGCCACAGGAACAGCAAATTTCCCAAGAACACAAGCTATCTTCTCTAATATTACCAGCATCGGACCAAAACGCAATGGTACAGTAACATTACCTGTTGGTGAAAAATTTGAAAGAGCTTTTTATATTCGCAGAAACTCTTCTATTTCGGTGTTTAACTCCATTGCTGCTTCTTGGGAAAAAGGTATCTATTTGAAAGATGCTGGCACAGTTGACAACTTTGCTGTAAACGACTCTGCCGTATTTGCAAATAATTTAATAGCATCGGATATAAGCAAAGCAATTACTACAGATGCAAATGCTTCCCTATTGATGTACAGCACAATTTTTTCAGAGGATAATAGTGATTCAACAAAAGCTACAACAGCAATCGCTTGGGTAAATGGATTCCCAGCAGCGCTATCCTCCACACCTGATTATCGTTTGGATTCCTCATCAATAGCTGCAACTGGTGCATCTTTTACTGATAATAAATTTGGGAACATGGTAGCTGGTATTACCGGAGGTGAAAATAAAATCAGCGGTATTAATTTATATCCAAACCCAATTACTAACGAAGCTACTGTTGATGTAAATTTAAATGAAGCGTCAAAAATTGCGATAACTGTTTATGATATCACCGGAAAAGTTATAGCAAATATATTTTCAGGAGAAATGAATTCAGGTAGCAATACTATTAAAATTGATACCTCTAATTTACCTTCCGGAATTTATTATGCATCAATTATCTCTGAAAATTCAAAGAAAAATTTAAAAATGGTTGTTATTAAATAGTATTCTTTAAATCATTTTATCGTTAAAACGCTTGTGTAAAAAAACACAGGCGTTTTTTTTACAAAAATATTAAAGATTGTTAAATAATACCATTTGTAAATATATATTCGTCCATTTTTATTAAGCAGCACTATTTCTACTTCGCTCGAATTAACTTCCCGCATGGTGATTTTCGAGCGGAGTCGAGAAAGTAGGTTGGGTCTTGGATTGGACTATTTTGAAACTATAATTGGTATAATTAGAGAACACCTCAACAAAAAAAGTCCAATCACTTACCTCACTAAAGTTACAGTGCCATTATAATTGTATCTTTCTTTATTGATATCCGTAATATTAATATCATAAACATATACGCCCAACTCTGCTAATTCGCCATTTATTTTTGTTTTCCCATCCCATCCAATATGAATGTCGTTTGTTTTAAAAATGAGACTACCCCAGCGATTAAAAATTGTCATTTCATATTCTTTGATAAAAAGGCCCTTACCCGAAAATGTATCATTTTTCCCATCCCCATTTGGTGTAAATGAGTTGGGGATATAAAATGAATATTCGGGCATAATAATAATGGTTTCTTTTGAAGTATCGCTGCAGCCATTTGCATTAAATGCTATTAAAGTGATGGTATAGGATCCTGTATCTGAATAATTATGAGCTTCTGGATTACTTAAACTAGAACTTGTGAAATCACCGAAATCCCAATTCCAAAAAGTAGCTCCAGTAGAAAAGTTTGCCACTGAAATGGAAGGGTCAATAATGCTTGTTGTTTTAGGCTGAGCGATAAATTCTGTAACAGGATTGGGGTATACAGTTATGTAATTACTTTTTGTTAAAACACTTACACAGCCGCTATCGGAACTAACCGTTAAGGTAACATCAAAATAATTTGCGGAAGTAACAGAATCATTCGAATAACAGTGGTCTAAATTTTGCGAATTATTTGAGATGCTGCCATCACCAAAATCCCATTGCCACTTTACATTAACACCTCCCGATATAATGGAGGCGTCTTGAAATCCGACACAAAAAAGTTCGCACCCGATAGAATCATTTGCAGCAAAATCAACTATTGGATATGGATTGATCACAATTGTTTTAGTAATTGAATCGGAACAACCAAAGTTAGAACTTACAAGCAACTCAACAGGATAGGAATTTACTGCGGAATACAGGTGGCTTGTGTTTTGATTATTAATAATAGCGCTGTTATCGCCAAAATCCCAAGACCATGTCTGTAAATTATTTCCGGGCGAAATAGTTGATAAATCAGTTAAAACAGCAAGGCTACCTAAGCAAGTTTTTGATGCACTAAATGCCACAACTGGCAAAGGATGAATTAATGCATTTTTAGATATGGTATCATTACAGTTATTATTATCTGTTACAAGTAATAAAACAGGGAATACTCCTTGACTATTATAGGCATGACTTGGGTCCTGCGTAATCCCAATTGCTGTGTTGTCTTTAAAATCCCAGGCCCAGCTTGTTATGGTTCCACCTGCAACACTTGAAAGATCAGTAAAATTCATCGGCTGATTTAAACACACATCTACAAAGTCGAAATCGGCTGCAGGCTTAGGATATATTGTAATTGAATCGATGATAGTATCGGAGCAAGCGAGATTTGATGAATAAGTAACTAAAGTAATTTGATAATCCCCGGCAGTTGAATAATAATGACTAGGGCTCAAAGCTACTGTGTTTATTGGTGTGCCATCACCAAAATTCCATGACCAGCCAGCTATATTCCCTAAGCTGGGACTAACAGCAGTATTTGTAAATTTCGCCGAATCATACAAGCAGGAATTATTCAATAAAAAACCAGATATGGGCGCATCAAAAACATAGGCTAATGAAGAGGCGGTATCAAAACAACCTTCGGCACTGGTTGTTAATAACAAAACGGAATAAGTCCCTATTGTATAAAAACGTGCTGGATTTTGCAAAATACTGTTAGCACCCCCATCACCAAACATCCATGAATAACTTGCTATTGAGGTGCTATTGTGAATAGAAGATGTATTTAAAAAATGTGTTGTATCGCCTGCGCAAACATTCACATGGTTAAAATTTGCTACAGGATTATAATAAACTTCAACAGCTTTTATAATTGTATCGGCACAGCCAACGCTGCTATTAACTATTAATGTAACATTATATGTTCCGGCATTATTATAAAGATAGGAGGGGCTAGAAATAGTATTCACAGGAGCTACCCCATCGTCAAAATCCCAAAGCCAAGAATTTATATTTCCGGAGTAGCTGCTGGAGCTATCTGTAAACTGTGTATTGCTGTTATTACAAACACTTGTATTGTTGAAATTCGAAACAGGATTTGCATAAACAATTACAGGTTTGGTAATAGAATCGACACAACCAAAATTTGAATGCACTATCAATTTAACTAAATATGTTCCGGTATCCGTATAGAGATGGAAAGTATTGGGAAGCAAATTTCCTGGCCCCACCGGATTTGCATCTCCAAAACCCCAAGCCCAGGATTGCAAATTATCTGTAGATAATATTGTTGACTGATCTGTAAAAGTAGTATTTACATCGGCACAAACATTTAATGCGCTAAACAATGCCACTGGCAGTGGATGAACTACTACATTTTTTATAACTGTGTCGTTACACCCATTATTACTTGTAGCAATTAAACTAACAATATATGTTCCTGGATTTACATACAAATGATTTGGATGCTGCGTTGAACCTTGTGCTGTGCCATCGCCAAAATTCCAAGTCCAGCTTATTATATTATCAGTTAAAACTTTTGTGGAATCATAAAAATTTACTGTTTCAGCTAAACAAACATCTATAAAACTAAAATTAGCAACAGGTATAGGGTGAATAGTAATTATTTTTTGCAAAGTATCGGGACAGCCAATATTTGAAGATAGCGTGATGAGCGTAACCGTGTAATTACCTGCGATACTATAAAGATGGCTTGGGCTCAACACTGTGGTATTGGGTGCCCCGCCGTCGCCAAAACTCCACGACCAGCCAACAATAGTGCCATCGGGCGGATTAAGAGAATTATTTACAAATAAAGCTGAATCATATAAACAGCTATTACTAAACGAAAAAGCGGAGCTGGGTGGGTTAAAAGAATTTACCGGGCTTATAATAGAATCGGAGCAGCCATCCCCTGTTATTGCTATTAATTTTACATTATAGGTTCCCGCATTGGGATAAAAATAAGTTGGATTTTGGATGCTGCTTGCAGCGCCATTATCGTCAAAATCCCAAAGGTAGCTAGCAATAGCGGCAGGCGATCCAACTGTTGAACTATTGGTAAAAAACATGGTGTCGCCCAAACAAACATCAACATTCGAATAATTAACAAGGGGGATTTTATAAACAGTAATTTGCTGAACGATAGTATCAGAGCATGATTTATTACTACTTACTATTAAAGTTACATTATAGCTCCCTGCCAAATTATACAAATGTGATATGCTGCTGCCGGAACCTGTTGTATTGTCGCCAAAATCCCAAGCCCAATTAGTAAGGATACTTGCTGCATTGATAGTAGATGAACTGTTAAAGGGAATAGGAATTCCAAAACATTTATTTGTAAAGTTAAAATTTGCTACTGGTTTAGGGTAAACAAAAACAGCCTGGTTAAGAGTATCTTTGCAGCCGTTAGTACATGTTACTATAACTTCATAGCTACTTGAAATCATTGGATTAACAGTAATAGAAGCATTGGTAGAACCATTATTCCAAATATATGTACCCCCACCCGTAGCAGTTAGGACTGTATTTTCAGGCTGACACAGAAGCGTATCGCCACTTACTGATATTAATGGGGCTGGATTTACATATACATAGGAGGAGTCTTTAAACCCATTTGGTTTTGTAACAATAACATAATAACCAGTAGGCAATGCTGGATTTACATTAATGGCTGCGTTTGTAGATCCTGTATTCCATAAATAGGAACCAATTCCTGTGGCAGTAAGTGTTGTACCTTCGCCATGACAAATAACAGTATTGCCAAGTATGGATGCCTTACAACCATTGGCTAAAGCGCCTGCTTCGCAAGGGCAATTATCGTATAAATCAGATAAGCCGTCGCCATCACCATCTGCTATTGAAGTAGCTGTTGAATTAGCCACTACAAATAATCCATAAACTCCTGTTATGTTATAAACTAAAATATCGACATAATTAATACCTATCAGCCAAGGTCCTGCCAAGGTCATGTTTAACTGGGCTCCTGCACCATAACTTCCCCCGCTAAAACCTGTACTATTTCCATTAATATAAACACCAATTATTCCATCGTCTACATAACCAGAAAGATATAAAACATAGTTTCCTACAGTTGTAACACTATTACCATTGCAATCTGCTGGCAAATTGAGTGGTAATCTAAAATACCGATAACCTGTCTGCCCAGAACAAAGGGCGCCCGAACCAGTTATCCAATTGCCATTATTCAAAGGAGAGGGCAAAGTAGAAGGGTTAACCCAAAAATTAGTAACGCATGGATTATTAATTAATGCAGGGGCATAGGTCAATCCCATTGGATTAGGAGGAACAACAGTATACCAATCGGTAGCAAGCCAAATTGGGTCGTTGCTCCCTACAGCACCTTGGCCCGTTGTTAGGCTTGCTGCTGGCGGAAATATTTGTGATTGCAAACTTCCTGGGATAATAAGTATTATTATTATTATTAAAATTTTACTAATAAATTTCATTAGCACTTATTTAAAATATTCATGATGATACATACTCTATTTACAAACCTATTCAAACAAATTCTTCAAAATTTTATTCCTCTTTTTTTACAAAAAATATAAATACGATACTACTATTTATAGCTATTAATTTTTATTTATATCCTAATTTTCAAAAAAACATATTTTCATTTTTACAGAAAAAAAATGGGAAGAATTATTTATAAAATGTTAGGATAGCATTCCCCAATTGTCAAATATAATCATTTCATATTTATTTTCAATTATCTTCCATTGCCTAAATAAGTTTTTATTAATTGTATTTTTATCAGAGCTAAAAGTATTTTAAATTATACACACAGGCGGTTTAGGAACAATTGAAAAATATAGCATTGAGAAATTAGTTATGTATGGAGGAAATGGAAGACAATAAAAAAAATGGAAATTTAATGAAACTTTTAAAAAAACGCTTCGTTTTTGGCAATGACGAACATAATTAATTGTTGCAGAAAATGAAATTCTTACACTGAATTGCAGAAGCTTTTCAGATTACTTTATAACAACCCTCTTAGTATATCGTTTTCCATTCGCAATACCTGTCAGCATATACATTCCTGGATTAAGCCCATTAACAAAAGACAATGAAAATTTACCATCAATAACTGGAGTATCTTTTGTGAATACCTCTCTTC
>CAMBDK010000009.1 GCA_945865315.1 Chitinophaga pinensis | reverse complement strand
CTATTGATACAATTAAGAGTAGCCTTAAACTTCCCCCACAACTTTTTGGAAAATTAGATTCTCGAAATTCGTTTATTAACAATGGAAGAGCAAAAGTAATAGGTGTAAAAACAGGGCTTAATTTTGGCAACCAATTCCAAATTGGTTTGGGTTATAATCAGCTCTCCCAGCCAGCTAATTATTTCGATAAACAAATCTTTTACTTAAATACTCAAAACGAAAACGATAGCGCGATGGCGATTTTAAAATTGTACTATATTTCAATACATATAGAATATTTTTATTATAAAAACCAACATTGGCAATTAAGTATCCCCTTGCAGATAGGCCTTGGAAAAACATATTATCAATACAATTTATTAAACGAAAAAAAAGAAATAGAAAAAACAATCTTTTTTATTTATGAACCGGCAATATCAATTGAATATAAGTTTGTAAAATGGATAGGAGTTGGAGCAGACATAGGGTTTCGGTTTTTGATAACAGGCCAAAAACAATTAAATCAAAAATTTAATTCCCCAACATACGCCTTTAAATTTTTAATTTATTATAACGAAATATATAAATCAATTAGGAATATAATAGTTACAGGCACTTAGTTTAATTTAAGGCGATACATGACTTTGTCAAAATAAATAAAAGCAGCTCTTGAATTAAATATATTTCTTTAATTTCGTAATTGTTATGTAAATAGATGATTTAAAAGCAAAGTTCTAGAGTCTTGCTGTTTCACAATAATGCCTTAATGATATAAACAGCATAAAATATCTAATTTTGAAAAAAAAATTTATTAATATTTTAAAATTTTTCTTTTTTTTAGGCCTCGGGATATTATTAATTTGGTTAGCTGTTAGAAACTTAACAGAGAGCGATATTGTAAGTGTTACGGAAGCCTTTAATCAGGCAAATTATTTCTGGATAGCACTTTCTTTAATAATAAGTTTCTTTAGTCATCTGGTGCGCGCGATGCGCTGGAAAATACTAATAGAACCCCTTGGCTTTTATCCAAAATTGTCAAATACTTTTTTTGCGCTAATGGTTGGTTATCTTGCTAATTTTGCGCTGCCAAGGCTAGGAGAGGTTTCTCGATGCAGTGTTCTTGCCAAATATGAAAAAATTCCATTTTCCGAAACATTTGGAACTGTTATTGCCGAAAGAGCCATTGACTTGCTTTGCTTAATTATTATATTCTTTGCAACACTTTTTTTTCAATTTGAACAATTATGGGGATTAACAAATAATACTATTTTTATGCCTCTTTCAAAAAAAATAACTTTGCTGATGGAAGACAATAAATTTATTCCTCTTGTTATAATAATTTTATTTATTAGTGGTGTCGTATTTTTTCTCTTTCGCAAAAAGAGCAAAGGGATATTTTCAAAAAAAATAAAAGAGCTGGCCCTTGGTTTTTTAGAAGGCTTAAAATCTATAAAAAATATTAAACGACCATTTCTTTTTATTTTCCACACAGTATTAATCTGGGTTTTATATACAGCTGTATTATACGTTGGTTTCTTTTGTTTTGAAGAAACATCCATATTAACATTCGGTGCTGCATTAGCAATTATGCTGTTTGGTAGCTTGGGCATTATATTTGTCCCTGGGGGCACAGGGGCTTACCAAGCTTTAGTTACCGAGACCTTAACTTTCGCATACCGTACCCCCTTTAGCTTTGCTTTTGCCTTTTCATGGTTGATCTGGACATCACAGTTTGTGCTTATACTTTCATTGGGAGTTATTTCATTGATATTACTTCCGCTTTTAAATAAAAAAACAAATTAAAAATTTTTTTTAAAAATATATTAATGTTAAATTCCGCTACTTTATAATTCTTCCCAAAAAAAACGTTATAAGAAGGATTAAATTAAGAACTTTTTAACTCATAAACATGATTCTAACACCAAATAAAATAAACGCATTAGAAATTATAAAATTAAAAATACATACTGTTGAATCTTTACTAAAAACAATTGCTGTATGGCGCTTAAAGAATAATAAAATTGTTTTTACCAACGGATGTTTTGATATACTTCACCTTGGCCACCTTGATTATCTTTCCAAAGCTGCCGACTTGGGAGGGAGGCTAATAATTGGATTAAACAGCGACGCATCTATTAAGAAACTCAATAAAGGGGAGAACCGTCCTATTCAAGATGAACAGTCTAGATTATTAATATTATCTGCCTTACAATTTGTGGATGCTGTAATTTTATTTAATGAAGATACGCCAGAACAACTTATCAAATTATTGCAACCCGATGTATTGGTAAAAGGTGCCGATTACGATAGTAATGAAACAAATCAGAACCACAAAAATTATATTAGTGGATCTTACACTGTAAAAGCTTCGGGAGGGGAGGTGAAAACAATTCCTTTTTTAGAGGGCTTTTCTACCACAAAAATTGAAAATAAAATCAAAGGAAAGGGTTTTTAATTTTTTCTGTTATCTATTTCCTATTTCTTTCCCCAATTATAAACATAATGTCAAAGGTGTTTATAGCAACGTTCATTTTAGAGGGGATATAATTGTATATTTTTTCTATAATTTTAGGATATTTTTTACGCAGCATAAACAAAGAGTAGTAAATTAATCTAACACTCCTGTGAATAGGAGGGTAGGATACGTCAATTATTTTAAATCCGTTTTTTTCTAATAATTTGGAAAGAGAACGTTTTGAAAAATAATGTAAATGAGAGGGAGGGTGAATCATCCGCCATTTTTCTTTTTGAAAACGAGGTATAAGCCTTTCTATATCGCCTGTTGTAATGTAAATTCGACCCCCGCCTCCAAGTTCCCTTGCCGCTTTTTCAATAAACTTTTCCGGATTTGGTAAGTGCTCTATTACATCCCACATAAATATGTCGGAGATCTTTTCTTCTGTTTTTTCTTCTAAATAATCACCGCAAATTAAATTTTGCTTTAATTCATTTATGCCATATGCTATTGCCTCTGGTACAACGTCAAAGCCAACATATTTAATTTTACGCAACTCTTTTTGGAGCACTTCGGCAAAAAAGCCGTAGGCGCAACCAATTTCTAAACAACTGGAAATACTTGATCTGTCAACCTTTTTGTAAATGTATTGAAGACGATTTCTGAAATTAGTTTGTAAAATATCTTTGTCACGCAAATAATCAACGTACTCTTCTCCTTTAAAATAATTTTCGGTATACGTTTGCTGAAGCGTTTCAGAATCAATTTCCATATTTGCGGTAATAAACCCACAAATATTGCATTTGAGTAGCGTCTCATTATAAATGGGGGAGAGAGCATTTGTATTGCAAACTAAACAAGTTTTATTCATTTACCCAAAAAATTATTGTCTTTTATCAACGAATTTTAAAAATCAATTCAAAAAGCAAATTCTAACCTAAAAAACTCCAAATTTAATCTGCTTCAAAGATAAGTTTTTAAACCAAGCGATGGATTTATAAAAGAAAAAAATGGATATATACTTTGAAAAACCATATTTACAATTACAATTTACATTGTTTTTTTATTAACTAAAGTTATGGTGTTCTAAAGCTTCTAAAATAAAGAGATTTTGAAAGTCCTGAATATAAAATAAAAAATAAAAACCTGCGAATTAATTCTTTCAGTGCAGCTAATGAAATTAATACAATTAAAATAACAATGAAACTTGAGTTGTTAAAATAATTGGCCCTCCCCATTAAATATTTTTGGCACTAATGATTTTTACGTTTGTTTTAATAAGAGTAATTTTAAAGATTTATAAGTTCAAAAAAACCAGATAAATAGTACCCTTTTAATATCGTTTAATTTTTTATAAAAGAATACAATTAAACCATGCGCCTCTTCTCTTTTTTAAAAGATATTGGCGTAAAACAAATTCGTATTATAAAATAAATACCTCTTTTAGATAAACGTATTATTTATAACAGCATCCCATATACTTATTTAATGATTAATGGAATAGTTTTTTATTAAATATATTTTTGTAATTTTATCGAACGATAATAAATTTTAATTGAAAAAAACAAATATTTTTATACCTATAAATTAAAGGACTTTTAAAAATGGAAACAGAAAAATTAAAGACAAGCATTGACGCAAAGCCTGCTAAATTAGATAAGTGGCTGTCGAAATTGACGCCGGTTCATACAAAAACAAGTAGGCTCCGAAAAGAGGACTTAGAAGAGTTCGTTCAGTTTTTTTTTCGCAGGGCAAACGATCGTTATTTAAGAAGGATTGTTGAAATTACGGAGCTCGATACTGTTGCCGAATTTTCTAAATTTACTTCCACGCGTAAGGCGGGAGAAATAAAGGTGAAAATACACGATGCTAAAAATATTCAAGACGGACTTGATGAAGGGGTATTTGCTTTAGAAACCTGTATGGCCGATCAGCGTTTTATCATAGACACCCTTAAACTTTGCTTTGCTGAGCTGGGTTTAAAAGAAGAAGGTTCGGTGCATTTTTCGTTCCCTATTCGAAGAGATGAGGCAGGAAATATTGTTTCCATAAGCAAGAAAGAAGATGATAACCATCACATGGAGTCATTAACTCGTTATTTGTTAACAGGTTTTCAAAATGAGCAACACAGAGAAGCATGTCAAAACAAAATACATTTTAGATTAAATATTGCTGCCGCAACTGTAAGAGATTACCACAAAATACGTAAGGTTATTACAAATAATATTAATTCTTACAATTCCCTTTCAGGTGCTAATATTTTAAATGGGCCCAAACCTTTGGAGCTTATTGAAGCAAATGAATTACTTCATTGGCTGCTGGATAATAATTTCATTTTTGTTTCTATGTTAAGTTTTGCAAAAGAAGGCAAAAAAAACATCTTGAATAGGGGTGTTGTTAAATCATTAGGCTTCGAAGACGCTAATGAAAATGAATCTTTGATAAATCAAGCTTCTAAATTCTACGAGAACGAATCAGGCAAGGAGGCTGTTTTCTCGCTCTCCTTATCCCAAATAAAGGCGCCAATGAAACGCGAAGGGTTTATGGGAAAGATTATGTTAAAAGAGTTTGATAAAAATGGGGAAAAGGAAGGCGTAACTGTTCTTTTGGGAATGTTTACTATAAAATCGCATACGCTGCAGCGTTCCAATTTACCATATTTAAAGACTCGTCTTCAAAAAATCATTGACCAAGATGAGGTAAGGCCGCAGTCATCCTCTTATAATGCACGAGTAAAAGTATTTAATAAGATAATGATTGAATACCTTTTCGAATGTGACGATTATCAACTAAGGCGTTTAATTGATAACCGCTTGGAGCAAGACTCCCGGAACGAAACTTTGGTTCACATTGATGTAAACTCCGAAAGAAAAACAGCATACGCCCTTATCGCTATTCCGCATGAAGCCTATTCCGAAGACCTTTTAGATAGTATTAAATCTATACTAATTAGTGAATTGGGTACTTCAAACATTCAGGTGGAGATAGAAGCCGTTAAAGGAAATATTATTCCGCTTGCCATTTATTTTTCGGGGTGTTCAAATCTGGAAAAGGCACAAATTGCCGTATTAGAAAATTCTGTTTCAGATTTATGTACCCCTTGGCATGTTCGTTTCAGAACAAAATTAATGAGTAGCAAAATAGAATTGCCGGCAAAACTTTATGCAAAATATGTGGAGGCTTTTCCATCTTCCTATAAAGACCTGGTTTCGCTCGATGAAATTATAGAGGATATCCTTCATTTAGAGGAACTTCAGAAAAATGCTAGCATACAATTTGATATTTTGCCTGGTACAGGAAAAAATGCAGCCAATGAAACAAAATTAAGTATTTACCGCACAGAATCTGGGGGCTTGTTGCTTTCTGAAATCCTTCCTATACTTCACAACATAGGCTTTAAGGTGTTGAACGGTTTGCCCACACAAATAACGCTTTCAAACCAAACTGTACTTTTTATTGATACATTTCGGTTGTTAGTAGATCCTTCCTCAGGGGAACAAAATTATGTAAGCAATAAAAGAGAATTAATAAATGGCTTAGAGGCAATATTTGGCGGCAAAGTGCCTTCCGATTCTATGAACCGGCTTATGCTTCGTCCGGGTCTTGCATGGGAAGATGTAGATGTTCTTCGTTCTTATATGCGATATTCTATACAAATTGGACCATTCTTTGATTCCAGCATTGTTGATCGGGTACTTTTTCGACATGCAGAACTTACAAAAACACTTGTGGCTCATTTTCATAATAAATTCGACCCTCAAATTGAAGCGGCTATTGATGGTAGTGAGTTGGAAGATAAAAAAGGAGGTGTTAGAAACCTAAAGGTGTCCGAAACGAGAAAAGCCTTCCTCAAGGGAATGGAGAAAATTCAAGATGCAACGGAAGATAGGGTTTTTCAAATATTGTTTAATTTAATTGAATCGACAATTAGAACAAACGCATATCGCAGCGATCGTCCATTTCATTACCTTTCATTTAAATTTGATTGTACAAAACTAGAGCACTGCCCTGAACCAAGACCTTTATTTGAAATTTTTGTTTATCATGCCGAAATGGAAGGTTGTCACCTAAGATCTGGAAGGGTTGCAAGAGGAGGAATTCGTTGGAGCGATCGATTGGATGATTATCGAACAGAGATATTTGGACTTATGCGTGCTCAAAATTCGAAAAATGTATTAATTATACCAACAGGAGCTAAAGGGGGATTTGTAGTGCGTGGAACTCCTAAAAAGGGTCAAGATAGAAAGGCTTATGGGGATGAAATGTATAAAATTTTAATTCGCGGCTTGCTTGATTTAACAGACAACCAACTTGCAGGTAAAAAAATTAGACCGCCGGGGGTAGTTTGCCATGATGTTTTTGATCCATACCTTGTAGTTGCTGCCGACAAGGGTACCGCTCACCTTTCTGATACAGCTAATGGGCTTTCAGCTGAATATGGCTTTTGGCTTGGTGACGCTTTTGCTTCGGGAGGCTCTGTTGGGTACGACCATAAAGTGGAAGGGATAACTGCAAAAGGTGCGTGGGTATGCGCTAAGCACCAATTTGGGAAAATTAATATTAACCCAGAAAAGGATAATATTACTGTGGTAGGTATTGGGGATATGTCGGGCGACGTTTTCGGTAACGGGATGTTACGATCGAAAACCCTAAAACTAGTAGCAGCCTTCAACCACGCCCATATTTTTTTAGATCCAAATCCAGATTGTGAAGCTTCATTTAATGAAAGGCAACGAATGTTTAGCCTTCCTCGTTCCAGCTGGACAGATTATAATCCTGAAAAGATTTCAAAAGGCGGCGGTGTTTTTTCCAGAGCAGAGAAAGCCGTTGTTTTAACACCGGAAATTCAAATACTTTTGGGAACCAACGAAACACAATTAGCTACCGAGGAGCTTATTAAAATGATTTTAAAGCATAACGTTGATTTATTATATAATGGGGGGCTTGGAACATACATTAAGTCATCCGAAGAAGATCATCGCGAAGTAAATGACAAAACGAACGATTCGGTGCGGGTGGATGCCATAGATGTGCTTGCAAAGGTAGTATGCGAAGGAGGAAATTTAGGTGTAACACAAAAAGGGCGCATTGAATTTGCATTAAAAGGCGGCTTAATTGATACGGACGCTATTGATAATTCCGGAGGCGTTGATTGTTCTGATCGCGAAGTAAATTTAAAAATTCTTTTTGGGCCTATCATAACTTCGGGTAAAATGATAACCGATGAGCGCAATAAGGTGCTGAAAAAAGCAACATCAGAAGTTTTAGATAATATCCTGGAAGATAATTACAGACACGCTCTTTGCCTCTCGTTGGATGAAATAAGAAGTAAAAAGGATCCTTATCTTTTTTTATGGAGTTCAGACTTTTTAGCCGAAGAAGGCATAATGGTAGCCGAAAGAGAAGACCTTCCTACCTTAGCGCAAATTCATAAGAGGGGATTAAAAAAAGGCTTTACTCGACCAGAGTTGAGTAAACTGATGGCTTTTACTAAAATGTATTTAAAGTCTAAATTGTTGTCGCTGGATGTATCTCGTTTTCCTTTAAAAGAGGAGTTTCTCAAAAACTATTTCCCTAAACAAATTTATGGAAATTTCCGTGAAGAAATGGATTCTCACCTATTATTAAAAGAACTTTTTGCTACAGTATGGGTTGGCCATATTATTAATGATGCAGGAGCAAGTCTTTTTACAGATTTAATGACCGACTCGGAGCGTAGCGCAGTGGATGTTGCTTTTGCTTATACCGCTGCCGAACAGTGGATGAATGCCCTTGAATTAAAACAACGCATAATGGCTTGCGATCAAGTTCCATTAGAAGCAAGGCTTAAAAATATAGTTACCCTAGAGTATAAAATTAAAGTTTCGGCTAGTTGGATACTACATTTTTTCCCCGGAGAAATATTGTATGAGAAAATTGGAAATGGGCAAAACTTTAAAGTGAGAGCAGCCGAATATAGAAAAGTATTTGATGGTATGTATAAATTCTTTACTGTTGATAAATCCAATGCTAATTTAGTAAAGTTAAATGAGGATATAAAAAGAATTGAAGAGCAGGGCTTTACAGTTGATTTAGCTAAAGAAATAGCCCTTTCTGTTCACTGGCCCAAAGTATTTCCAATAGCTTTTGTTGCCGAAAAACTTGCTAAGCCAATAGAGGATACCATTAAAACATATTTGCTTTGCGGACAAGCAACTGGTATGCAAGAAATACTCGCAAAAATATCAGTTCAGTCGTCCCTAGATAAATGGGAAGCGCAAGCATTAAAAAGTCTGTTTACCTCTTTGCGAAGAACTAATTTATTGCTAACAGAAATGGCAATGAAAATAGGGGTTGATGAAACACTGAAGCGTGAACCAGCTCTAAATGCTATGGGAGCAGAAATATCTCGTTTACACGCCAACCCATTAGAACCTGTTCCTATTTCTTCATTAGTGGTGATGGCAGAAAAACTGCACAAAGCTGTTGCGCGTTTATAGATAGTCGTGCCCTTTTTTAAAATAGAGATTGTTAAAATTTTAATAATCTCTATTTTTTTTACTTCAGCCATTTAAAACGGATCTTCCCTCCAATGTTTTTTGTGAAAAACGATAAATGCCAATATTATCAGTAAGTTAAAGGTTTTTTTAATCGTTTTTAGTCGCATACACAAATATTATTTTTTGCATTTATAGAAAAGAATATTTACCATTGCTAAAATCTTATTTTCCGGAAACACTTGAAAAAATTGACAATAAGAATGCAGGTATTTTTTTCACAAACTCAAAATCACCAAACTTATTGCTCACAAAACGATACGGCCAAAAACACAATCAAATTTGAATGGAAGATCCGTTAAATGGTTCAAAACTGTGTGTTTTCTTTTGTCATGATACAAAAGCAACAAAAAATCAATAACAAACGATCCCCCCCACCTGCAAAACTGCATCGCGTTTGTTCATTCCTCACGCCCGTTTTTATAAGGATATTTTTTTGCAAAAAAAAATGAAATCAGCTGTTTTTA
The DNA here is from genome assembly GCA_945865315.1 of Chitinophaga pinensis. Lineage (GTDB taxonomy): Bacteria > Bacteroidota > Bacteroidia > 2-12-FULL-35-15 > 2-12-FULL-35-15 > 2-12-FULL-35-15. The sequence goes on along the minus strand of CAMBDK010000009.1, from coordinate 40,376 downwards.
TTAATATATCTGTTTTGTCGAAATTGTTTCGAAAACTTCACTTTGTCAGATTAATAATAATATTTTTCCATACCATTGTAATTAATTTATAAATTTACACAAAATCATTCAAAAATTTATAACCATGCCAAATCAAATTCAATTAATTTTAACTGCTATAGGGCTCTTATTAATTTTCCTTTCTTTTGTAACAGTGCAGCAAGGTACCATAGGGGTTATTACTGTTTTTGGGAAATACCGTAGAATATTGGGGCCTGGGTTAAACATGAAAATTCCCTTTATTGAAATTGTTTATAAACGCATATCCATTCAAAATCGTTCAGTAGAATTAGAGTTTCAAGCAATTACAATTGACCAAGCGAATGTTTATTTTAAAGCAATGTTGCTATATTCTGTGCTGGATCAGGAGGAAAATACAATTAAAAATGTAGCCTTTAAATTTATTGATGAAAAGAGTTTTATGCAAGCCCTTATAAGAACTATTGAAGGGTCTATCCGCGGTTTTGTAGCAATAAAAAAGCAAGCCGAAGTATTAGGTTTAAGAAAAGATATAACAGAGCATGTAAAAGAACAAATTGACGTGATACTTGAAGAGTGGGGGTTCCACCTTCAGGATTTGCAGTTAAACGACATTACTTTTGATGAGGCTATTATACTTTCTATGTCAAAAGTAGTTGCATCAAATAATTTAAAAGCGGCAGCAGAAAACGAAGGGCAAGCTTTACTTATAACGAAAACTAAATCGGCTGAGGCCGATGGAAATGCTACTAGAATTGCTGCGACTGCAGAAAAAGAAGCCGCACAACTTCGTGGGCAAGGGGTAGCACTCTTCCGACAAGAAGTTGCTAAAGGGATGAGCGAAGCGGCAAAAGAAATGGAGCAAGCAAATTTAGATACCTCTGTAATTTTATTTTCTATGTGGACGGAGGCTATTAAAAATTTCGCAGAATATGGAAAAGGAAATGTTATTTTTTTAGATGGGTCAAGCGATGGCATGCAGCGCACCATGAAAGAAATGATGGCAATGACTTCACTTATGGAACACAAAAAAAATTCAGCAGGTTCAGGTAAATAAGTAGGAGAAGTTTTCGAAATAAATCCGCAAATTAAATGGTTCAAAAACTGTGTGTTTTTCTTTTGTCTTGATACAGAAGAAACAAAAAATAAAGAACAAAGGATTCCTCCCCACCTGAAAGCCGGCAGGGCGCTTATTCATTCCTCACGCGTGTTTTCATAAGGATATTTTTTTGCAAAAAAATGAAATCATCTGTTTTTATTAATATATCTGTTTTGTCGAAATTATTTTGAAAGCTTTACTAAAAAATAATAATTTAATGAAATACAAAATTAACATTTATGTACTCATAAGTAATATTTTTTTTTTAGTAATGCACTGAGTAAAGAACTATTTTTGTATAAATAACACCCATTTATGATAAAAATAGGACTACTAGGAGCAGGGCATTTAGGAAAAATTCACATGCGTCTTTTAAAGGAAATTGACAAATATGAATTAATAGGTTTTTATGATTCCGATTCTGCTGCAAGCAAATTGGTAGAAAAGGAATTTGGCATTAAATGTTTCGATTCCATGGAAGCACTGCTGCATGAAGTAGATGCTATTGACATTGTTACCCCCACCATTACTCATTTTGCTTGTGCTTCAAAAGCAATAAAAAAATCAAAACATGTTTTTATTGAAAAGCCTATTACCAATACAATAGATGAGGCCAAGGCACTAATTGGTTTTTCAAAAGAAGCCAATGTAAAGGTACAGGTTGGGCATGTGGAGCGATTTAACCCAGCCTTTTTAGCAGCTAAAGATTTTTGTTCTAATCCTATGTTTATTGAAACCCACCGTTTGGCTCAATTTAATCCTCGAGGTACGGATGTTTCGGTAGTATTAGATTTAATGATTCATGATATTGACATTATTTTAAGCGTTGTAAAATCAAATATTAAAAGAATTAGCGCAAGCGGTGTGGCAGTGGTAAGTGATAGCCCAGACATCACGAATGCTCGTATTGAATTTGATAATGGCTGCGTTGCTAATTTAACAGCCAGCAGAATATCAATGAAAAACATGAGGAAATCGCGCTTCTTCCAAAAAAACGCCTATGTTGCTGTAGATTTTCTCGATAAAAAAGTAGAAATAATACGCATTATAAACCCAGTAGTGGGTGAAGAAGACCCTTTGGCTGTAACTTTAGAACTTGGAAATGGCAAAGGAGCAAAACAAATTTATTTTGAAAACCCAACTATTTTACCTTCCAATGCAATAAAAATGGAGCTAGAAGCGTTTGCTGAATCGATAATCAACAATACTACACCATTAGTTAGTATTGATGACGGTTATAAAGCCTTAGATATTGCTTATAAAATAATTGAAAAAATGAAAATTACATCAAACTTTATAGATTAAATTTTACAAATATCAACATTCCATGCTGATTATAAATAGAGAAAAAATTCAATTCAAAATAAATCATTAAAAAAATTTATTGAATGGAAAAAATAAACCTTCTATTAGTATAAAATTATGGATGAGGCCTTTATAGAATTAAATAAATTGGTATCGTATTTTTGTTGAATGTGTTTTTCTATTACCCTACGAAATGAACAAACTAGTGAAAGAAGTTTTAACTAATAAGGTGAAAATCAATTATTATTTTAAAGTTCTAACTTATATAAAATTTTGGCTTGAAAAAACAGCTTATAAAAAAAAGGGGAGTTGTTATATATATATTTTTTTAGCTTTTGTTTTTATGCTATCAATTAATTCTTGTGAATTATATAACCCCTCCGAACCAATTCCAGCCTATATTCAAATTGACAAAATAAATTTAAACACTACTATTTCATCAGAAGGGAGCAGCTCCAATAAAATTAGCGATGCATGGGTTTATTTGGATGATCAATTAATTGGTTGTTTTGAATTGCCTGCTAAGTTTCCTGTATTATTTGAAGGCAAACACCAGATAAAAATTATGCCGGGCATTAAAGTAAATGGCATTGCAGCAACCCGCGCACCCTACCCTTTTTATTCTAGCTACGATACTCTTATTAATTTACAAGTAGGGACGATACAAAATATAACGCCTCATGTAAAATATAGAACGAACATTACATTCAACTTTATGGAGAATTTTGAAAACACTGGCACCATAATTTCAAAAAGCCCTGCCCCTGGCGTTGATACAGTAATTCAACAAATTGATGCCCCTAATCCAAATGTATTTGAAGGTAATGGCAGTGGCATTGTCTACCTAGATAAAAACCATACTTTTTTTGAAGGTGTGTCGTCCACCTCCTTTATACTTCCCAAAAGCGGTGCGGATATTTTTTTAGAATTTAATTACAAATGTAATAACACGTTTGTAGTAGGGTTATTCGCCCATGGAACAGCTTCAAGCTCTAAAGAGGCTGCTCTTATATTTAACCCTAGCGCAAATTGGAATAAAGCATATGTTTATTTAACATCCGTGGTGAGTGGAAATAACAATGCTAGCGATTTCAACATATTTTTTGGTATGATCAATAACACATCGTCAGATAGCTTAGCTTTGGTGCTTGATAATATTAAACTTGTTTATTAATACTATTTTTACAGTGCATTCCGAAAGGGATGTATCGACATCTGTTAATTATTAATAATTAAATGAACAATTAAAAACTTTTATATTAGCAATATCTTTCAAGTCGAACACTCTTTTTAAAGAAGGGGGGGGGGATAAGGAATTTTAATTATGAATAAAAAACTACAAGTATCCAAATACATAACTGCAGACTTATCTTCATCAATAATAGCCTGGACACTATTTTACATTTTCAGAAAACTATACATCGAACCTGAAAAATTTGGTAAAGAAATACCAATTATTTTCGAAAAACAATTTTTTTGGAGCGTACTGTTCATCCCCCTTTTTTGGCTGCTAATGTATAGCTTAACAGGCACTTATAAAAACATATACCGCAAATCACGGTTAAAAGAAATGGGGCAAACATTTTTATACTCAGTGGTTGGTGTTCTTTTTATTTTCTTCGCTTTTATTCTTGACGATACAATAGTATCTTATAAAAATTATTACCAAAGTATTCTTGTTTTGTTCAGTTTGCATTTTTTTCTTACAGGAAGCTTTCGTTTAATTTTATCAAGTATCACAAATAAGCGCGTACACAATAGGATTATTGGGTTTAATACATTGTTAATAGGTAGCAACGAAAATGCATTGAAACTTTTTAATGACATGGAAAACCTACACGTATCTTCAGGCAATAAATTTATCGGTTTTGTGCATGTCGACAATAAAAACGGGTATTCTCATTTATTAATAAAAAAGCTCCCCCATATTGGTGAATTAGCCGATCTCAAGACTATTATAGACGTACATAAAATTGAAGAGGTAATCATAGCGATTGAATCTTTTGAACATGATAATATTTGGAAAATAGTAAATGATTTAGAAAATGAAAATATCATTATTAAAATAATCCCCGACATGTATGATATTTTATCCGGCTCTGTTAAAATGAGTTCTATTTTTGGAGCTCCGCTAATTGAGATATCGAGAGAAATAATGCCGGCATGGGAACAGTCTGTAAAACGTATTTTTGATATCACAGTATCCTTGCTTGTTCTTATTTTTTTCAGTTGGGTGTATTTATTATTAGCCATTGCAATAAAATTAGGTTCCAAGGGATCGGCCTTTTATAGCCATGAGCGCATTGGTTGGCATGGCAAGCCATTCTTTATTCATAAATTCAGATCCATGTATACGGATGCGGAAAAAAACGGCCCTTCTTTATCTAGCAAGGAAGATGCAAGAATTACCCCCTTAGGTAAGTTTTTAAGAAAAGTTCGTTTGGATGAAATACCTCAATTTTATAATGTACTGATTGGCGAAATGTCAATAGTTGGACCACGGCCAGAACGGCAATTTTTTATTGATCAGATAGTAAAAATAGCACCGCACTATAGTCATTTACATAAGGTGCGTCCTGGAATTACATCCTGGGGACAAGTAAAATACGGCTATGCCGAAAATGTGGAACAAATGGTTGACCGGCTTAAATATGATGTTATTTATATCGAAAATATGGCCCTGGGTGTAGATCTTAAAATCCTATTTTATACCGCCCTTATTGTAATTCAAGGTAGAGGAAAATAATATTTTTATTATTAAAATATTTGGTAATAGGGCAAAACATTATTGACAAAAACCCTTTAAATGCTGACAGACATTTAGTTTAACAAAAACCGAGAAAGTATTAAGCTAAAGCTTTAATCATAGCATTTGCTTTTAATAAGCATTCCTCATACTCCTTTTCTGGCACTGACTTATCCGTAATTGCACTACCAACCATAAATGACAAATATTTATTTTCGGAATTATACAAAATGCTACGAATTACTACATTAAAATCAAAGTCGCCCTCAGGACTTATGTAACCAATTGTTCCTGAAAACAAACCACGTTTTGAACTTTCAATAGATTCAATTAGTTTCATAGCACTTACTTTGGGAGCACCCGTCATGGACCCCATCGGAAAAGTACATTTAATAATATCAGTAAATGAAGTATCCGTTTTTAATTTACAGTTAATGGTAGAAATCATATGGTGCAATTGATTAAAACTATAAACACCAAAAAGCTCATCAACAGTAACCGTTCCAGGTTGCGCTAATCGAGCTAAATCATTACGAACCAAATCAACAATCATAACATTTTCTGAACGCTCTTTTTCAGAATTTTTCAATTCCATTTTAAGTAAATCGTCTTCTATTTTAATAGAAGATCGCTTAATCGTACCTTTAATTGGTTGGGCAATCAAATTATCCCCATTTTTTTGCAAAAATCTTTCGGGACTGGCGCATAAAACATAGTTTTTACCTAATTTACAATATGCAGAAAAAGGTGCCTGCGAAATAAGATTTAATTTCTCAAAAATTTTTACCGGCGCTATTATAGTATTTTCCGCAAAAAATTCCTGACAGAAATTAATTTCATAAATATCCCCTTTAAGGATGTGCTGTTTTAAAATATTTACAGAATTAATATATTCTTGTTTGGAAATTTTTGATTGAATAAAAACCTTATCGCCTATTCCATCCCTTGAATTTAAATAATTAGTTTGTTCTAATTCGTTAAAATAAATATTTGATTTATTTGATGCTGTAGCAATCATAAAAACAGCCAATGCTTCTTCTTCAGAAATAAATTCATCATCATAAATAACATCAATACTATCACCATCAAATTTCAAGACAACTTTAGGAACAAAAAAATGAAGCAAAGGAAAACACAAACCATCAAAATTTTCAGAAGCTAATTTTTCAATTTCATTCTTAATATCATAACTTAAATATCCAAAGAACCAATCATTCCCTTGATTTATAAAACCCTGAAGTTTTTCAAGAGCATTTTCTGAATTAGCAATAATTATTTCTCTACTAAAATCAACAGCAATAATCATGGACGATTGCAAGTATTTATTATGATTGGTATTAATGTTTGAATTAAATACACAAACCCTTTCAAATTGTTTGTTTAAAGCTTCAATAATTATATCGAAACCCTGAGGAGTAGCATTGTATTTTATATTTTTTAGCACGCACAAATATAGCTTTTCATTTTGTTTAAAAACATTTCAATATTTAGGAAAGCTATTCGATTATAAAAAATCAATCTATCTAACAAGGTTATCAGCATCGTATTAATTCGAATAATTCCTAACGAATAAAATCCCTTCATTTTTTTGATTCAACAAAACGCTTTATTTGAAAGAGTTTTAAATTATTTCAAGCTTATAAATGCATGCAATTTTCAATGTTTTTTTTATCAAAACAATTGTGAAAAACTATAAAGTTTTCAACAAAGTGGTAAATTGTGGTAAAAAGTGGGAAAATTATAATTACTTTTACCGAACAAAGGAATAAAGCAACATGGATAGTCTATTTGGAGTATATGAATGCAATGCAGATGCAAAAGGGCGCGTAATGCTCCCTGTTGCATTTAAAAAGCAACTCACCAAAGAGCTTAAGTCGGGTTTTGTAATGAAGCGAAGCATTTTCAGCAAATCGATTGAGTTATATCCAATGGCTACTTGGAACGAAATGGTAAAAGACGTAAACAAGCTAAACAAGTTTGTTAAAAAGAACGTAGAGTTTATAAGGATGTTCAATTACGGTGTAATGCCGGTAGATCTTGATAGTTCTGGAAGGATACTAATATCAAAAGACATGATGAAGTTCGCAGGAATAACCAAAAATGTGATGATGGCCGCCGCTGGAGATAGAATTGAAATTTGGGATACAAAATCTTATGAGAAATTTATTACTGATAGTACAGTGAATTTTGAAAAACTAGCTGAAGATGTTATGGGTGGTATAAATAATTTACCTAGCGAATAGATGCAGTATCACAACCCCGTTCTTTTAAATGAGTGTATTAATGGTTTAAATATTAATCCTGAAGGTATATATGTGGATGTAACTTATGGCGGCGGTGGTCACTCCAAAGAAATATTAAAATACATTACAACTGGAAAACTATACGCCTTCGACCAAGATGAAAGCGCTGTTAAGAATAAGATAGAGGATAATCGATTGGTACTTATCAAACAAAATTTCAGGTATCTGAAAAATTTTTTGAAAATGTATAATGCTTTACCCATTGATGGGTTGCTTGCCGATTTAGGTGTTTCATCTCATCAATTTGATGAACCTGACAGAGGTTTCTCAACCCGATTTGATTCAAAATTAGATATGCGAATGGATAGTAGCACTAAGCTTACAGCCGCTGAAATATTAAACACATATCCAGAGGAAGAATTAAAACGAGTGTTTAAAATATATGGTGAAGTAAAAAACGCTGGAAGTTTAGCCTTTTTAATAAATAAAGACAGGAAAATAAAAAAAATTGAAACGGTCAATGAATTAAAATCTGTAATAACAAAATGTGTAAAGCATGGCCGTGAAAACCAATATTACGCACAAGTATTTCAGGCACTAAGGATTGAAGTGAACAAAGAATTAGATGTATTGAAAGAACTTTTAATGCAAAGTTTAGAAGTATTAAAACCAGGAGGAAGATTAGTAGTTATTTCATACCAATCCTTGGAAGACAGGTTAGTAAAAAATATCATACGCAGCGGAAAATTTGAAGGAGATGTAGAAAAAGATTTTTTCGGAAATAAGTTGTCACCATTTAAAGCAATAACGGGAAAGCCTATAATACCAAGCAATGAGGAGATAATACAAAACAATAGAGCCCGTAGTGCAAAATTAAGAATAGGAGAAAAACTATAGCATTTAATCAGCTGTTAGCCATGTAAAAAAATGGAAAATAAATTTAAAAGGGAAAATATTACCACACCTTCTAAAGTACAGAAGAAGGAAAGTAAAATAGTAAGCTCAATGGCAAGCGTTGTGAGCGGCAGTTTCCTTTCAAAAGAAACAACAACACGCAATTTCCCCTTTGTGTTTTTTCTTGCTTTTATAGCAGTTTGTTACATAACCAATGGCTATTACGCAGATGATCAGGTTCGCAAAGTAATTAACCTAACGAATGAAATAAAAGAGTTGAGAACACAATATATAGTTGTAAAAGATTCATTAGTTATAAAAAGTAAACAAACAGAGGTAGCAAAAGTATTAGCATTAAAACAAACGGGAATAGTAGAAAGCGTAGTTCCACCAAAAAAAATATTAATAAATTCTATTTCAACAAACGCTCAAAACATACAATAACATTGGAAGATAAAAAAGACATACTGTGGCGTATATACTTAATATACTTTTTTATTTGCCTGTTTAGTTTTGTAATTATTTACAAGATTTCATTCATACAGTTCTCTGAAGGTGAAAAGTGGATTACTAAATCAAAAAACTTTTCTACTCGATTAAATGACATAGAAGCTATACGAGGTAATATATATGATTGTAATGGGATTTTACTTGCTACATCATTACCATATTATGAAGTTGGAATGGATGTTAATACAGATGCCATCACCAAAGAAATATTTTATGAAAATGTAGATTCACTAGCATACTCCTTTTCAAAAATGTATCATGATAAATCACAAAAAGAGTATAAAAAAATATTAATAAAAGCACGCAACAGCGGAGACCGATGGGTGACACTGCAACGAGGTGTCTCATACACAGAATTACAAACAATAAAAAAATTCCCACTAATACGTAAGGGCCGCAACAAGGGTGGTTTTACTTATATACAAACTAACAAACGGGAACATCCTTTCCAAAATTTAGCAGCACGAACTATTGGAAAATACAATGATGCGGGCACTGGTAAATCCTATGGATTAGAGGTTGCCTTTAATGATTATTTAACGGGGGAAAGTGGAAAACGTTGGGAACAAAAGATTGCAGGAGGCGCCTGGAAACCTATAAGTGATGAAAATGAAATAAAGCTAGAAGACGGAGCCGACTTAATTTCAACTATTGATATAAACATACAAGATGTTGCACACAATTCACTAATGAATTGTTTGAAAAAGAATAATGCCCACCATGGTTGTTTGATTTTGATGGAAGTAAAATCAGGAGAAATAAAAGCAATTTCAAACTTGACAAGAAAAGATTCTACAACTTATGTGGATGATTATAATTACGCAATAGGAGAGGCTACTGAGCCAGGCTCCACTTTTAAATTAGCCTCACTCATTACAGCAATAGAAGACGACTTTGTTGACTTGGAGGATACAATAGACATTGAGGATGGTACACATAAATACTATGCAAGTACCATGAAAGATTCACACCGGCCAGCAAAGAGAAAAGTTACAGTACAGGAAATATTTGAGCAAAGCTCAAATGTTGGTGTATCAAAAATTATAACGCAATATTATTCTAGAACGCCACAAAAATTTATTGACCATTTATGCCAAATGAATTTTAATTCTCAGTTAAAAATAAAGCTACCAGGCGAGGGGAAACCTAAAATAAAAAACACATCTGACAAAGACTGGTCCGGAACTACATTGCCATGGATGAGTATCGGTTACGAGTTAACCATTACGCCATTACAAACATTAACATTTTATAATGCAGTAGCCAACAATGCAAGAATGGTGAGACCATTATTTGTAAAAGAAATTAGAAAGCGCAGTAAAACAGTTAAAATATTCGAACCCGAAATAATTAATTCCGCTATATGCTCGCAGTCTACAATAAAAAAAGCTAAAAAGATGCTAGAGGGTGTTGTAACGAATGGTACAGCAAAAAGCTTAAAAGCAGCAAATTATTCAGTTGCGGGTAAAACAGGAACAGCACAAATTGCAAAAAATAAAGATTATAAAACAGGAGGCGTTACTTACCTGGCATCCTTTGTAGGCTATTTTCCTGCTGATAACCCAAAATACTCTTGCATTGTAGTAATTAGCGCTCCAACAGGAGACGCATATTATGGAGGTGCAGTAGCAGGTCCTGTTTTTAAAGATGTGGCAGATAAAATATATTCCACAAGTTTAGAAATTCATCAAGAAGTTAATAAGATTCAACCGGAATATGCAGTAAAAGCTCCAATAGTAAAAAATGGCAATCAATCAGAAATTCAAGATTTACTAAAGACACTAAAGGTTAAAAATAAATCGATGGATAAAAATGTTGATTGGGTAATAAATTCAACAATAGATTCGGCTTTTGTTAAAATGACACCATTAAAAATAGAGTCGGAATTAAAAAATGGAATTGTCCCAAATTTAGAAGGTTTCACAGCCAAAGATGCATTGTATCTCTTAGAAAACAATAATTACATGAAGGTAAAAATATATGGAAGTGGCGCAATTGTAAAACAATCTATTGCTGCAGGTGCAACTTTTAGTAAGGGTACTAAAATAGAATTATCACTCTTGTAATATAAGCATAGATACAAAATTACCATAAAAACATTGGATAGGAATAAATGAAATTATTAAAAGACATATTATATAAAGTAGGCTTAGTTGAAATTATTGGTTCAACTAACCTTACTATATCATCCATTAATTTTGACTCGAGGAAAACATCACAAAACAGTTTATTCATAGCCATAAAAGGCACAACTAGTGATGGCCACATACACATTGAAGCTACAATAAAAAGTGGCGCTATTGCCATATTATGTGAAGTGTTGCCTGAAAACATCCTTGAGAACATAACCTATATAAAAGTAAATAATACAGCTATTGCACTTGGGATTATATCAAGTAATTTTTATGATAACCCATCCGAAAAAATAACTTTAATTGGCGTAACTGGCACTAATGGGAAAACAACAATTGTAACCTTATTATTTCATTTATTTAAACAAATGGGATATCGGGTAGGTATGTTATCAACAGTAGTTAATCAAATTAATGATGAACAAATACCCGCTACACATACAACGCCTGATGCAATAAGCCTAAATGCATTGCTTAGCAAAATGCTAGAAGATGGATGTACCCATTGTTTTATGGAAGTAAGTTCACATGCATTAGTACAAAATAGAATTGATGGCTTACAATTTACAGGAGCTGTTTTCACAAATATAACACATGACCACCTGGACTATCACAAAACATTTGGTGAGTATATCAAAGCGAAAAAAAAATTCTTTGATATGTTAAAACCAGATGCATTTGCATTAACAAATAACGACGATGCAAATGGAAATATTATGTTACAGAACACGAAAGCAGTAAAAAAAACATACGCTCTTCATTCAATAGCAGATTTTAGATGTAAAGTAATAGAAAACAATTTCAGCGGATTACAATTAAATATAGACAACCATGAAGTATGGACTAAACTAATAGGCAATTTTAATGCCTACAACCTTTTAGCAGTATATGCTACAGCAATATTGCTGAAGGAAGAAAAAATTAAAGTACTCACCACATTAAGCACATTAAGTTCTGTTGAGGGCCGTTTTCAATATGTTAGAACAAGCAATGGAATAATTGGAATTGTTGACTATGCACATACCCCTGACGCGCTAACAAACGTATTAAAAACCATTCACGATATACGCACAGGCGATGAACAAATAATAACGGTTGTTGGTTGCGGCGGAGATCGCGATACAGCAAAACGTCCAGTAATGGCAAAAATAGCATGTGATTTAAGCAACAGAGTAATTCTTACATCTGATAATCCAAGAAGCGAGGAACCTAATTCAATCATTAAACAAATGCAAAAAGGTGTAGACGCTACAAACCATACAAAAACAGTTTCAATAACGGATAGAAGCGAAGCAATTAAAACTGCTTGTTCGATAGCAAAATCAGGAGATATAATACTTATAGCAGGTAAAGGCCATGAAAAATACCAGGAAATTAATGGCGTAAAATATCAATTTGATGATATGTTAATATTAAAAGAAAATTTTAAAACGTTTGAAAAATAGCTTGATTAAAAGATTTTTAAATAAAGCCAATTAGAAATTAAAAAGGTATAGTAATAAAAAAAAAAAAAATAAAAAATGTTTTACTACTTATTCGAGTTTTTAGATAAAAGATTTGATTTTCCAGGGGCAGGGGTGTTTCAATACATTTCGTTTCGTGCGGCAATGGCACTTATTCTTTCCTTGCTAATATCTATGGTTTTTGGGAAGCAAATAATTAATTTATTACAAAGAAAACAAGTAGGAGAAACTGTACGTGATTTAGGATTAGAAGGACAACTACAAAAAAAAGGGACCCCTACAATGGGAGGACTAATCATACTATCAGCAATAGTAATTCCAACTTTGCTGTTTGCTAAATTACATAACATATATATATTATTAATGTTATTATCAACGGTTTGGCTTGGTGCTATAGGGTTTTTGGATGACTATATTAAAGTTTTCAAAAAAGACAAAAAGGGATTGGCCGGAAAATTTAAAATAATGGGCCAAGTTGGTATAGGATTAATTGTAGGCATAACCATATATTTTCATCACGACGTAGTTGTAAGAAACCGCTTACATAGTAGTGGGAAAAGTGCGTATACAATAGAAACAGTAAATCAAAATACGCAGGCCACAAAAATGCCAGAATATTCAACCGTAGATACAAAATCTATGAAAACAACAATTCCATTTGTAAAAAACAATGAATTTGATTACTCAGAGTTGCTATCCTTTTTAGGTAAAAATTATCGAAAATGGGCTTGGCTAATATTCATACCGGTAGTAATTATAATTGTTACATCCGTTTCTAATGGAGCAAATATAACTGATGGCATTGATGGCTTGGCTACGGGAACATCAGCAATTATAGGGATTACATTAGGAATATTAGCATATGTTTCAGGTAATAGAATATTTGCCGACTATTTAAATATAATGTACATACCTAATTCAGGAGAGCTTGTAATTTTTATAGCAGCATTTGTTGGCGGCTGTATTGGTTTCCTGTGGTACAATTCATTTCCAGCCCAAGTATTTATGGGGGATACTGGAAGTCTAGCTTTAGGAGGCATCATCGCTGTTTTCGCCATTGCAATAAGGAAAGAACTTTTAATTCCAATATTATGTGGTGTATTTCTGGTAGAGAATTTATCGGTAGTGATGCAAGTATTCATTTTCAAACAAAGAAAGAAAAAATATGGAATTGAATACGCGCGTGAACATCGATTTTTAAAAATGGCGCCACTTCATCACCATTATCAAAAACTAGGAATGCATGAATCAAAAATAGTTTCACGCTTCTGGATAGTAGGCATTATGTTGGCAGTGCTAACAATTGTAACACTAAAACTGAGATAACTATTTTCTACTCCATTTAAATTAAATGGATGGATAAAAATATTAAAAACAAAAAATGAGTGTGGAAAATTTTAATAAAAAGGAAAATTCAGCACTCTCTGGAAATATTAAAAACAGACAAGTAAGGATAGTTATTTTAGGAGGAGGAGAGAGCGGTGTAGGAAGCGCAATACTAGCAAAAATAAAAGGTTACGATGTTTTCCTTTCCGACATGGGGAAAATAAAGGAAAAATACAAAAACGTTCTTTTAAAAAATGGTATTCAGTGGGAAGAGGAAATGCACACCGAAGCATTGATAATTAATGCAAATGAAGTAATAAAAAGTCCTGGAATATCAGATAGTGTGGCGTTGATAAAAAAATTGCATAAAAAAAACATTCCAGTTATATCTGAAATAGAATTTGCAGGACGATTTACAAATGCAAAAAAAATATGTATCACTGGTAGTAACGGAAAAACAACAACAACATTACTAATATACCATATACTAAAAAAAGCAGGCATAAATGTAGGAATGGGAGGTAATGTAGGTAAAAGTTTTGCGATGCTTGTTGCTGAAAATGCATGCAGCACCGAAAAAAAAGATTTTGATTATTACGTATTAGAGTTAAGTAGTTTTCAACTGGATGGAATGTTTGAATTTAAAGCTGATATCGCAATATTACTAAACATAACACCAGATCATTTAGACAGATATAATTATGAAATGCAAAATTACATCGATTCTAAATTTAAAGTAACCAACAATCAAACAGAAAACGATGCATTTATTTATTGCATGGATGATGAAATAATAGCGAACGAATTAACAAAAAAAAATATTAAAGCAAAACAATATCCTTTTTCTATTAAACAGCAAGTAGAGCAGGGTGCATATTTAAATGAAAACAATCAACTAATAATAAATATAAATAAAACCAATCCTCTAATTATGACAATTCAAGAACTAGCTTTACAAGGAAAACACAACACCTACAACTCAATGGCAGCAGGAGTTACTAGCAAACTTGTTGAAATAAGAAAGGAAAGTATTCGCGAAAGTCTCTCTGACTTTCATAATATTGGTCATCGTTTAGAAATAGTTGGCAATGTTCACGGAATTGAATTTATAAACGATTCAAAAGCAACCAATGTAAACTCTACCTGGTACGCATTAGAAAGCATGCATAATCCTGTTATTCTTATTCTTGGAGGAGTAGACAAAGGAAATGACTATTCCATGTTAAATGAATTAGTAAAGGCGAAAGTAAAGGCTATCATCTGTTTAGGTGCCGATAATGAAAAAATTATAAAAGCTTTTAATGGGATGGTAGGAACTATTTTAGAGGCTAATTCAGCAAAACAAGCAGTTGCCCAAGCCTACAAAATAGGCAAAAAAGGCGATACCGTTTTATTGTCGCCAGCATGTGCAAGTTTTGATTTATTTGAAGATTATGAAGATAGAGGCACTCAATTTAAGCAAGCGGTGAGATCATTATAGTTCTGCAAAACCAAAAAATGTATTTCAATAATTATGTTCTAAAAAAGAATATAATATAAATAAAAAAATAATTGAAAATTGTCAATTGAAAAAAAAGCAAATAATTTTTTAAATAATCAACTACAAAAAATTAATAAATATAATTTTAAAGTAGATTAAAATACCATGAATTTATTCAAATATATAAAAGGAGATAGAGCAATATGGACAGTGGTAGTGTTACTTTCACTCGTTTCTATTTTAGCCGTATATAGCTCCGTAATTGCATTAGCCTATAGATATAAAGGAGGCGACACAAGTTCGTATTTAATAAAACATACTTTTATAATAGGGACAGGATTTTTATTAATATTTTTCGTCCATAAGGTAAAATATATTTATTTTTCCAGAATTTCACAACTTGCCATTTTTTTAGCCGCTCCATTATTATTATATACACTGTTAAATGGCAAAACTGCAGGTGATGCCACCCGTTGGTTGATGATTCCCGGAACCTCATTAACTTTTCAAACTTCAGATTTTGCAAAACTAGCTTTGATAACTTATGTTGCACGCATGTTATCAATAAAACAAAATGTAATTAAAGACTTTAAGAAAGCTTTCCTACCGATAGTTATACCGATAGGAATAATTTGTATATTAATTTTACCGTCCAACTTTTCTACCGCGGCAATATTATTTATGACCTGCTTTACATTAATGTTCATAGGAAGAATGAACGCAAAACATTTATTGCTATTGATGGGATCTGGTATTATTATAGGTTTAATAATTGCACTTTTAGCATACAACTTCCCAAATGCCATTCCTCGAGGTGCAACTTGGAAAGCACGTATAGAGAATTTTAGCAGTGGCGACAGCCAAAGCAATTTCCAGGCCGAACAATCAAAAATTGCTATTGCTACAGGAGGAATTCTAGGAAAAGGGCCAGGCAATAGCATGCAACGCAACTTTTTACCACAGGCCTCATCCGATTTTATTTTTGCTATTGTAATTGAGGAGTGGGGACTAATAGCGGGTATAATTATTGTATTTCTATACCTTGTATTATTATTTCGTGGCGTACGAATAGCCAATAAAAGCGAAAGAACATTTGGCAGCTTAATAGCTATCGGCATAACCTTTAGTTTGGTATTTCAAGCAATGATAAACATGGCAGTAGCAGTAAATTTACTACCAGTTACTGGGCAACCATTGCCGTTAATAAGTATGGGAGGAACGTCAATATGGTTCACAAGTATTGCTATTGGAATGATATTAAGTGTTAGCCGTGAAAACGAAATTAATGAGAAAGGGGGACTAATTGAAACCACTTAAAATTATAGTGAGTGGTGGCGGCACAGGAGGCCATATTTTTCCAGCTATCGCAATTGCTAACGCTATTAAAACACTACGCCCAGATACAGAATTTTTATTTGTAGGCGCCTATGGTAAAATGGAAATGGAAAAAGTACCGGCAGCTGGCTTCCCTATTGAAGGTCTTTGGATTACTGGAATTCAACGCAAATTAACTTTATCTAATTTAATATTTCCAATAAAATTAATTGTTAGTTTAATAAAAGCTAAAAAAATATTAAAAAAATTTAAACCCAATGCTGTGATTGGAACAGGTGGTTTTGCCAGCGGCCCAATTTTACAAACCGCTACGAACAAGGGCATAATTACATTGATACAAGAGCAGAATTCATACCCGGGAATAACAAATAAAATTTTATCTAAAAAAGTTGATAGAATTTGTGTGGCATTTCCTGGTATGGAGAAATATTTTCCAAAAGAAAAAATTATGTTAACGGGAAATCCAGTTCGACAGGACATAATAGTAATAGAGAACAAACGTGATGAGGCAATTAAAATGTTTGGATTAAAAAATGATTCCAAAACAATTTTAGTAATCGGAGGAAGTTTAGGAGCTAGAACAATTAACGAGAGCATTTTAACTTGTTTGGAAGAATTTACAAAAAACAACATACAGGTAATATGGCAAACTGGAAAAGGATTTTACCAAAATGCGCAACAAGCTATTTCAATTTACAAAAATAATGAAGTTGTAGTTTATGACTTTATTCATAAAATGGATTATGCATACGCGGCTGCCGATATAGTAATTTCACGCGCAGGAGCAAGCTCTGTTTCAGAATTATGTTTGGTAAAAAAGGCTTGTATTCTAATACCATCGCCCAATGTTGCAGAAGACCATCAAACAAAAAATGCAATGGCATTGGTAACTCATCATGCAGCAATATTAATTAAAGACAATGAAGCAAAAGAAAAACTTTGTAAGCAAGCCATAGCTTTAATAAATGATTCGGAACAATGCTGCCACTTATCTAAAAAAATAGGGGAATTAGCATTACATAATTCTGCAAACGTTATTGCAAATGAAGTTTTAAATTTAATAAAAAATAAAAAAGAACAATAAAATCAGATAAAACAAGAGATACAAAAAACAAGAATTTATAAATAGTATAGAAAAAAATTGATAAAAAAAATTTTAAATAAAAACAATAAAACGCATACCATTCCTATAAAAAAAACGGAAATTGATTTTCAATATCTTTATTTTTTAGGAGTAGGGGGAATTGGGATGAGCGGCTTGGCAAGGTATTTCAACGCCTTGGGTAAATTTGTGAGTGGCTATGACAAAACAGCAACAACACTTACAAACGAATTAATTGTGGAAGGAATAGACATACATTTTGAAGAAAATATAAATTTTATATCTAAAAAATACAATACTCCAATTTCACAACTGAAATCTAAAATATTAATTGTTTACACACCAGCAATACCAATAGATAACAAAGAATTAATATACTTTAAAAATGAAGGTTTTAATATAAAAAAACGTGCCGAAGTTTTAGGAATGATAACGAAGTCATCTTATACCATAGGTGTTGCAGGAACACATGGGAAAACTACAACATCGTCGTTAATAGCACATATATTAAAAACTGCTAACCTTGACCCTTCTGCATTTTTAGGTGGTATCACACAAAATTATAATACAAATTTATTGTTAAGCAAAAAGCTAAACAAAAAAACAAATCAATTTAATACAAGCAAAAAACTAAAAATAAATTCATTAGTAGTAGTTGAAGCAGATGAATACGACCGTTCCTTTCTAAGCCTTCATCCAGAAATAGCTATTATTACATCTGTAGATGCTGATCATCTAGATATTTATGGAGATAAAAAATACATGGAAGAATCCTATTCACTTTTTGCCAGTCAAGTAAATTCAAAATTAATTGTAAATAAAAGTATTGTAAAGAATATTATATCGGCAAAAAAGGCAATAACGTATTCCATCAATGAGAAAACCGCTGATTATTTTGCGCAAAACATAAAAATAAAAAACGCCTCTTATCATTACGATGTGGTAACGCCAAAAGGGATATTTAAAAACCTTAATTTAGGCTTAGCGGGTTTACACAATGTAGAAAACTCAGTTGCAGCTATTGCTGTAGCCTGCATCTTAAAAATATCAGAACAAAACATACGTAAATCATTAAAAACTTTCAGGGGAGTAAAAAGACGCTTTGATTACGTTATAAAAACAAAAAAATTAATTTTTATTGATGATTATGCGCACCACCCAGAAGAACTAAAAGCTTGTATTAATTCTGCAAAAGAAATGTATCCAGGTAAAAAAATAACAGGGATTTTTCAACCGCATTTATTCAGCCGTACGCGTGATTTCTCTGATGACTTTGCGAAAAGTCTTGATTTATTAGACGAATGTATTTTAATGGAAATTTATCCCGCTCGAGAATCACCTATTAAAGGTGTGAATTCGAAAATGTTATTAAAGAAAATGAAATTAGTAAACAAAAGTATTTGTCAGAAAACAAATTTAGTAAATGAAATAAGTGAACGCAAATTAGATGTTTTATTAACTTTAGGTGCTGGAGATATTGACACCTTCGTTGTGCCCATTAAAAAAAAATTATTAGAAAAATTATAAAAAAAATTATTTATTTTAAATAGTCTTGATAATTAAAAAAAATAAACAAAAACTAGAAGCAAATAATTCATTGAAAAAGGCAAAAAAAATAGCATATATAACTTTCTGGTTAGTACTAATTATAGGACTCCTGGTAAGCATGGGATTTGTAAACAAAGAACAAGATTCATTGCTTTGCAAAAGTCTTGACATTAAAGTAATTGAAGACGAGGATTTAGATTTTCTAAACAAAATGGATATTTCCAAATTAATTATTTACAGAGGGGATTCTATTGTAGGGCAGCCTAAATCAAGTGTAAATTATCCTAGAATAAAACGAGCGCTAAACAGCCATGCTGACATTGCAAATGCAGAAGTTTTTTTAACAATTGATGGGAGACTAAAAGTAGAAGTGCGACAACGAAAACCAATTGTACGCATATTTAATGCTTACGGAGACAGTTATTATATTGATAATGAAGGGAAACTAATGCCTCTTTCCGATAAATTTACTGCCAATGTATTAGTTGCAAATGGGAATATTGAAGAGTCGTTTGCCGCTAATTATAAATATTCCTTAAATACAATACCTAAAAATAAAAACAATGTAAAAAATCCTCTACTGGGTGAATTATATGCAATGGCTGTTTTCATTAACAATAATGAATTTTGGAAAGCCCAGATAAAACAAATTTATGTAAACAACGAAAGAGACATGGAAATTGTCCCGATGGTAGGAAATCAAAAAATAATATTTGGAGATACTACAGCAATGAATGAAAAATTTAAAAAACTATTAGTGTTTTACCACCAAGGGCTAAACACTACTGGCTGGTGGGAAAAATACTCCATTATAAATTTAAAATTTAAAAATCAAATAGTATGTTCCAGAAAATAATTAAATTAAACCCGAAAAAATAAATAAAATATAAAAAAACAACGTCCCTTGAATAGTAAATGATAGGGCAAATAAAATTAAGACAATGGAACCATCAGAAATAGTAGTAGGATTAGATATAGGAACAACAAAAATTGTTGCAATTGTTGGACGTAGAAATGAATTCGGAAAAATTGAAATACTTGGAATGGGTAAATCCGAATCTTTTGGAGTTGCTCGCGGGGTAGTTCAAAATATTGATAAAACTGTAGATGCCATCAAATCTGCAATTACTGAAGCCAGCACTAAATCTGCTGTTGAAATAAGTTCGGTGAATGTAGGAATTGCTGGACAACATATTAAAAGTGTACAACATCGTGGTATTAAAACACGATCAAGCGTAGAGGAGGAGATTTCCCAAAAAGATATTGATTCATTGATTGACGATATGTTTAGGTTAGTAATGCAACCTGGCGATCAAATAATACATGTATTACCTCAAGAATATATAATTGACAGCGAACAAGGCATCAAAAACCCTATTGGCATGTCGGGAATTAGACTAGAAGCTAATTTTCATATCATAACAGGGCATATGGCTGCGGCACGAAATATATACAAATGCGTTGAAAAAGCTGGATTAGAAGTAACAGAATTAACAATAGAACCGCTTGCATCAGCAGATGCTGTTTTAAGTGACGAAGAAAAAGAAGCAGGTGTTGTATTGGTTGATATAGGGGGAGGTACAACAGATGTTGCTATTTTTCAAGATGGAATTATTCGTCATACTGCTGTTATTCCATTTGGTGGAAATGTAATAACAGAGGATATAAAAGAAGGTTGTACAATAATTAAAAGTCAGGCTGAATTATTAAAAATAAAATTTGGTTCGGCACTAGCTAGCGAAAATCAAGAAAATGAAATTGTATCTATACCTGGTTTAAGAGGGCGGCCCCACAAAGAAATATCGGTAAAAAATTTATCGGCAATTATTCAGGCGCGCATGGAAGAAATTATAGAACACGTTTATTACGAAATAAAAAATTCCGGTTACGAGAAAAAATTAATTGCAGGAATAGTAATTACAGGCGGTGGGGCGCAATTAAAACATGTTACACAATTAGTAGAATATATTACTGGAATGGATTCACGCATTGGTTACCCTAATGAACATTTAGCAACAAGCAACGAAGACATTACAAGTCCTATGTTTGCTACTTCCGTAGGTCTTATTATGAAAGGATTGGAAACGCTAGACAAAAAAAACCGCAAGAATAATAATGTAATTATCCCTGAAACTATCAAGGAACATTCTAAAACTGGTACTTCAAGCTTCATCGATAAATTAAAAAGTTTTTTTGATGAAAATTAAATTCTACCTAAAAAAATATTTACGAAATTAACATTCCCTAGTTAGTAACTAATCGGATAATGAAAATTCTATATAAAAAAAAGTAGCAATTTTATGCTCGAAAGAAATAGCCTGTTGTAAAAACTATTTTTAAAAAAAATACACCAAAGTATTAATCGTTATAAATAAAAAAAAATTATGATGAAATTTGATCTAACACAAGAAAACTCCTCTATAATAAAAGTTATCGGAGTAGGTGGTGGCGGCAGCAACGCTGTTAACCACATGTATAAACAAGGCATCAAGGGTGTTGACTTTGTTGTATGTAATACTGATCAGCAATCATTAGATATGAGTCCTGTTCCTTTTAAAATAGCACTAGGAGCTAGTTTAACAAAAGGACGCGGTGCTGGTTCATTGCCCGAAGTAGGAAAAAGTGCAGCACTTGAAAGTATAGATGAAATAAAAGCGATATTAGGAAACAATACCGAAATGGTATTTATTACTGCTGGTTTAGGCGGCGGAACAGGAACGGGAGCGGCACCAGTTATTGCAAAAGTAGCTAAAGAAATGGGGATTTTAACTGTTGGTATTGTTACTATACCATTTGGTTTTGAAGGCAAAAAACGTAAGACACAAGCTAACCTAGGATTAGAAGAATTAAAACAAAACGTAGATACCTTATTAATAATAAGTAATGATAAATTACGAGAAATTTATGGTAATTTAAAAGTTACTGAAGCCTTTGGCCATGCTGATGATATTTTATCAACTGCAGCGAAAGGGATAGCAGATATTATTACTACTACATTACAAATAAATACAGATATCAATGATGTAAAAACAGTGATGAAAAATAGCGGCAAGGCTATAATGGGCTCTGCAATAGCATCGGGAGAAAATCGTGCTACAAGGGCTGTTGAACAAGCTATGTCATCCCCTTTATTAGACGATAACAATATAAAAGGAGCACGATACATACTAGTAAATATTACTTGTGGGGAAGATGAAATTACAATGGATGAGTTAGGTGAAATTACCGACTATATTCAAGACGCAGCAGGTATGACTGCCGAAGTAATTAAAGGTTATGGTGTAGATAAAACCTTAGGTGATAAAGTAAGCATTACTATAATTGCAACTGGCTTTGATGGGAAAGGAGAAACTGCAGACAAATTTGAAAAAAGTCCCGACTTAATAATTCATATCTTAGGAGATGAGCCTAAAAAAGTAGAAACCAAATTTGTTCCTCCAACTTTTCAAAATACCATCACAGCAGAAATTACATCTTATATTAAACAAGAAGATGAAATACCTTCTAATGAATGGTCGAGCCAATTACCATGGAATGCAACTGAATTAAATGATGAAAAAGAAAATACAACAACCGAACCATTTTTGTTCACTAGGGAGGATAAACATGAAACTGAAAATGTGATAGATAAAACATCATTTGAATTTGAAATTACAAATACCAATGCCCCTGAACCTATCGAAGAACCTTATATCATTGATAATTCAAAAAGTGAAAGTTTTTTAAAATCCGAATTAGAATCAGAAATTGAAAATAAAGAAAATGTTTTTGTAACAAAAATTCAAAATGAGGAACAATTAATAAAAGCTCAAAATCGTGTTTCTAAACTAAAAGAATTAAGTTTTAGATTATTAAAAACGCCAAATGGATTATCCGAATTGGAAAACGAACCTGCATACAAAAGAAAAAATATTAATTTAGATGCTACACCGCATTCTTCCGAATCTCAAGTTTCCCGTTATACATTATCAGAAGGGGAAGATAAAAAAATTGAAATAAAACCAAACAATTCATTCCTACACGACAATGTAGATTAACAATTTAAAATTAAAATTTTAAAAAAAGCCCATTCAGCAGCAATGCTAAATGGGCTTTTTTTATTCAAATACATAGTCGCTAAATAGCTAAACAAAAATAGTTTTATATTTAAGGGATATATCACTATCCTAATTTATATCCGAGTTGTTTATTAGTTTTGAAATTTGGTTAATCGAAATTTTAGCTTCTTTCATTTTCGTTGCAGCTACCCATACATGAAACATTTTGGGGTATTCAAAATAGTTGAATGGAATACTGTTACTGTCTAAAATATTTTTCATTTTTCTAGTGTCGGCTATAAACAAATCGTGCGTCCCAATAAAAACAGAAATCTTATTCAACCCTTTGAAGTTACCATAAATAGGACTTAAGCGATAATCAGTTTGTTTCATATCCCCTGCAAATAAATCCCCTGCCATTTGAAGCCCTTCTATAGCCAACATTTTATCATATTTATCAATTTTTTTTATTTCCGGATTTTGCATAGTAATGTCAAGCCAAGGAGAAAGTAAAATAATTTGAGAGGGTTGAATTTGATTATTATTTCTTAGTGTCATTACAAAACCCAAAGCAAATCCGCCACCTGCCGAATCGCCCATTAATATAAAATCGTTCGATTTATGAGCAGTGAGTAATTGGTTGTAAAGGGAATTGATAAATTCAAAAGTTTCCTTGTAAGTTGAAAAAGGTGCAATTTCATAATTAGGTATAATAAAAGTTGCATTCGTTTTTGAAATAAGAGCTTCCACCAAATGCCACTGATGCGCAATTACATTTGAAATATATGCACCGCCATGAATATAAAAAACAATTTTATTGCTTGGATGTTGTTTAGGTTTAATTGTCCAAAAGGTTCTATTGCCAAAACTTGTCTCGGTTATTTCAAAATTCTTTATTAATGATTTAGGAAATGGTGCAGGATTTTTTTGGAAAGTACTATTCTCAATATTTTTTTTGATGCTTTTTTTTATTCCAAGCAGCCCCATTCCTAATTTTATAATTTTTGAACTAAAACTTTGTGGTTGATTATGAATATAAGTATTTGTTGATCCGATAAAATAAGGATTTATAATTGTTTGTCCATGAAGTATTAAAGAACAAAACAATAAAGCTATTAGTAATTTAAGTTTCCCTTTCATTGTCCTTTGCTATTTCAGAATGAAATTAACTAAATGAAAATATTATGTGGAATGCTCTTTTAATTTTTGTGTCGACCAGAAAACATAACCGACGGTTTGTTTTGAAATTGAGCCTTTTGCACTATAATAAGATTACCTAATTCTCTCTGTAACAATTTTTTTTTTGCAATTTAGAAAAAATATAAATACTTTAAAAATCAAATTATTTTTTTATTTTTAAAGTATTAAACATACAAACTACTATTAATAAAATATAAAATAAAATGATTAATATTAATCTGACAGATTTTAAATATAACATTTTTTGATGCTTTTATTTTTATATTCCAAAGTATTTTCCAATTAATTTTCTGTTCATCAATACAAATACCGATTATTATTATCTTTGTTCCTTTCAAAAATAAAACACTAACACCTTTTTGTATAGGTATTGGGCTTAATAATAAATTATGATAAATATTTCATTCCCCGACGGAACAGTTCGCCAATATGAAAAAGGAACTACGGCAATTAAAATTGCTCAATCTATTTCTGATGGACTAGCTCGCAATGTTTTGGCAGCAAAAGTTAATCGATTAAATACTCCAGAATCTGGTTTTGAAGTTTGGGATGCTACGCGTCCTATTTATGAGGATGCTAAATTGATTTTATTAACAATAAATGATGCGGAAGGTAAATCAACACTTTGGCATTCTTCTGCCCACCTTTTAGCTGAAGCTATTGAAGCAATATACCCGGGTACAAAATTTGGTATAGGGCCTGCCATTGAAAATGGTTTTTATTATGATATTGATTTAGGGGGGAAAACAATTTCGCAGGAAGATTTCAAAAAAATAGAAGATAAAATAATAGAATTGGCACGTATTGGCAATGCCTATATACGTAAAGACGTATCGAAATCTGATGCTATTGAATATTTCAAGAAAAAAGGGGATGAATACAAATTGGAATTGTTAGATGGCCTACAGGATGGTACCATTACGTTTTATGAGCAAGGAAATTTTACCGACCTCTGCCGTGGACCTCATATCCCCAACACTGGCTTTATTAAGGCTGTAAAGCTTATGAATGTTGCCGGAGCATATTGGAGGGGGGATGAAAAAAACAAAATGCTTACAAGAATTTATGCTATTACATTTACAAAACAAAAAGATTTAACAGATTATTTAATTTTATTAGAAGAGGCAAAAAAACGCGACCATCGTAAATTAGGCAAAGAACTTGAACTATTCGCATTCTCCGAAAAAGTAGGCATGGGATTGCCCTTGTGGTTACCAAAAGGAGCGGCACTAAGAGAAAGGTTAATTCAATTTTTACAAAAAGCTCAAATAAAAGACGGATACCTGCCTGTAGCAACCCCACATATAGGAAATAAAAACCTTTACATAACATCGGGCCACTATGAAAAGTATGGTGCCGATTCTTTTCAACCTATTAAAACCCCACACGAAGGGGAAGAGTTCTTTCTAAAACCTATGAATTGCCCCCATCACTGTGAAATATATAAAACATCACCAAAATCATACAAGGATTTACCAATACGGTATGCCGAATTTGGTACCGTTTATCGTTATGAACAAGCTGGTGAATTGCATGGATTAACAAGGGTTAGAGGATTTACACAGGATGACGCACATTTATTTTGCAGGCCAGACCAAGTAAAAGAAGAATTTTGTAAAGTAATAGATTTAGTACTTTATGTATTTAAAGCATTGGATTTCAATGATTATACAGCCCAAATTTCATTGCGGGATCCAGATAATAAAACCAAATACATAGGATCGGATGAAAACTGGAAACTAGCCGAGCAAGCAATAATAGAATCGGCAGCTGAAAAAGGATTAACAACCATTGTAGAGCTAGGTGAAGCAGCATTTTATGGCCCTAAACTAGACTTTATGGTAAAAGATGCGATAGGTAGAAAATGGCAGCTTGGCACCATACAGGTAGATTATAACCTACCCGAAAGGTTTGAATTGGAATATACTGGTAGTGATAACCAAAAACACAGACCTGTAATGATTCATCGTGCCCCTTTTGGTTCTTTAGAGCGATTTATTGCTGTTTTGATTGAACATTGTGCCGGAAAATTCCCATTATGGCTCAGCCCGGATCAGTTTGCAATACTGCCAATTAGTGAAAAATATAACAATTACGCAAAAAAAGTGCTGGATTTGCTAAAAAATTACGATATTCGCGGTCTTATTGATGATAGAAACGAGAAAATAGGTAAAAAAATACGTGATACTGAATTACAGAAAGTACCGTATATGTTGATAGTTGGAGAAAAAGAAGAGGCCGAAAATATAGTTTCTGTTCGTAAACAAGGCGAGGGCGATTTAGGAAGTTTTGGAATTGATGACTTTGCAAATATGATTAATATCGAAATTAATAAATTGAAAAAATAGAATAATTAATAATAAAATTAAAACCATTTTAAAATTATAGTCTATTTTAATAAATAAAAAAAAATTAGTATAAACAAAAATTTAGGAGGATCAAGCGATAGCAGCACCATTTAACACAAATGCCGGGAAATTTAATAAGCCGGCACCAGCAGGAGGTAAGTTCATTAAACCAGGTGGAGCAGGTGTAGCCGTTGTTCCAAGGCCCGACAGTAGATTTGGCAGAGGTGGCCCAAGAAGAAAAGAAGACTTACACGCTATTAACGAACGTATTAGAGCCAAAGAGGTGCGTGTTGTTGCTGAAGGAATTGAATCAGGAGTATACCCTATTGAAAAAGCACTAGAAATTGCTAAAGAAATGGGATTGGACTTGGTGGAGATTTCTCCTAATGCAGAACCTCCTGTTTGTAGAGTAGTTGATTATAAAAAGTTTTTATACGATCAAAAGAAAAAACAAAAAGAACTAAAAGCGAAAGCTGCTAAAACAGTTATCAAGGAAATTCGTTTTGGGCCGCAAACAGATGACCATGATTTTACTTTTAAAAAAAATCATGCTATAAAATTTTTACAAGAAGGTTCAAAAGTAAAAGCCTTTGTATTTTTTAAAGGAAGATCCATATTATTCAAAGAACAAGGAGAAATTTTATTATTACGATTTGTTAATGAACTTGAAGAATGGGGGAAACCTGAACAAATGCCTTTACTAGAAGGAAAAAAAATGATAATGGTGATCGCACCAAAGAAAAAATAATAAAATAATTTTTATACATTAAACTTTAAATTCAATAATAAAAAATAAGCAAAATGCCTAAAATGAAAACGCATTCTGGTGCTAAGAAGAGATTCTCTCTGACCGGAACAGGAAAAATAAAAAGAAAACATGCTTTCAAAAGCCATATTTTAACAAAAAAAACAACTAAAGCTAAAAGAGCTTTAACGCAAACAGGATTAGTTGACAGTGCAGATTTACCTCGTGTAAAAGCAATGCTTACTATTGGTAAATAAATAAACTTCCTAGTCTTTTTAATAATAAAGGATATTCTATATCCCCCAATTAAAAGCCATGGTAATCTATTTGTTAGCGTTTTAAATTTTTTACAATACAGTTCAATAATTAATTAACCTGGTACTCAGTATTAAGCCTCTTTAAACTGTAAGAGCGCTGAAACCAAAAAAACTTAAAAAAATGCCTAGATCGGTTAACTCGGTGGCTTCAAGAGCCAGAAGAAAAAAAATCCTCAAACAAACTAAAGGTTATTGGGGTGCAAGAAAAAATGTTATAACGATTGCTAAAAACGTTCTTGAAAAAGGATTAACTTACGCATACCGCGATAGGAAACAAAAGAAACGTAATTTCCGTGCTCTTTGGATTCAACGTATCAATGCTGGTGTTCGACCTTTTGGTTTATCTTACTCACAATTTATGGGTAAAGTACATGCCAACAAGATTGATTTAAACCGTAAAGTATTAGCTGATTTAGCTATGAATAATCCGGATGCTTTCAAAGCTGTGGTAGAAAAGGTAAAATAGAATTACTAGTTTACTTTGTTATTATAAAAAAAGGTGGAAAATAATTTTCCACCTTTTTTTTGTAATACAGGAAAATATTTTGGTGGTTCTCAAAAAATTATTTTTAAAAATGGTAACTATAAACCATCTCATTTTTAAAGACTCTTCTATTTTGTGAACTTGAAAAAGCGGACAAAAAAATATACTTTAAAAAATAAAAAAAAACAGCTTGCTATAATTTACGTTTTATTAAATAACCATTTTCTATTTTCTCGAAACCTGCTTTAGGGTAATACTCTATTGCGGAAGCGTTAGATAATAAGAGCAACATCGTTTGCTCTCCAACAGCAAGTTGTGTAAGGTCTATTAATGTTTTTCCAATACCGAATTTCTGGTACTCTTTTTTAACAGCTAAATCAGATAGGTAACAGCAATAACTAAAATCTGTAATAGAACGGGAAATACCAATTAACTCCTTCTCTTTCCAAGCAGTAACAATAAGATTAGAGTTGTCAATCATAGTTTGTATGCGAACTATATCATCGAAGGGACGACTTATCCCTGAACTTTTAAAAACTTCTATTACCGCCTCAGCGCTTACCTTTTCATTTGTTCTGAATTGAATTTCCATATGATTATAATATATATCTATGAGGCAGAAAATATTTCACTACTTTCGTTATTCATCAAATTTATACAATTAAAATAATATGAAGAGCTTAATTATTTATTTTTCCATACTGCTTGTTAGCAATATTAATGCGCAAACAAAAGAAATTACATTAGAAGATATATGGAGCACAGGGAAATTTAAAAACAACACCATAAATGGATTACTTTCTATGAAGGACGGAATTCATTATTCAACTATGAAAAACGATACTGTTTTTCGTTTTAGTTATGAAAAATCAAGCATACCGGAAGTAATTATATGTAAAAGTAAATTATTGGTAAATGGCGAAAATATTGGCATTGACAATTATAAATTTAGTGCCGATGAAAAAAAAATATTAATTGCATCCAATACAGAAAATATTTATCGCCGTTCTACCCGCGAAAATTATTATGTATATGACATTAATACAAAATCAATTATGCCAGTTACTAGCGGAGAAAAACAAATGCATGCCACATTTTCACCCGACGGCAATAAAGTGGCATTTGTGAGAAGTAACAATATTTTTATTAAAGATATAGCTAGCTCCGCAGAAACGCAAGTTACTTCAGATGGCTTACAAAATAATATTATTAATGGCGCTTCCGATTGGGTGCATGAAGAGGAGTTCGGATTTTCAATTGCTTATTATTGGAGCCCCGACAGTAAAAAAATTGCCTACTATAAATTTGATGAAAGAAAAGTAAAGGAATTTTCATTTGATGAATTTAACAACAAACTATATCCAACAGCATATAAATTTAAATACCCAAAGGCTGGTGAAGATAATTCTATTGTAACTATTCACCTTTATGATGTATTAACTGCTTCGGATAAGTTAATAGATATTGGCACTAATACAGATCAATATATACCTCGTGTTAAATGGACGGCTGATGCAAATACACTTTCCTTAGTCCGCATGAATCGTAAGCAAAACAATTTAAATTTGTTATTAGCGAATGCCTCTAATGGAGAAACGAAAATTATATATTCCGAAACAAGCAATACCTATATTGATATTAATGCAACAGGTAGCGAATACGTTTATTTTACCGAAGACAATAAAAACTTTATTATTATGAATGAAAAAGACGGCTTCAACCATTTATACTTATATGATATGAAAGGGGGATTGCTGAACCAAATAACTAAGGGTGATTGGGATGTAGTAAATTTTAATGGAATAGACGAGAATAAAAAAACAGTTTTCTACACTGCATCTGAAAATACTGCGACTGAAAAAGACATCTATTCAATTCAATTGGATGGGAAAGGCAAGAAAAAAATATCAGTTGAAAAGGGCACTCACAAACCAGAATTTAGTTCAGGTATGAAATATTATATAAACACCTTTTCAACTGCCAACACCCCAAATTTAATTGCTATTTACAATGCAGAGGGGCAGCAGATACGCATCCTTGAAAATAATAAAGCTTTAATAAAAAACATGCAACTATTTGATTTAAGTAAAAAAGAATTGTTCCTTTTCAAAACCAAAGATAATGTAGAACTAAACGCGTGGATGATAAAACCATTAAATTTCGATACTACTAAAAAACACCCTGTTTTTCTAGTGTTCTATGGCGGTCCGGGGCGAAACATGGTAAACAACAGTTTTGATGGTAAAGATTATTTCTGGCACCAATCTCTTGCTCAAAAAGGCTATATAATTATGTGTGTAGACAACAGGGGAACAATGTATAGGGGTGAATCATTTAAAAAATGCACCTATAAAAAATTAGGAAATTTAGAAGTAGCGGACCAAATAGAAGCGGCAAAATATTTAAGCAATTTATCATATGTAGACAAAAACAGGATTGGCACCTTCGGCTGGAGTTATGGTGGGTATTTAAGCTCCTTATGTATTACTAAAGGCGCGAATTACTTTAAATTAGCAATTGCCGTAGCCCCTGTTACTAATTGGAGGTACTATGATAATATTTATACGGAACGTTTTATGAGTACCCCACAAGAAAATAAAGATGGGTACGATAATAACTCACCAATTAATTTTGTAAATGAATTAAAAGGTAAATATTTGCTTATACACGGAAGTGCTGATGATAATGTGCATTATCAAAATTCAATGGAAATGATTAGCGCCCTTGTAAAAGCCAATAAACAATTTGACTTATTCATATATCCCGACAAAAACCATGGGGTATCGGGTGGAAATACAAGATTACACCTTTATACAAAAATGACTAATTTTATTTTGGGTAATTTGTAAAAAATAAACTACGCTTTTTTTTTAAATAATGCTAAATTACAATAAAATATTTTTTGTTTGTTGTTTGTTTTTATACCACCCATCTGAAATTTCTTCAGCCAATGGTACAAACAAAGAATTCCCCATTCATATAAATGTAATTTCTGAAATTGTATTCCCCTGGTATATTTTCAAAACTGAAAAACCGGATACTATTTTCATTAATAAATTAAATAAATTATCTATTGATTTCATCAACAATGGCAAATACGACAGCGCATTAAGTTATGCCGAAAATGTTATTTTATTGTGCAATAAACCTGAGAGATTTCTAAAAATATACCATCCGGCAATAAAAAATGGAATTGCCGCTGCTTATAATAATATAGGAAACATATACTACGAAAAAGGAGCCGCCGCAACATGTCCTATTGAAAATAAAGAGACTTTTTTTTCGGAAGCATTAAAATACCATCTGATAGCTTTAAATATTAATACAGAATTAAAAAACCAGAAAGATATTGCTGGGTCTTACCTCAACATTGGAATAATTTATTATTATCAAAACAATTTCCCCGAAGCCCTAAAAAACTACTACGCCGCATTAAATATACGGGAGGTAATTGGAGATACTAAAGGTCTTGCTAATATTTACATTAATATAGGACTGGTTTATGATGAGCCCGCTAATTTCTCTGAAGCATTAAAAAACTACTTCAGTGCATTAAAAAAATACAAGGAAATTAACGACAAAGATGGCGTTGCCGTCGCTTTTAATAATATTGGAAGAATATACAATAGCCGGGGACATTATTCGGAAGCAGAAAAAATGTATTTAGCATCTTTAAAAATAAATGAAGAAATAGGAAATAGAGCTGGTGCCGCTTTTTCATTAAACAACATTGGTAATATTTATTGGAATAAAGTAAATTACTCGGATGTTCAACCTTCAATACTAAGTTTGAAATTACACAGGTCAAATGAAAAAAATAATTTACTAAACATAGCATTAAAAAATTATCTGGCAGCATTAAAAATATGCGAAGAAATTGGTGACAAAACCGGTATCATAGAATCTTATATTAATATTGGTGTTGTACAAATGGATATTAAAAAACTAAATTCTGCTAGGAATTATTTAACCAAAGCATTGCAACTAAGCAAAAAAATAGAGAATAAAGATTGGCTTAAAGAAAGTTATGCAAGGCTGGAAGAGCTGGATAGCACACAGGCAACTTCCGCCTCTATTTCACAACAAAAACAAGGAGAATATTGGAAATTGGCATATCAGCACCACAAATTATTTGAACTATATAGAGATAGCATTGACGCTGAAACAAATGAAATAAAATACATACAAGCTAATGCAAACAATACTTTTAAGAAAAAAGAAGCTGTAACTATAGAAAACAAAAAATTAGAAAAACAGGTATTCATACTCTTATCATTTTTATTATTATTTATTTTTATTATTGCAGGATTTATTATCCACATGATAAGGAGTCAAAAAAAATAAAATTATATTTGGCGGTAAACTATTAATTAACTGCCTTTTCAGTAAAAAAAATTCACTGCTAAGTGTTGCGTTTTGCGCCCAGTATTTATGCTTTTGGTGCCCGAAAACTGCCTGAATCATTACTTTTACATAAGACATGTTGGCATTTTTTTAAGGGCTAAAGCCAAATTTTGTTGACATCGTTTTTCTCTCCACCTTAAAAGGTGGAGTTAATGTTAAAAACTAAAGATTTTTTTAATTTAGCAAATCAAAATTATTTTAATCCCCAAAATATAAACTATTTTCGTTTTTCATCCGGTGTAAAATCATTTGTATATTTGGTAGTAATTTTAATTTCTTTAAAAATGAAAATATTAATTGTAGCAGCTACTCGTCAAGAAATAAAACCATTATTAGATAAAATGGAGTTTCATGAAAACATAGAAGCAAACTTTATTAAATGCAGAATTAAACATTTAGAAATTGATTTTTTGATTGCAGGAATTGGTATGGTAGCTACCACATATCATGCTGGAAAAAAACTAAATAATAATAATTATAATTTGGCTTTAAATATTGGTATTTGTGGAAGTTTTAATGATAAATTAGAATTGGGTGCTGTTGTTAATATTGTTCAAGATCATTTTTCGGACTTGGGCGCCGAAGATGGAAACCAATATTTATCAATAAAAGAGATGGGATTGGAGGGCGACATTGAAATGATTAATAATACACACATAAAAAATAATGTATTAAATTTAATACCTAAAGTATCTGGTATTACAGTAAATACAGCTCATGGTAACGAGCTAAGCATTAAAAAGGTGATACAGAAATTTAATCCGAATACAGAGAGTATGGAAGGGGCTGCCTTTATGTTCGTTTGTGAAAACGAAGGCGTTGCTTATGCTCAGATAAGAGGCGTTTCAAATTATATGGAACGCAGAAATAAATTAGCCTGGGAAATGAAATTGGCTATTAATAATTTAAATATTAAAATCCTTGAAATTCTAAATGCATTTGAATAAAATTTCAGCTTATTAAATAGTATCCATTAAATATTTATGCTAGTATTTAGGGGTCAGCGTTTAAATAGAGTCTGTCCATAATATCCAATTTCTTCGTTATGCTTGTTTTGAAAACAGTCGTTTGCAAAAGCAAACTCCTTGATTTTCAAAACTTCGCAAGCCTCGAACTTGAAAATTATGAATCAGACTCTCGATTATATGGACAGACACTAATTAGAGTCTGTAGTTTTATCCCTCCTTATCTTATAGCTTTAAACCGACATTTGAACCTGGCATAAAATAGGCTGTAATAGACCTAATCTCATACAATTTTTAAAAAAATAATTAATTTTAAATTGCGCAACATAAAAAAAGAATGGTCTTAATAAAATAAAATTATTGCTATGTTATTTAAAGCACTGCAAGCAAGAAATCAAACGTCAAATTACTATACCATCTTTGAGTTTCGTCAATTTTTGTAAGAATCAAAATTCTCTTTTTATTATTGAACACTTTTTTATATTTATAATATCAATTAAAACAAAAAATGTAATTTTGGAAACATGATAATCATCCATTTTTTTTATATAGCAACAAAGTGATTCAACAGAAAGTGGATTATATTCACAACAACCCTGTTGAGGTAGGTTTTGTAAATCAGCCACAGGAGTGGCGATTGATTAGCGCAAATGAACAAAGCACTATAAAATTAAATGAACGGATTTAGTGTTACTGTGTTTGAATTACTGTGTATGGTAAGCACAGTTTACCTATTAGGAGCGTCACTAAGCACAGCTTAGCGCCTACGGGGGTAAACCACATCACCTTTCTGTAAATTGACAGTATATTGGGTAAACGAGGCAGGTATAGATGAAATTGTAAATCGTCAGTATAATGTCATTAATGATACAGATGTACCAGGCTTATTTTTATTTAATTCAAAAATTATAAAACAAAAAAAGCCGTCCTTTTCAAGACGGCTTTCCTTTTTCACAAAACAATTATTTATTAATGACCAATCTTCTTGTCGACGTAACACCTTCATGCTTCACTTTCACAAAATAAACTCCATTGTTTAAATGCTGTAAATTAATTTCTGTTTTTGAAATATTAGAATCTATAACCATTAGATTTTTTCCTAAAACATCAAAAATGGATATATGATTTTTTTTGCTTGCAGTTGAAATGGTAAAAAGACCATTACTTGGGTTTGGATATATCGATACAAAATCAGTTGAACTAACTTCATCTATTCCAGTTGTAAACGTAACAGTTACTGATGTATCTCCCACACATCCACTCGCATCGGTAACAGTAACAAAATAGGTTCCTGGTAACAATCCAGTAGCCGTTGGTGTTGTTTGGACCGGCGTTGTATTCCAAGAATACGTATATCCACCAAAATTTCCACCACTTGCGCTAGCAGATGCCGTTCCGTTTGGACATGTGTCACAAGAAGCATTGGTTGAAGAGCCACCAACAACAACTTGAGTTGGAGAAGTTATAACCCATATGCCCGTACAAACACTTCCCATTGAATCAAATACAGTTACAGTGTATGAGCCAGCGCAAAGTCCGGTAGCAGTCGACGTCGTTTGTGCAGGAACCGAATTCCATAAAAAATTATAGGGTGGCAACCCTCCAGATGCAGCAGCTACAGCAATGCCATCACAAACACCAAAACAAGAAGCGTTGTTTCCGGTTGTAAAAACAGTACATTGAGAATAAGAATAAATGGAAGAAAGGACTAGGAATGTTAAAATGTAAATTTTTTTCATGATTTTGTATTTAGGTGGGTTCTAAAAATTGCTTTTTTCAGTTTTGATTTTTTAAAAATCGTAGAACCCGTTAAACGATTTTCTCAAAATCATAAGTAAATGTAAATTATTTATTTTGAAAAAAAGAATAAAAATTATTTGAAAAAAATCAAATAAAATTGAATTGTATACGAATACCGTGGATATAAATTAAATACAAGTAAAATAAGCTTAATTAAGTAAAACAATAGTAAATTTGTAAAAAATTTTAAAACCTTTAAACGCTAAAATAAAAAAAGATAATTTCAATACCTTAAACCTGCCAAAGCTTAAAAGCTATTTTAAAAACTATTGAAGAGAAAATTACTAAAAGAAATAATTATCTATCTAAAAAAATAAAATATATGAGCAATTCAACCGAAAGTAAATGCCCTTTTCCTCATGGACAAACAAAACAAGCAGCGGCTGGAACTGGCACATCTAATAAAGATTGGTGGCCAAACCGTTTAAACTTAGGCATCTTACGCCAACACTCTAACCTATCGGACCCTATGGATAAAGGCTTTAACTATGCCGAAGAGTTTAAAAAGTTAGATTTAAAAGTCATTAAAAAAGACATCTTTGATTTAATGAAAATCTCTCAAGATTGGTGGCCGGCAGATTATGGACATTATGGACCATTATTTATTCGTATGGCTTGGCACAGTGCAGGCACTTACCGTATTTCAGATGGTCGCGGTGGTGCGGGAACCGGCAATCAGCGTTTTGCACCAATAAATAGTTGGCCAGACAATGGTAATTTAGACAAGGCTCGTTTTTTACTTTGGCCTATTA
This sequence comes from Chitinophaga pinensis, assembly GCA_945865315.1. Lineage (GTDB taxonomy): Bacteria > Bacteroidota > Bacteroidia > 2-12-FULL-35-15 > 2-12-FULL-35-15 > 2-12-FULL-35-15. The sequence continues at coordinate 4,123 of CAMBDK010000009.1, read as the reverse complement.
AACAAAAATATGGTAATAAAATTTCTTGGGCTGATTTAATGATTTTAGCTGGCAACTGTGCCCTAGAATCTATGGGTTTTAAAACATTCGGATTTGCCGGAGGTCGTGAAGATATTTGGGAACCCGAACAAGATATTTATTGGGGGAAAGAAACAGAATGGTTAGGCGACAAAAGATATAGTGGTGATAGGGAATTAGAGGATCCTCTAGCAGCTGTACAAATGGGATTAATTTATGTAAACCCAGAAGGGCCAAATGGTGTTGCTGACCCAATAGCATCGAGCAGAGACATACGAGAAACATTTGCAAGGATGGCAATGAATGATGAAGAAACGGTTGCTTTAGTTGCTGGTGGACATACTTTTGGGAAAGCTCATGGTGCTGGAGACCCTACTCTTGTTGGTAGAGAACCCGAAGGAGCAAGGATAGAACAAATGGGAATGGGATGGGAAAATAGTTTTGGAGCAGGTAAAGCTGGCGATACTACCACTAGTGGAATAGAAGGTGCCTGGAAACCAAATCCTACAAAATGGGATAATGGCTATTTTGAAACTTTATTCAAATATGATTGGAAATTAACAAAAAGTCCTGCTGGCGCTCAGCAATGGACCCCAACGGATGAAAACGCCTCCAACTTAGTGGAAGATGCGCACGACATTTCTAAACGCCATGCACCAATGATGACAACAGCAGATATGGCAATGAAATTGGATCCTATTTATCAAAAAATTTCAAAACGTTTCTTAGAAAATTTTGACGAATTTGCCGATGCATTTGCAAGGGCATGGTATAAATTAACACACCGAGATATGGGCCCTATTACTCGTTATTTAGGCACAGAAATCCCTACGGAAGTATTGTTATGGCAAGATCCTATTCCAGCCACAAAAAATGAATTAAATGATAAAGACATTGCTATTTTAAAAGATAAAATTTTTTCTAGCGGCCTTTCAGTAGCACAATTAGTTTCAACAGCTTGGTCTTCAGCAGCTACATTCCGTGGTTCTGATAAACGCGGCGGTGCCAATGGCGCCCGCATTCGTCTGGCGCCTCAAATCAATTGGGAAGCTAATAATCCAAATCAATTGAAAAAGGTTTTAAGTGTTTTGGAAGAAATTCAAAAAGAATTTGCTACTACTGGCAAACAAGTTTCTATGGCAGATTTAATTGTGTTGGGTGGAACGGCAGCTATTGAAAAAGCTGCAAAAAATGCAGGACATACCATCACTGTTCCATTTGCTGCTGGGCGAGGCGATGCTACTTTAGAGCAAACCGATATAGCTTCATTTGCAGTATTAGAGCCAAAAGCGGATGGATTTATAAATTATAAAAATGCCAAATGTATTTCAATAACGGAACAAATGTTGGCGGACAAAGCGCAACTTTTAACCTTAACGGCACCAGAAATGACAGCTTTATTGGGTGGCCTAAGAGCGTTGAACACCAACTTTGATGGATCAAAACACGGCTTATTTACTAATAAAACAGAACAGCTTACCAATGATTTCTTTGTAAATTTATTAGATTTAGGCAGCTCATGGAAAGCTACTGACGAAACAGGCGAAATATTTGAAGGCCGTAACCGTATTACCGGTGAATTGAAATGGACAGCAACGCGCGCTGACCTCGTATTTGCCTCCAACTCAGAGCTTCGTGCCATTGCAGAAATTTATGCAAGTAGTGATTCAAAAGAAAAATTTGTAAAAGATTTTGTTGCCGTTTGGTATAAAGTCATGAATCTTGATAGATTTGATTTAGACATTGTTAAAAAATAACTTATACATTTTGGCTTGTTCGTTTGCCCTTTTTCTGTACCAATTATTTCTTAACAATGCCTTTGCTAAATAAAAAACTGTTTATAATATTCCATTATCAAAAATTAATGGCTGTAAATTAGCTTACAAGTATAGATAAATATATAAGTTTGGAGTATTAAGATACAATTCTATTTTGCAATTTTAAAATGAAAATATTTGAAACACTAAAAATAAAATTTATGAATGCCACTATGCAAACAATATATCGTTTGGATTGATAGATATTATCCTAAGAATCACAAAATATTTAAACGATAAGATTGAATAGACTAAGAGAACTTGATTTTTTACGTGGAATTGCGATAGTATTAGTCTTACTAAGACACCGGTATATTTGCCAATTCACAGAAAATATTGGCTGGATTGGGGTAGATTTATTTTTTGTATTAAGCGGTTTTTTAGTTTCTGGCCTCTTATTCAAAGAATTCAAGGTATATGGTAATATACAACCAAAAAGATTTTTAATACGAAGAGGATTTAAAATATATCCTATTTATTATATATTTAATATTTTATATCTAATTCCTATTTTAATAGATGGGAATTTAAAAATTATTCCTCTTTTATCGGACCTCACATTTACACAGAATTATGCAAACGGCTGGGGATATTTGTATTTCGCTAGTTGGTCTTTAGCAGTTGAAGAACACTTTTACTTTGCTTTCACAATTTTACTTTGGCTGGGAATAAAGTATAATAAAATAATATTAAATGAGTCCTTTGAAAAAAGGAATTATTTTCAAATGCTAATAATCGGAATGCTTATATTTTGCTTTTATCTGCGTTTGATTAGTAATATTGAATTTCCAGAAGACGTTGCAAGAAATTTCACAATGACACATTTAAGAATAGACTCGCTTTTGGCTGGGGTTTATATTGCATACTTGTATTACTTTAGGTTAAATGTAACAACTCAAATATTCAATAAATACAAAAAAATATTACTTTCAATTGCTTTTTTATGTTTAGTCTGGACACCATTCTTTGACGCAGCATCTTCCTTTTTTGTAAAAACAATAGGCTTTACTTTGCTCTATATTTCCTTCGGAATTTTATTACTATATTTTATACTAACACCTAATATTAATAAGCAGTTGAACTATTTATTTGGTTCCTCTATAATTAACTTCCTCGGTAAAGTTGGATATTGCTCCTACTCTATTTATATAATTCATTCTATTGTTATTTTTTACATAGATAATGTATCTTTAAATTATAATCTAAGTATCAACAATTTTAGTAAATTTTTAATAACAGCGATTTTGAGTATCCTTATTGGAATGATCATGACATATAAAATAGAAGCGTATTTTTTAAAAATAAGAAATACAATTATGCCAAGCAGAATTTAACAAAATCACCAAAACTAAATATTGTTTTCAGCACACGATATAAATCAATATACAAAATAAATTTCCTGAAGCACCCATTATTTCAAATCTACCAATTATATAATTTAATAAACAGCCTTGAATATATAACTTTAGCAGACAATTTATTAGCGAAAATTTTTCAAGAATTTTGTTTCATTAACAATTAAAATATCCTTTACATTCCTTAACTTCGCAAAATAAAATATTCAATTAAGCATGAAAATAAAATCAGTCAATTTCTTTATACTTATAGCTTCAGCATTTTTTTTTATTTATGCTTTTTTTATTTATGACAGAGCCAAACCACTGCGCTACTTGCCAATTTATGGAGAAAAAAACTATTCCTTAAAAAACAATAAAGCTGACACAGCATTTCATACCATTGAAAATTTTAGTTTTATAAATCAGGATGGAGAAACCGTATCACAAAAAAACTTTACCGAATGTGTGTATGTAACAGATTTTTTTTTCACTACTTGCCAATCCATATGTCCTAAAATGAGCAAACAGATGGAACGTATTGTTGTAAAATTTAAAAACAATAAGGATGTTAAATTTTTATCACATACTGTTGATCCAGAAATAGACACTGTTGAACAATTAAAAAGATACGCCATAGAACATAATGCTAATACACAAAAATGGATGTTTGTTACAGGCAGTAAAAAATCTTTATACGAAATTGCACGCAATAGTTACTTATTAAATGCGGAAAAAGGAGATGGTGGTCCCGATGATTTTATTCATACGCAAAACTTTGCTTTGATCGATAAAGAAAAACATATCCGAGGATATTATGATGGCACCGACACCAATGAAGTTAATCAATTAATTAGTGATATTAATTTACTGCTGGCTGAATATAACTATAAGCAAAATAAATAAAAACAAATTTAATTTTCGTTTTGTTTTTTTATTAATTCCGTGTATTAT
>CAMBDK010000008.1 GCA_945865315.1 Chitinophaga pinensis | reverse complement strand
CCGCAAATTAAATGGTTCAAAAACTGTGTGTTTTTCTTTTGTCTTGATACAAAAGAAACAAAAAATCAAGAACAAACGATTCCTCCCCACCTGCAACCCTGCATCGCGTTTGTTCATTCCTCACGCGCGTTTTCATAAGGATGTTTTTTTGAGAAAAAATGAAATTATCTGTTTTTATTAATATATCTGTTTTGCCGAAATTATTTTGAAAGCTTTACATTATAGATAGGCTCTAATTATGAAAATATAAAAATACAATCTTAGCCTTAGCATTACCAATTATTTTTCCCATTTCACTTTCCTCAGACTCCTTTATATTCTTAACAGATTTAAAATGCGATAATAATTTTTGAGCCGTAACAGTGCTTATACCTGCAATTTCAGTTAGTTCTGTTTTTAAAGTTCCCTTATCCCTTTTGTTTCTGTGATGCGTAATTCCAAAACGATGCGCTTCATCACGAATCTGTTGAATTATTTTTAAGGTTTCACTTCTTTTATCTAAATACAAAGGAATAGAATCATTCGGAAAATAAATTTCCTCCAATTTTTTAGCGATACTAATAATGCCAAGCTTTCCCCTAATGCCTAACTTGTCTAAACTTTCAATGGCGGAGCTTAATTGCCCCTTGCCGCCATCTATCACAATTAGCTGTGGTAGAGGCTGATTGGCATCTATAATACGCTTATATCTCCTATAAATAACTTCTTCCATAGAAGCAAAATCGTCGGGGCCCTCCACCGTTTTTATATTAAAATGCCGGTATTCTTTTTTACATGGTTTGGCATCAATAAAAACAGTCATTGCAGCAACAGGATAAGCGCCTTGAAAATTTGAATTATCAAAACATTCAATATGCCGAGGTATCTCGCTAAGCCGCAAGTCTTTTTTCATTTGCTCCATTATGCGCTTAGTATGACGTTCGGGATCGATAAGATTTTCCTGTCTGTTTTTTTCTTTTCGATAATATTCAACATTACGCAAGGACATTTCTAATAAATGTTTTTTATCACCACGCTGAGGGATAGTAAATTCTATACCCGGGAATTTAGTATCGAAATAAAACGGAACAATAATTTCTGTAGAATCACTTTTGAAACGTTCCCTTAACTCAACAATTGCGAGAGTTAGCAGCTCTTGATCACTTTCGTCTAATTTCTTTTTAAATTCAATTGTATGCCCTTGAACAATAGCGCCATTGATAACTTTCAAAAAATTTACGTATCCATTATTTTCATCTGTAACAATTGAAAACACATCAACATTATTTATTATAGGGCTTACAACAGTTGATTTAGTTTGAAAATTTTCTAACAAATCAATTTTATCCTTAAAGATCTGCGCCTGTTCAAATTGCAATTCTTCAATTTTTTGTTGTAACAATAATTTAAAATGCCTTACAACAGATGCAATATTACCTTTAACAATTTCTTTTATTTCAGCAATAGTTTCGTTGTACTCCTCTATTTTTTCCTTACCAACACACGGGGCTTTACAGTTTCCTATATGGTATTCAAGGCAAACTTTATACTTATTAGCAGCAATACTTTTATTGTCTAGCTTAAGGTTACAATTGCGCAACTTAAAAAGCCGCTTTATTAATCCTAACAACATGTTCAAAACCTTTGCTGATGCGTAGGGCCCAAAATAAATGGAGCCATCTTTAACAAGGATTCGAGTAGAAATGATGCGAGGGAAGGGTTCGTTTTTAATACAAATCCAAGGATAGGTTTTGTCGTCTTTCAATAATATATTATAGCGTGGCTGATATTTTTTTATAAGGTTGTTTTCTAAAAGCAAGGCGTCCATTTCTGTATCAACAATAATAAATTTAATGTCTTGAATTTTTTTTACAAGTACATATGTTTTACCATTTTCATGTTGCTCCTTATTAAAATAAGAACTAATGCGTTTTTTTAAATTTTTCGCTTTACCAATATAAATAATTTTACCCTCACTATCGTAATACTGATATACCCCAGGATTAATAGGTAATGTTTGCAATATTTTTTTTATTTGTTCCGAACTTTCCAATGCTTATAAATAGATCATAAAAATGTAAACTTAATATTTATCAAATATTAAATATAAAAGCCATACAACTTAATAAAAAGCATCCTGCTAAATATATAATTTACACAACCTTATCAAGCTCTTCAGCCTTAAATTGCAATTCGAACAAGCGTTTATATTGACCATTTAATTTTAACAATTCCTGATGATTACCTATTTCAATTATTTCGCCCTTATCCATGACGATAATTTTATCTGCTTTTTGAATAGTAGCAAGGCGATGGGCAATAATAATAGATGTTCGATTTTTTGTAAGCATATCAATTGCGTTTCGAATAAGTTTTTCTGAATCGGCATCAATTGATGAAGTAGCTTCGTCTAACACCAAAATATTGGGATTATAAACGTATGCCCTAATAAATGCTACCAATTGTCTTTGCCCAACAGACAGCATCCCCCCGCGTTCCATTGCATTGTAATCATAAGCATTTGGAAGCTTTTCTATAAAATTATGAGCTCCTACTATTTTAGAAGCTTCGATAATTTGCTCCCTACTAATATCTGGATTATTCATTGAAATATTATTTGCCAGTGTGTCGGAAAACAAAAAAACATCTTGCAGCACCACCCCTATATTTTTACGCAATGAACTTAATTCATATTCTCGTATATCCAAGCCATCAATAGTAATAAGTCCTTTATTATATTCGTAAAAACGATTTAACAAATTAATTACCGATGACTTCCCTGCCCCTGTAGTACCAACTAAAGCAATTGTTTCTCCTTGCTTAACAGAGAAAGAAATGTTTTTTAATATCCAATTTTCATCATTATAGGCAAACCAAACATTTTTAAATTCCACAATTCCTTTAATATTTTCAGCAGGCAAGTTGCCTTCATTTTCTATAATTTCATTTGTATCCAGAACTTTAAAAACGCGCTCCGAGGAAACCATTCCCATTTGTAAGGTATTAAATCTATCCGCCAATTGACGAATAGGGCGAAATAACATATTGACATACATGATGAATGATACCAATTCCCCTTTTGTAGTTATTCCTATTAAAACACCTTTCCCTGCATACCAAACAAGCAAACCAAGGGAAATAGCAGAACATACCTCAACAATTGGAAAAAAAATTGAATAAGCTAAAACTGCTTTAATATTGGCATTGCGATGCTTCTCATTGATATTATTAAAATGTTTCATTTCAGCGTCTTCCCTATTAAAAATCTGCACGATAAACATACCAACAATATGCTCTTGAACAAAGGCGTTAAGGCGTGCAACTTGTGTTCGCACTTCTTGAAATGAAGCATGGACTGATTTTCTGAAAATAGAAGTTGCAAAAATTAAAAATGGAATTGGGAGAAGTACAATTAAAGTAAGTTTAAAATTTAAAAACAGCATAACAACAAGGATCACAGAAATTTTAAGTAAATCACCAATTATTACAATTAATCCTTCCGAAAATATATCTGCTATTACTTCAATATCAGAAACTGCACGTGTTACAATAGTTCCAATAGGAGTATTATCAAAATATTTTAATCTTAAATTAACAATGTGTTTATATAGCTGAACTCTGATATCTTTAATTATATATTGTCCCAAACGGTTTGTTAATAAAGAATCGGCAAATTGAAAAAAAGCTTCAAATAAAAGCAAAATGATCAAAATAATTGTCATGTTTAACAACATTGCAAAATCAGAAGCGGATACGTAATGATCGAAAGTATATTGGATAAGATATGGGCGAACAGGGGAAAGAAAAGCAAGTGTTATGGTTGTACAAATTGCCAATATAAAATTTTTCTTATATGGTTTAATATAAGAAAATATTCGTTTAATAATTTTTGCGTCAACCGTTTTAACAGCTGTTTTTTTTTTGTTTAGCTCAACCATTAAAATAATTTTGAGGGTACTCTACCCTTGTTAAATACAATCCGCAAGCGTGTGCCGAAAATCCGGCCTTAGAACGGGTTTTGCTTTCAATAATTTCATTAAACCCTTCCACTGAAAGTCTTCCTTTCCCAACATCTAAAAGCGTTCCCACTATAGCTCTTACCATATTTCTTAAAAACCGATTGGCAGATATTGTAAAAACAAGCTCTTCCTTTCCAACTTCCCATTCTGCTTTATAAATAATACAATTATTAGTAAAGTTTTGTGAATTACTTTTTGCAAAAGAAGAAAAATCTTTATGAGCAAATAAAATCTCAGTGGCTTTTTTCATTTCGGGTATATTGATATCGCCATAAAGGAAGCAAGATTTATTTATTAAGAAAGGATTTTTTTGCCTGTTAATTATGTATTTATAGGTCCTGGAAATAGCATCAAATCTGGCATTTGCCTTTTCTGATACAGGAATAATTTTTTGAATTGCAATATCTGCTGGCAAAGCATGATTAAATTTAAAAAGCCATTTATTCTGATTTAATTGTAAATCATTTATAACGCTGTCAAAATGCGCAAAATATTCTACTGCATGAACACCTGCATCTGTCCTTCCGCATCCGGTAACAAAAACAGGGCTATTTAATAATTTAGAAAGCATTTCATTTAATACTTGCTGAACAGTTTGAAAAGTATTTTCCTGGATTTGCCAACCATGGTATGCTGTTCCGTTATATGATAATTGTATAAAATAGCGTTGCATAAATGTTTAACAGTTTCAATATTTTTTTAGATATAAAATAATAGGATCAGAATTTTTTATTAATTAATGCTGCAATATTTTATTTTAATACCTATTTAATATGTGGCTTAATTAGTTAAAAATGGGACGAAAAAAAATCTGCAATCCTTAACAGGCTTAAACCAGTTATACTTAGGCATTATTAAAAATAACTAATATACTTTGGCTTGTTCTTTTGCCCTTTTTTTGGTTGTAAAATCGTTAAATAGCTAAGGCTAATCAGCATCATTTACACTTTGAAAAATAACAAAATTACTTCACCAATTCTGTACCATTTATTTCTTAACAATACCTTGGGTGAATGAAATTTTTAAGCTTGCAGGTAAGGAGCCTGCCCGAGAACTTATATTTTTGCCAACAGCCATGCTTCTGGCTGGGTCAATCTTAATTGACTTAAATATTTATAAGCTTCTTTACGCGTAGCATAATTACCCGCACTTACTACATATAAACCATTTCTCTTCTCTATGATAGAGGCTTCAATATTTTTATTATTTAAATCGATAATAAATTTATTTGCATTGTCCAATATTTGAAAACAGCCTGTTATTATGTGAAATTTTAATTCGCTGCTTATATTTATTTCAGCAAGCACAACATTTGTTGTATCAGCTAATATTACTTCATTGTTTTGAATCTCTAAAGAGGAAGTTCCTGATGGATCGATTTTGTTTTCTGCTGGTATAACAGACAAAATTTTTAAAGTGTCTGAGCTAATTTGAATACCAGCATTTATATTCACTAACTCTTTAGAAATATTAGTTTCTGGTTTTTCAAGATTCGACTTATTGCTGTTTTCGTAATTGCTATCAATTGAAGCAAATGGATTTAAACCAGAATAATTGTAATTTTTTAATACGTCGGTTTTTAATGAAACCCAAACTATTGCAGCAATTAAAGGAATTACAGCAGCATATGCCAAGTAACGTTTGACATTAATATTCTTTTTTTCGGAGGGAAGTGCCTTACGATCTTTAAACTCTTTATCAATACGTTTGCCTATACCATCACGTTTTATTGCAGGAGATTGAAAATTAGTTAATCCAAAGGAGTCCAGTAAATGATTTGTGCTTTCTGGATTAAATTGAATCTTTCTTTCCAAATCCAAGTATAATGTGCCAACTTCTTCTATTGTAACTTTTACACCTTTTTTTAATTTTGTATTGGTATTTAATGTAAAAAGTTGAAGGTATTTAACAGCGTTAGAATAACTTGTTTTTTCAGTAATTGCGATGTGGTTAGCTAAAAGGCCATCGTTATTTTTTAAATTCTTATTAAAACTAATATTCTTTGATGGTGGAATAAACGTATGATTTGTAGGGTGGATTTTTGCTGCTGCATAATTGGATACAAAGCCGCCAAATTCAGGTACAATAACACAATCGTATTCGTATAATAAATCGTTTATATGTTTATCTATTTTTATCAAAATTATAGGGTTCTATTAATAATGAGTTATTATTAGTTAAATGTTGAGCTTCTAAATAAATTCCAATGTTATGAATTTTAAATAGGAAGTCAAATTTACAAAAAATTAGTTAGTTTTTTAAGGTCTTCGGGCACATCAATCGCAATACTCTCAAAATCAGTTGTTTTTGTTTTAATTTTATACCCATTTTGAATCCAGCGCAACTGTTCGAGCCCCTCTGTAAGTTCAAGTGATGATTGATCTAGTTGTGTAATTTCAGCTAATACTTTTGTTTTAAACCCATAAATCCCTATGTGCTTATAAAAAATATGCTTATCCATCCAATTTAATTGGTCTATATCCCTTATATAAGGAATAATTTGCCGACTGAAATAAATTGCTTCTCCATCCTTATTCAAAATTACTTTTGGTGTATTTACATTTATTAATTCTTCATAAAGGACTATTTTTTTTACCAATGTAGCGATATTTACATTTTCAGAATTAAAACTATCAGCCACTAAATCAATTTGTTCTGGCATAATAAAAGGTTCGTCACCTTGAATATTAATTACTATATCGAATTTGTCGCCATACTCCTTAACTGCCTCAAAACATCTATCTGTACCACTTTGCAGAGCACTAGAGGTCATAATTACATTGCCACCAAATTCTCTCACATGATTTTCGATACGCTTATCGTCAGTAGCCACAATCACTTCAGTTAAAAATTTTGATTTTTTAGCTTGACCGTAAACGCGATGGATCATAGATTTACCTCCAATATCAATTAAAGGCTTACCTGGAAAACGAGAAGAACCAAAGCGCGCAGGAATAACGCCTATTATTTTCATAAATAATTATTTTTAAATATTCTTTATCCGACTTTATATTTAATATGACAAAACTGAAAAATAAACATGTTAAATAAAATTAATGAATATATTTAAAATGACAAAAAACTATCAATAAAAAAATTAACCACCGGCAGATTGAAGTTTAGCAATCTTTATAAACAACAAAAGTATTTATCCTTCTGAAAGCTTAAGCATTTTTTAAAAAAATTACTGCAATTTATTATTAGTTTCAAAAACAGGCAGAGCAAGAGTATGTAATAAACTTAAAAACTCAAAAAGGATCCACATCAATTTGTACCCTTACTGATTTATAATTGCTATCTGATTTGAATTGGAATATTATATTAGTAAGTATAGTTTTTGCTTGAATTACAGAAAGCTCCCGCTCTATTTTCAATAAAATATTTTTGTGATATAAATTTCTAATACGAGAAACCATAGGGAATTCAGGCCCTAAAACTCGTTTTTTAAAATGGTGTTTTAATTCATCTGCTAAAAATTTTGATGAAGCGTTTACCATATCAATATCTTTATGAATTAGTGTAATTTCTATCAATCGAAAATATGGAGGGTAATTGAAATTTTTCCTGTCCAATAATTCTTGTATGTACATCGAAAAAAAATCGGTGTTTATAACATGTTGTATGATACTATGGTTAGGGTTTTGGGTTTGAATTACTACTTTCCCTTGTTTACTTTTTCTTCCTGCTCTTCCCGAGACTTGCGCCATGAGCTGAAAACTGCGCTCAAAAGACCTGAAATCAGGGAAGTTAAGCATGTTGTCGGCATTTAAAATGCCTACCATACTCACATTGTCGAAATCTAGTCCCTTGGTAACCATTTGAGTCCCTACTAAAATATCAATATTCCCTGCTTCAAAATCTTGTATGATATGCTGGTGTGCAAACTTACTGCGAGTGGTATCTAAATCCATGCGAGCGATTTTTGCCTTCGGATAAAATATAGAAAGCTCCTCCTCAATTTTTTCAGTGCCAAAACCTTTCATCCTCAAATTGCTATCACCACAAGCGCCACATTTATTTGGCGGCTTAATAGAATAACCACAATAATGACAACGCAACTGGTTACTGGTTTTATGAAATGTTAAGCTGACATCACAATTATTACATTTCGGCACCCATGCACAAATATTACACTCTAATTGTGGAGCAAATCCCCTGCGATTTTGAAACAGAATAACCTGTTCTTTATTTTGTAAGGCAAGCGTTAGGGAATCTAATAATATGGGCGAAAAATGAGATTTCATTTGTTTTTTTCGTGTCGCCTCTTTCACATCCGAAATAATTACTTCTGGCATTTTAATTCCACCAAATCGTTGATTTATCTCCACAAATCCATATTTCCCTTCTTGGGCATTATAATAACTTTCTAAACTTGGAGTTGCTGATCCCAATAAAGTTTTGGCCTTGTGTATGTGTGCTAAATAAATAGCACCATCTCTTGCATTGTAACGAGGTGCTGGATCATATTGTTTATAGGAAGAATCGTGTTCCTCGTCCACAATTATCAATCCTAAATTGCTAAATGGTAAAAAAAGGGATGACCTCGCACCTACAATTAATTTAAAATTTGTGGTACCTTTTGTTGAATTAAAACTCCCATCTTCAGGGTTTGAACTGGAAGAATTAAAATCATCGCAATTATTTTTAAAATTCAACACATTGTTCCAAACCTCCACACGTTCATTACCACTGAATTTACTATGATATACGCCAACCGTATCCCCAAAATATTTACGTAAGCGATTTATTATTTGTGTTGTCAGCGCAATTTCTGGAAGTAAATATAAAACTTGTTTCTTTTGCGCAATAACCTGTTCGATAAGCTTTACATAAATCTCTGTTTTGCCCGATGATGTTACACCATGAAGCAGAACCACATCTTTTGTGGATTGGGCAGAAGCAGGCAAGGGTTTATTTAATTTTAAATCCGAAGTAAAAGATGCATCTGTTTTAATATCGTTATTAGTAGCTATATTTAAATTAATTGAATCTGCCCATCCAAATTGTTGGACAATAGATTCAAATGCCTTTTGTTGGATTTCATTAAGTTGTGAAATTTTATTGGAATTGTCAAAACTTGCGAACCGCCCCACCTCTCTCTCATAAATCTCTAAAATATTTTTTTGTACTAAAGATTTTAATGCGGCTTCGGTCCCTGCGACCATTTTAATTATATCCGATTTTTTAACTTCAACATAAAAACCGGCGCCTTTATTTACTTGTGGTTTATAACGTTCAGAGAGTTTCACAAAGGCTAATAAAACATCTAATTGTTTGTGTGCTTTTTTCTCTAATGAGTTAAAAATATTTTTTAACTGCTCTTCGTTATCTGCAAAACTTGTTATGCGAACAAAGCTTTCTATTTTTGGTTTAAATTTCTCTTTTAACTCTTCATGAATCAATAAAACACCCTTTTCAAGCAATGTCTTTAAAATTGGGTATACTGTTTTTTGATCCAGTATTTCAGAGATTTCACTAATCGTTAAATTTTTTCGGATTTCAAGCGCCTCTATAATTAAATGTTCTTTTTCAGAAAAAAAATATTGATTATTTTTTTTTGGTAATAATTGTAAATCAAAAAGATTTTCTGAAGTAGAATTACAAAACTCCGGATTAATTACAATTTTTGTTTCACTAACAAGTCGAAAGCCTCCAGGCAGCGAAGCTATCATAACGTCACCTATATGACACATATAATAACTACTAATCCAATCCCATAATGCAAACTGACTAACATTTACAATTGGAAATTCATCTAAAATAGAATCGATATATTTAGCTTCATATTGTTTGGGAGGAGTTTCATGCAGGTTGCGCACCAATGCAGAATACAGCCTCCCTTTCCCAAATTGTACTACCACCCTTTTCCCTATGGCAATAACATCGTTCCAGTCATGTGGCACACGATAGGTGTACAAATTTGGAACGGCTAAAGGTAATATAACATCTACAAAATATGTATTACGGCTCATATAACGAATATTCTATTCAACTATAAAAAAAACCCATTAAAAATAAATATTTTCAAACATCTTTATTTTAGTTTCTAAATTACTAAAGAATTTACGTTATTCTATTTCAGACAAAAAAATTATTAAAAGGGAAAAGAGTAAATTAATTAAGGATAATTTTAACAAGCTTTTGCCCCTCTTTTGATTTAAATTTCAAAAAATATACTCCAGCCGAAATATTTAAATCATTTGCACTTATTAATATCTCATTATAACCAATGCTTTGGTATTCGTTGCACAATATAATTTCTTTCCCTAATACATCATTCAATGAAATTTCGACTTTTGAATTTTTGATTAAAAAATACTTAATAAATATAATATTAGTAACCGGATTCGGATAAATAATTAAATTAAAATTTGCAGACTGCTCCTCGATAGCATTTGTTATATAAACTAGCTGGCCATCACTCGAAAAAACAGAAGATTGAAGCCCTGCACTATCCAAAGATTTTACACTATAATAATAATATAAAAATGGTAGCAATGTTAATCCCGTATCGCTTACTGAAGTATTTAATCCATTATCCGTCCATGTTTTAATATCGGATGCTCCGGCACTGGATCCAATAGCATACCAATATTTTTCAATTCCCGAATTAGTATCGGCACTTATTGTCCAGTTGGAAGAAAGTTGAGAAAGAGAGTTTGTGGTGTCTGTATCTCCTGCAGTTCCATCGTTTACAGTAAAATCTGTCGGGACGCTCCAATCTATATTTATATTTTGAGAGGCTACTAAAGATAAATTCCCAGCACCATCTTTAGTAATTGAATTTATTGTACAGGAAGGTGTTTCCGGATTTGGATTTTGGTACCGCACATCATTTGTTGCTCCGGGACCTACAGTTATTGTAACAGAAGGTAATCGTGAACGATATACTTTTAAATTATTCAGCTTATAATTACAATTTCCATTACGAAATGATATGTAATTTCCATCTGCATAGGGCGCAGGATCCGTCCAGCTAGCTACCAAAGCATCATTTACATAAACATCCATTTTCCCTGAAATACGGTCGTAAAGGACCTTGTAATCATACCAAACAGATGTGTTAATTATTAAAGGGGCACTATATACTGCGCTACCAAAATTATTATTTACCACTTTATAAATTTCTAATTGGCCTTGATCAGCTCTAAACCAAACAAAATAAGAATTACCGCGATTTGTTTGCGCTGCGCTATCGCAAAAGAAATGAAAACCTGCACGCCTGTTTGTTCCTAGCCCTTCCATGAGCCCTTTCCAATTATATAAATACCTGTTGGATAAATTCTGTTTAAGTGGCGCATAAATATTGGTGTTGCTATTCGCTTCATCACTTTGTTCTAAATACCCACCATTAATTAACCAGGTACCAGATCCTACAAGCCAATCGGAATGAATAGCATTATCAAAATTATCATTAAAAAAACCATTGCTATTATTCGCCCTCCATTCTAGTCCATTAAATTCTAACACCTGGTAGAAACTTTTTTCAATTCCAGAACCTCCAATATTATCTGTATCATTAAAGCCCGCATTAAAATTTTGTGTTTCCCAATTTCCAGGCACCGTAATTTCTGAATTTGGAGGAATATTGTCTTTAATGCAGTCCCACATAGCCTGCCAACCACTTCCCTGATTTGCCAAATCTGATTTAAAACGAATTGTTAATGCAGAGCCCGTTGATGAAATAATTCCAGGATTATTTGTTCCATGATAAATCCCAATTAATAAAGATGAAGTATTGGGTCCATCATAAATCCACAATGTATCATAATTTAACTCCGTCGCAAATGAGCTAAAATTTAGCGTAAGGCTTATAGCATTTGTTGGCGCTATGGTGAAGGAGTAATCTTCATTATTATAATAATCCCTATTAGGGCCCCCCATATCATAAATAGTATCTGCGCAAGGAACAATAGCACAATCAGTAAATTTCTCTTGTATTAAATTCCAAAAGTCGTTATACCCATCGTCATAACCCAATGCCCAAATGCCAATACCTCCTATACCTCGCTGATTTACAAGGTCAAAACGTTTTCGCATGCTGTATGTATCATTAATAAAACATTGCCACCATTGGCCTGCTCGTTGGGAAGGATACCAAGCAGAAAAGCTATTTATATCCCATTGCCGGTTATTATAATAAGCATTTAAATTATCTCTGAATTCATTATAAAATACCGAGTTACTGCTCCCTGTAGTTGAGCTAGGTGTAATGCCTGAATTTGTTGACCATTCGCGACCGTAATATGGCAAGCCTAATAATAATTTTGAATTTGAAACTCCTTTGTTAAGGTAAAATGTTATTGATTTTGTGAGTGTATAATTATATGAAGTTTGAAAATTATAAAGAGGATCGCCAGGGCCTGCTGTAGCGCTTCCGCTATAATAATAATCATAACCCATAATAATAAACAAATCAACGTAAGGGTTTAAAGCCTGCACGTTAAATACGTTACTCCAGTCAACAGAATATAAGGCTACACTTACCTCTGAACCCGGAATGGCGGAGTGCATTTGATTGCATAAACTAATCATAAAGCTAGTAAAAGAAGCTGCATTGGAAGCTCCCATTCCTTCAAAATCAATATTTACTCCCTTTGCATAGCGTGATTGAACTAAATTTATTAAATTAGTTATTAAAGTTTGTTTTGCCGTTGAACTTGCAAAAAATGTTGTGTGGCCACTAAACAAAGTAGCACACAATGTTACATTCACCCCATTTGATTGCGCATCGCTAACTACCTGCGCTGTAGACCAGCTATGCGTATTAACAGGATTGCCATTAGATGAGTTTACCTCGTAAGCAAAATAACACAGATCCGTTAATCCTGCCCAGTTGTAGTTGTTCTGCAATCCGTTGCTCCAGTATGGATGCCAACCATATACGCGTTTGTTTAATACGCAAGATTGAGAATTCGAAACATTATTTCGCGGCAATATTATAGGGCCCTTGCTTTGGGCTATTCGTAAACTATCCCATTGCGCATCGGTACTTAATTTATATTGGTTGTACTTTTCAGATTCTTCTTGGTGAATGGATTTAAATTTTACTGTTTCTTCTTTTTCAGTAATTGGTTTAGGATTGGCAAAATTATTCGCCTTATTGTCTTCTATAGTATTCTTAATCGGCATTTTATTTTCCAAAACATTACCCCATACGTCTTTTTTTGATAGTTTTTCAGATAGGATAGGACCATTTTTATCTTTCATAGTTTGGGAGAAACAAATCCCACAATTTATTACTATTAAGTTAAACAGTATTAAAATATTAATTCTACTTTTCATTATAAAAGAATTTATTAACAAATAAAATAATTCACTTATTACTTACCCACTTTAACTCTTAACCCTTCCGAATTGCTAGTAAATTCGGGAGCATACATGCATTGAATAGATGTGATGCCATTTGAAAAATCACCATTATGTGTTACTATCAATGGGTATTCAAAAACATAATTCCCTTTTGGCAAGCGGTCAAAGAAGAAATTTGTTGCTGCATCGCGCGTGCTTTCATAATATCCTAAGCCATCCTGCCATTTATAACTTGAAACCACATTGCTTGGCTCAAAACCAGATGCACGCATATCTTTCATCTGAACATATTCCATGTCCCTATCAACGCGCAACTCAATACGCACTTTAATTTTATCTCCTACTTTCAATGGTGTTTTATCATTGATAGGTTCAATAACAGGGCCTGCAGCTGTGTTTTTTTGCAAGAACAATTGTTTTTTTAAAAACAAAGGAGTTTTAGAAGGAGTAATCTTATCTAATTGCTCAAAATATTGCCAATACAAAGCTCCCCAGCTAACGCCTTCATCTTTTTTCACTACTGTAACTTCACCCATTTTAGGCTTGATATCACTGCCGCTCCAGGATGTTTTAAAATAACCAGTACCGGCTTCTATTTTTACATCCGACATTTTTTTAGGATCAATTATTTGTTCCCCTAAACTAATTTCCACATTACCTTCCGTGGCGAGCCAGTCTGTGCCTCCCAGCAATAAAGCATAAACAGCTTCCGCTGTGGCTTTGGTTGTTTTCCAATCTTGCGTTTGTTTTGATTTTAATAACCATACTTTTAAATCATCCACCGCTTTTTTATCCTTGGAAACTTCATCAAATGCCTCAATCAATAATGCCTGCGATTCAATAGGTGCCTGATACCAATAAAATCCTTCGTAATTTTCTTTCCAATACATACCCATCTCTTCATTGTTCAGCGAGTTTTCTTTCAGCGATTTCATAATATCCTTAGGAGTTATTTTATCATCATACCGATGCAATGCCAATGCAATCATTCCTTGCATATAACGGCTGTTTTTCAACCAATATTTGTTCTCCTGTTCTTTATAATAATTAAATGCTGTTTGATTACGATTGTCAATACTAATATCTTTAAAATAACTACGTGCATAAAGGTATTGAATTTGCTGATAACCCAAGTGGTTATCATTTAAATGTGTTTTGTCATGACTTAAAATCCATTCATAATCTTCACGAATTCGATTATCGAGATACAACACCCCACTCTTTATCATGTTCCAAACTGCAGCATCGTCATGAACGCTTTTTATTCCCAGGTGGTCTAAATGCCCCATCCCTGTTATGATATGCTGTGTGATATAACGGTCGTCGTGCATTCCTTGAAACCATGGCCAACCACCGTTTGATGATTGGGCTTTCTGTAGTTTTTTCATCGCTATAGCCGACTCATTACCCATTTTATTTAAGTCGAATAATAAAGCAACGCGTTTTTTACGTTCTGTTTCATCTTTTGCATCCAGCACCCATGGCGTTTCTTCAAGCATCAATGATTTTAGCTCTTGGTTTTTTTCTAAATTCGATAACAAAGTTTTTGAATCGGGAGTTTCCTTCCATGAATTAAATATTGCTTTAATTTTTGGTGATGAATTTGCAATGTGCGAAGCAATGCTGTTTGCATAGAAACGTGAAAAAATTTGTTCCGCACAGTCATAAGGATATTCCATTAAATAAGGCAGTGCTTGTAAAGCATACCATGCAGGGTTTGCAGTAAACTCTAAAGTAAGTTTATGATTACGCAGGGTAGTGGAACCATTACTTTGATTAATTAGTTTTTCAAAACGGAATGTTTTGGTTTGTTTACTACGAATAGGCAAAGGCATGGATTCGGTAACCAACATGCGATTTGTTAAAACGGGTAATGCCATTTCTTCACCATCAGTGAAATTCCCGGCTTTAGCAACTACTTTGTAAGTTATTGCTCCAACGCCTTCAGGAATAACAATATTCCAGCTTAAGACAGTGCTTTGTCCTTTTTTAGAAGTGAAGGCTCTTGCCCCATCTATCTCAATAGAAGAGGAAGATGCGCCAGCCAATAAGAGGCTTGAAATATCTTTCATAGAAGCAGCATCATAAAAGAAAACTTGAGCTGTTCCCGTTAAATCAGCATCCGATAAATTTGAAATTTTTGTACTGAATTCCATTTTATCATTTTCGCGAAAAAAGCGCGGTACATTTGGTATCACCATCAGGTCTTTCTGCGTTACCAGCTCCTTTTGAACAATTCCGAATTTTAAATCTTTGGTATGAGCAAACCCCAGCATCTTCCATTTAGTAAGCGCTTCGGGAATAGTGAATTTAATAATTAGGCTACCCTCTTTATCCGTTTCTAACTGAGGGTAGAAAAATGCTGTTTCAGCAAAGTTACTGCGGGCAGCAACTTTTGACATATCTTCAGCACCACCTGTTTTTCCATCCTGTTCACTAGAATTTGCTGCACCAATGTTAGCTGTTGTTACATTTACATCCCCTGCATCTTTTTTAGCGGATTCCCCATTATTATTATCTGCTTCGCTTATGCCCATTGGCGAAGGAGCATTTTCTTCAATAGCCATCGATTGCATAGCAGGAGGATGTTTGCTTTTTGATACCATTTCGCTTCTATAATACTTTGTCGTAGATCCTTCATCATCCATATCTCCACCACCTCTGTAGCCATAATAATTATTTCTATAATCAAACCAATTGAAATAATCGTAATTTCGATAGACCTGCTCTTGGTTAGGTCTTTTGTTCCAATCAACATTAAACATCTGAGCATTTACAATACCAAAGCCGCTATTTACATCCCAATACAGACTAGAATTAAAACGATTATAAATATTAAAAAACCAACTATTTGATTTAAAAACATCTAAAGAGGCATCGTATAGGCTTGTCATCATTTCGGCCATTAATTTTTCACCTTTTTTATCTTTAATTTTTACTTTCCATTCTTCCTTTTGTCCAGGAAGCAATTTGTTTCGGAATGTTTCAAATTCAATATCCAGCTCTTTGTTTGTATAAGGTACATTGATTACAGCAGATTGCAAGTAGCTTCGATTATTTTTTATAAAAACGCAATGGAATGAAAAGTTGCCACGGTGCTTCTCTTCAACAGGGATTTCAATCAATTTCTGCTCTTTATTCAGCATTATGTATTCTCTTTTAACGATTTCACCCTTGTGTTCAATCTCATACAATACCTTTACATTTTCTTCTTGGGAACCGATAATAAATTTTGCTTTTTCTCCTGGCTCAACGGCATTAGGAGTAAGCATATTAAACCAATTTATTTCATTGCTCGGCACTTCGCTGCCTGCATTTGAATATACAGTGAAATATTTTACATCTTTTACATCTTCGCCATAAGCATCTTTACTATGAGCTTCCATCACGTATACTCCTTGTTTCCATAAATTAAGAGCAGGTATTTTCACAGAGTCGCTTGAATTTGGAGAAGTACGTATTCCAATTAAGCCAGTTATTTCAGCATTATTTTTAAATGATTTTTCAAATACCTTTTCCCCTCTAAGCCATTTATACCTGTTGTTTTCGTCCTTATATTCATCATTAGGAAAAGATTTTTCAAATTCTTCTTTACTCATTAAAAATTTATCTGGATGAGTCCATGCACGTGTGCGGTAAGTTTTATTAGGTTCCTTCAATTTATAAATTTCTACTTTGCCTTGTGCAGGTTGAAACTGTCCGCTCATATTGCTTGTAGAAATCAGAAAAGTTCCTTTAGTATCTTTTTCAAGTAATGTTGGAATATTTACATCCAGCATCAATGCTGTGTATGCCACTCTCACTGCTGTTTGTGAACTATGCGTTTCCCCATTTATATCGGTAACGTCAGCATAAATAGTATAAGTAAAGGTTGGCTGATTTGACTTAGAAATGCTCAAATCCGGTATGGCTTTAAAATTAATAAAAAAAGAACCTGTATCGTTCGAGGTGCAAACACCATTAGTAATTTCTATTTGTGGTGATTGTGGATAATAACCTCTCCAACAATACCACCAATATGGGAAAGAAGCATTACGCACTACACGATATTTCACCGCTGCTCCATCAATTTTAGCTCCTGAAAAAGCTTTTGCAAGACCTTCCACCTTAATAAGATCGTCTAATCGGTAAGAACCTTTTACAGGATTAAAAGTCGTTTCAAACTTCGGACGTTTATATTCCTCAACAGAAAAATATTTAGAACCGCTGTTATTACTCAATTTCATTTGTCCGTTTAGCAAAGCGAAAGGCGTAGTGAAGGTACCTGTAAAAGTACCATATTCATTGGTGGTTAAATCCAAATCAGCAAGCTTTTGAGAATTAACATCATAAAAAGTTACAGTAGTTGAAGTGTGGGGCATTATTTCATTATTTTCCCCATCGGTATTTATCATTATACCTTTAAAATAAACCGTTTGTCCAGGTCGATAAATTGCCCTGTCCAAAAAGAAAAATGTTTTAGGCTCTTTATCTTTTTCATCTATAGCTGTTTTGTATTGATAAATTGCATTATCTGTTTGAAGGCGATCCACAGGTCCTCCTTTACTATCTCCTGGGGAATGACTAAAATCCATACTGAAATTTCTATAGTCCCCAACGGATGGCACATTAAAATATCCATTTTCATCGCTGGTATATTTTTCTGCTTTTATAAATTCATATTTACGTACATTGTAATTGTAGTTTTCATAATACAATTGAGCGGAAACACCTGCTAAAGGAGCCCCTGTGGTGCGGTGTTGAATATAAAAATCGCAGCTTCCATTTTTCATTCTGCGATTTATGTAGCTGAGATTTGATAACCATATAGGAGCGTAAGCTACACCATTATTTTTGTACGAAAATGTTTTTTCGGAACCCACAAGTATCACATAGTGCCCAAGGGCTAATTCGGGGATTTTTATTTCTACAGAATGGGACTGGTAGTCGCCATCATCAGGCAATTCAACAGACCACTCTTTAACAGGCTTGAGTTTCAAATATTCTTTTACCAATTGTTCGCCATAATATCGTTCAACAGATTTATTATATTTATCAATATCCATTTGGGCAACACGCACATAAACTGTTTTTAGGTTTTTGTAGTTTACAAGTGCACGGAATGATTGATTTGGTGAAGTTACCTTCTCCGTTATAAAACTAATAGCATGTTCGTTTATTTGATTTTTCAGCACGGCACAATTTATAGCACCATCGCTTCCAGGGTGCATTTTAATAGCCGTTTCACACACATCAAGAGCTTGCTTTTTCAACCACTTATTTTCTTCTGATTGCAATGGTTTGTATTTATTGCCTTTTTCTAAATACTCTTTTGCAATTTCATAACTTACTTCTGCTGAAGCAGGATTTGTTGCAAAACGTTTTTGTAAGCTTAGTAATGCACGCAAGTATAAACTGTCTTTTATTTCTGAAACAGATTTGTTTTTTACAAATTTTAATCTTTTCATATCAAGGTCAATTAAAG
This sequence comes from Chitinophaga pinensis, assembly GCA_945865315.1. Taxonomy (GTDB): domain Bacteria; phylum Bacteroidota; class Bacteroidia; order 2-12-FULL-35-15; family 2-12-FULL-35-15; genus 2-12-FULL-35-15. The sequence goes on along the minus strand of CAMBDK010000008.1, from coordinate 31,257 downwards.
CAATCTCACCATTCCCCTCTCTATAGGAAAGTGAGTTATTACTGGAATGAAACTTTATAAGGTCCTGCAATATCGTTAGTGCATAATATTTTGAAGACAATGTATCTTTTGTTTCAATTTTAAGTTTTGAAAACGATTCAAAATCATTAAAATAATTAACATCATTTATTTCAAATTTATATGCAGGCCTAATAATATCGGGCTCTTCACTCGTGTAAAAATCAACAGCGCGGTGAGCTAAAAAATCATATAAAGTAGGACGAAACTTACGTGAATTGTTTTGTTTAGTTAAAATCTCATCATAAATATTAAGGGGGCTGCGTTTTAAGCTATCAGCGCTTTCCAGTGAGGCCTGGTAATTTTTTATGACTTGCGTAAAGATGGATTTTAAATCCCAAGTGGTGATATCGTTATTGTCGAAATTTACAGTTGCGCTGCGGTTATAAAATTTCCCGCGATTATTCTGATAATATCGCCAATAGCTTTCTGCAATCATAGATTGTAAAACGGGCTTAACAGGATAGCTTGCTTCTTTTGCTTCTTCATTTAACTTATTTAGCGCTTTTACCAAGGAATACTCTTCGATATATTGCTCAAATTTCATCCTATGGATGATGGCTTTTACAAATTGCGGGGCATTATTTTCAATTTTTGATTTGTCGTAAATAGCATTTACAATATCCAATGCAGATTTATTTAAGCCTTTTGCAGTAAGGGAGTCTACCTTTTTCCATTCTTTAACATAACTGCTGCCTTTAGGAAAAATTAATATTTTGGGAGCGCGATTAGTGATGTTAATTGCCACTGCAATTATTGAGATTGCAACAAATGCAGTAATAGTGGTTACAATGTATTTCATTTTGAAAAAAATTAAATTAGTATCCTTGGTTCGTGTAATTCACATTAAATATTAAATGAACACAATCTTAAGATGCTGTGGAAACTGAAATTTCATAAAAAATATTTAAAATATCAAAGATATATTACAGCTCCATCAAATCAATGCTTATATAATTCACAAAAACATCCATTTGGGATTTTACAATACAAACTATTGTAAATTGATTATTATAATAAAAAGAATAAAACCTGTTTTTAAAAAAAATTCTGCTAAAAATATAATTAATCTTCAATATCTGTAACCCCCCCCGACACAATAAACTTCATTACTTCAGACGAAGAAGCGTCAACATAAGTAATATGATCAAGAGGTACAATTATTAAATTTCCCGAGAAGGAGTAGGATAAAGGCATGTATACCGCTACTTTTTCTGTGCTAATATTAAGTTCACTTAAGTTTTCCTGGGTAACAAAACCTAGCTGTTGAATGTTATTCTCCTTATTAATTGTTACTAAAACAGGTTTATTAAACCTTTTTTTACTTCCTACAAATGCTGATAGCAAGTCCTTGATGGATGAATAAACAGTTTTAATAAGAGGGGTGTGCTCCATTAAATTATCAAACATAATAAACATAGGGCGAAGTATGATAGAAGACCCTAAAACACCCATTAAAAAAATTGCCGTACATGCTGCGCCAATTACAATAAACGGATCAACAATTGGACTTACAATGGTTCCGAAAATATTAAAGAGTGAGCCAAATAATTCAATAAGTTTATAAACAACAAAAGCGGTAATAGAGACCGGTACAGTAATAATTACCCCTTGTATAAAATAACGTAATATTTTGTTCATTTTTTCATTTTTTAATTAATTACGAAAATAGACAAATATTTTGTGGCTATTGATATTAATTTAATTTGGGTAAACAAACCATGAGAAACAAAAAAACTGGAGAATGGCCTAATTTAATTTTAAACACACAAAAAACGGCATTTGCCTATAAATCAAAGAATTAAATTAAAGTAAAATTTAAATTACACAAAAAACATAGGACATAAAAAAATTTAAACAATAATATTAAATATTTTTAGTTTAATCAATTGTTTTATATTGTTTTACGACTAAAAAAATCTACTTTTAATATGCTTTTTTTGAATCTTAACACTTAAAATTAATGATATTTTTCACTATTTAAAATAGATTTAGTATGTTTGGACTCTTGTTTCAGAAAAAGAAAAAAAAAGAGCGTAAATATTTCTAAATTAGATTGCATTTAAACTAAAAATTAACTAAAAAATTAAACCAAAATGAGTAAACCGAATTCTTCAAACGCATTCAAATCAATATTTGCGTCATCAGCTATTGTAGTATGTTTAATAATTGGAATATTAATTTTTAAATTTATCTTAGGACATGCTTCCCACTTTGATGTTGAGGGGCACCCTAAATCAGGTGATTATTTGGGGATGATGTACCAAGGGGGAGTTATTGTACCAATTCTTATTGCAATTTTCTTAATTATCATTACTTTCTCTATTGAACGCTTAATGACAATTTCTAGAGCTAAAGGCAAAGGTAGCATTGAAACTTTTATTTATGAAATTAAGTCCTTGGTAGCAGTAGATAATTTTGATGAAGCGATAGCTGTTTGTGATAAGCAACAGGGTTCCTTAGCAAATGTAGTGCGTGCAGGTGTTGAAAAATTAAAAAGCATTCAATCTGATGCATCATTAGATAAAGAAAGTAAAGTAGCCGCTATTCAAAAAGAAATTGAGGAAGCTACAGCATTGGAATTACCTATGCTTTCAAAAAATTTATCTATCATTTCTACTTGTGCTACCATTGCAACCCTATTCGGTTTGATAGGAACTGTACTTGGAATGATTCGCTCCTTTGCTGCTATGTCGCAAGCGGGAGCTCCCGACACAACTGCATTGGCAACAGGTATTTCCGAAGCTTTAATTAACACAGCAATTGGTATTATTGGTTCAGTACTTGGTATTATTATGTATAATTTCTTTACTAATAAAATTGATGCCATAACTTTTAGTATGGACGAGGCAGGATTTACAATCGTGCAATCTGTTAGCGCTCATAAATAAATAAGATATTTAAATTCAAATTTCTAAAAGTTGAATTTTATCAATACAAAATTTAACTTTTAGAAATTAGCTATTTAAAAATTAGAATTAATAATTTTAATACTTAAGAAGATATGCCTAAAATTAAAATGCCCAAAAGCAACCCCTCCCTGGATATGACTCCAATGGTGGATTTAGCTTTTCTTTTGGTAACGTTTTTCATGCTTACGGCGTCTGCTAGGGTTTCTGAACCTGTTGTTGTTGACACACCATCGTCTAATTCCGATAAATTATTACCGGAAAATGTTATACTTGTTACAATTGATGATAAAGGGAAAGCATATTACAATATCAACAATTATGATGTGCGAATTAAAACGCTAGAGAGAATGGGAGCACAATACAAGGTGGATTTCAATGAAAAAGAAAAAAAAGAATTTGCAAAAATGACCAGCTTTGGAGTTCCGATAGAAACTCTAAAACAATATATTAACATGGACGAAAATGGAAGGCTTGCAGCAAAATCTCCTGGCATCCCTTTAGACTCTTTAAATAATCAGCTAGGAGACTGGATTCAATTTGGTCGTATAGAAGCTGCAAAGCAAGCAAAAACACAAAAAGATAAAGCAGAAAAAGCTAGCCGAGCATTTAAATATGAACCCATACGATTTGCTATAAAAGCAGACGGAAAGGCTAATTATATTAATGTAAAACAAGTTATTAAAGTATTTACCGACAAAGAAATATACCGATTTAATCTCATTACAAACCTTGAAAAAGGGAATGAATAAATTAAATCAAAAATAATTTATGGAAATCGCAGGATTATTGCATCTATAAATTAAAAAACGGCAATTATAAACATTTAATATTTTTTAAAATGGCAGAAGTAAATACCGGTGATGGCGGTGGTCATGGCAAACATGAAAAGAAACGCGCCAAAAAATCATCCACCCGCATTGATATGACACCAATGGTTGACTTAGCTTTCCTTTTGCTTACCTTTTTTGTACTTACATCTACATTTAGTAAGCCGAAAGCAATGGAAATTAACTTCCCGGCCGATTCGAAAGACCGATCAAAAGACCAAAAGGTGAATAATGCGATCACTTTTATCATGACCAAGGACAATGGTGTTTTTTATTATAATGGAGAATTTTATCCTCCTAACAATAAGGATGCAAAACCACCAACAGAATTAACGAAAACAGATTTCTCAAAAGAGGGTATACATAAACTATTATTGGACAGATACAAGCCAACCCTTGATGCAATAGCAATTTTGGATAAAAGATTTAAAAGTAAAGAGATTGTCGACACTACCTATAAAAGATTAATAAACCTTGAAAAAGGAAACAAAGATGCACTTACAGTGCTTATAAAAGCCGATGATAAAGCTATTTACAAAAATGTTATTGATTTAATTGATGAATTAAATGTTTGTTTAGTTGGTAAATATGCTGTCGTAGATATGATGCCTACCGAATTAGAATTATTAAATATTACAAATAAATAATACAATGGCCAAAATATCATTATTAAATGACTGGACAAACGTATTAGCTGAAGGGCGCAACGAGCTAGTATTTAAGGAAAAGAACAAGAATTATGGAGCATATGATTTGCGCAATAAGTATAATCGCAATGTTACTGTTGCCCTTATAATTACAGGTGCTTCATTTCTATTTACCATTAGTTTGCCAATGATTATGGATTGGATAAAACAACAAGGAGAAGAACTTGTTGTGCCTGTTGTTAATACCGTTGTGGATTTAACCGCTCCACCACCTATTGATGAAACGGAACCACCGCCGCCACCACCGCCTCCTCCACCTGTTATGGAAACTGTTAAATTTACACCTCCAGTAGTTACAGATGATGAAGTAGTTGAAGAACCACCACCACTGCAAACAGAGGAAACGCCACAAATTAGTACCGAAACACAAGAAGGTACAGGTGATGATGTAATTATAATTCCTGATGAAGGAACTGGAATTGTTGAACCTGTTAAGGAGGAAATTTTTATGATTGTTGAGCAAATGCCTTCTTTCCCAGGAGGAGACCAAGCAATGATGAAATGGATTAGAGATAAAATAGAATCTATCGGTTATCCACAAATGGAGAAAGAGGCTGGCATATCAGGAACCTGCTATGTAACATTTGTAATTGATAAAGAGGGAAATGTAATTGATTCAAAAATATTAAGAGGAGTTACAGGTGGCTCGGGCTATGATAAAGTTGCACTAACTGTTGTAAAAGCAATGCCAAAATGGGCTGCAGGGAAACAAAATGGAAGAGCCGTTTCTGTACAATATAACTTACCTATTAAGTTTACAATTCGCTAATTAGTCTTCAATTTTGAAAGATTAAAAGTTTGCAACAAACAAAATTAAAACCGTATCTGTGTTTTCTAATAGTAATTCAGTAATTATTAAAGTACGCTACTATTCAAATTTTATAATGATAGCGCTTTATTTAATTCTTGGATTACTTTTTTTATTTTCCAAAATCGCCATTGAAGTGTTCCCTATATACCGCGAAGCCATTGGTGGCTTATTAATTTCCTATACTTTTTTTAGGATGTATTTAATATTAAAAAAAAAGAATATTAATAAATAAATATTTTCGATGTTTTATCCCCAAATTGCCTAAAAAAATATTTAATCAAAATATTGTTTTTTTATGTACGCAAAATAAAAATATTGTACCTACTTAATTAGTCCCCCAAAACCTTTCATTTTTAAAGATCAACTTGCTAATAGGTAAAGCATCAAAACATAATCATTGTAATACCTATTCAAAAACCAGTTAATATAAACTGGAAATTTTTAAAAGATTTTTTATTTTATTATAACCCAATAAAATTAAGGCGAAAAACAAATAAACAATATTGGAAACTAGGAAAATGAAAAAAGTTTCTGTAGTTTTGCAAAAAAATAAATGTGGATACAAAAAGTAAAATATTAAATGGGGCAGAGGAATTGTTTTTTAAATATGGCATAAAAAGCGTGACGATGGAAGATATTGCCAAACATTTAGGCATTTCAAAAAAAACGATTTACCAATTTTATTCGGATAAAAACGAATTAGTGGAGATTTTTATGGCCGAACGTTTGAAAGAAAATGAGCATGAATGTAGATTAATTGCAAAGAACGCTGCAAATGTTATCGAAATATTTTTCGCATTGATGGAGCATCTTGGAGTTATGTTTTCTAATATGAATCCTAAATTATTTTATGATTTGCAAAAATATCACCCCACTACATGGAAGTTATTTAAACAATTTAAAGAGGGTTTTATTGAATTGATGGTCCAAGATTCTTTAAAACGAGGAATGAAAGAGGGTTTTGTTCGGAAAGATATTAACACAAAAATTATTGCAAGATTGAGAATGGAGGAGGTTGAAATGGGTTTTAATCCAGAATTATTTCCTCCTAATAAATTTAAAATTATTGATGTGCAATTAGCCCTCTTAGATCACTTCTTACATGGAGTATGTACATTAAAGGGTCATAAATTAATTAATAAACACAAGCAAGTTACAGAGGAAGAGTAGCTAGAAAAATGGGAGGGGAACCCATTGTCAATAATTAGTGATTCCAATTTTTTGCTAGTATAATTATAAATAAAACAATAAAGCTTAAAGTTCAAAATCGTATTTTAAATTTATAAAAAAATGAGAAAGGCAAAATATATAATTGGATTAGGAATAATTGCATTCAACTCTTATGGACAAATAAAAGACAGTGCAGGTTTTTCCTTTTCAGTAAAACAAGCAATAGCCTTTGCATTAGAAAATCAAAACGATATAAAAAACGCATATATTGAAGAGGAAATAGCAAAGAAAAAAGTAAATGCTATGATTGGGCTAGGCCTACCACAAATTAATTCAAGCTTTGATTTAAAAGAATTTTTAGAACTCCCTACATCATTAATCCCAGCACAATTTTTTGGTGGTAAGCCTGGAACATTTGCTGCTGTTCAATTTGGGACAACTTACCAAACCACTGCAAGTTTAGACGCAAGCCAATTAATTTTTAGTGGTGATTATTTTTTGGGCTTAAAAGCTTCAAAAGTATATGTGGAGCTATCTACAAAAGCAGCGCAAGGTGCTCAAATTGAAGTTGCCGCAAAGGTAAGTAAGGCATACTATACGGTTTTGATTAATGAGGAGCGCATGAAGTTAATGGAGGCAAATATATCCCGCATTAAAAATGCATTGGACGATACTAAAATACTTAACACAAATGGCTTTGTAGAAAAAATAGATTTAGATAGATTAACAGTAACCTTTAATAATCTATTGTTAGAACAAGAGAAAGTCCAGCGACTATTGAAACTAGGGACTTATTTATTGAAATACCAAATGGGAATGGAAATAAATACCCCCTTAACTTTAACAGATAAATTAGCAGATGCTAAATTTGATTTTAATTTAAGTAGTGCTCTTGAAAAGTTTGACTATACAAAACGCGTAGAATATAATTTATTTGAAACACAATTAAAACTTGCTACCCTAGATTTAAAACGCAATTATTTTTCTTACTTACCTACAGCTTTTGCTTATGGGAGCTTAAGTGGTTCGGCCCTTAGAAATACATTCAGCACTTTTAGCACTGGTTATGGTTGGTTTCCAATGTCATTGGTTGGGGCAAAAATCACAATGCCTATTTTTAATGGTTTTCAGCGCAGCGCTAAAACACAACAAGCAAAACTTTCAATGCAAAAAGCAGAAAACAACATTGAATTTATAAAAAAGACAATTGATTTAGAACAAGCATCTTCCTTTGCTATATTGCAAAATGCAGCCGTATCAGTCGAAAACCAAAAGAAAAATATAATACTGGCCGAAGATGTGTTTCGTTTTTCAAAACTAAAATACGAACAAGGTCTTGGCTCAAATATAGAAATGATTGCAGCAGAAACAGCCTTAAAAGAATCGCAGACCAATTATTTTAATGCATTATTTGAAGCTATTATTACAAAAATAGATTTTGATAAAGCAAATGGAAATTTGAAATAACAATATGGTTATACAATTTTATTTTAAAAATAAATAAAAAGCAACATGTATAAATAATAAACAAGAATACTTGCAATTCAAAACAACACGATTCTCAAATTTAATAACATTCGGAACAGAAAATAAATTGAACAAGATGAAAAAAACACTTTTAATATCAAGTCTCGCAATAATAATTATAGCCTGTAATTCTGGAACAGATAAAAAAACAGAACTTGAAAAACTTAAAAAAGAAGAAGTGAAATTAAAGTCTAGGATAGAAGCATTGGAAACAGAGTTGAATTCTGGTAAAAACCAATTAACAGGAGGTATATCAGTGTCTGTGCTAGCTTTAAAACCAGAAGTTTTTAAAAATTATATTGACGTACAAGGGCGAGTGGATGCGGAAGAAAATATTGGATTAAGTACAGAGATGCCTGGCACAATAACAAAAATAAATGTGAAAGTTGGAGATCAAGTAAACAAAGGCGATGTTCTAGCCGAAACGGATGCTAGGATTATAAATAAAAGTATCGCCGATTTGCAAATAAATACTGATTTGGTTAATCTTATTTATGAAAAACAAAAAAACTTATGGGAACAAAAAATTGGAACCGAAGTTCAATTTCTACAAGCAAAAACAAATAGGGAGAGCATAATAAAAAAAATGGAAATTTTGCTACAACAATTGACCATGACAAAAATTATTTCTCCAATAAATGGAACCGTAGATGCTATAGATATTAAAGCGGGACAACTTGCGGCTCCAGGAATGCCTGCAATAAGAGTTATTAATTTTTCTAATTTAAAAATAAAAGCAGAAGTTGCAGAAAGTTATGCTTCAAAAATAAAAAAAGGTACTGAAGTTGTTGTACATTTCCCCGACCGAAACGATTCTATTGTGTCAAAAATAAATTTTGTCGCCCGCACTATCAACAACAATAGCAGATCCTTCAATGTTGAAGTATTATTAGATCCAACAAAGGAATACCTCCCTAATATGGTTGCAAAATTAAATATCAATGATTATCAATCGCCTAAATCAGTAATAGTAATTTCTGTAAAATCAATACTAAAAGATGAAAATAATGCTGCATACGTATATGTTGCCGCAGACAAAATAGCAAAAAAACAAATTGTTAAATTGGGTAAAGTATATAATGGGAAAGCTGAAATTACAGAAGGCTTATCCGAAGGCGATATATTAGTTATAGCTGGTTACGATTTAATTAACGAAGGGGATGCTATCATTTATAATTAACAGGAGTCTTTTACTAATAATGGAAAAAGTGTGAAACATATTACACATTCGCCTTGAGTAATTCATTTAGTTAGACAAATAAAATTAATAAAAAACAATACTATGAATTTCAAAGAATTTAAACCATCTAGTTGGGCTATAGATAATAAAATGAGTATTTATGTACTTACCATTATTATCACAATATCAGGGATATTATCTTATAATAGTATTCCTAAAGAAAGTTTTCCAGACATCGTTGTTCCAACCATTTATATTAACACCCTATACGTTGGAAACTCCCCAATTAATATCGAAAATTTAGTTACAAAGCCTATTGAAAAGCAACTGAAATCTATTTCAGGAATAAAGAAGTTAAACTCTTCTTCCTTGCAAGACGTTTCTGTTATCACTGCAGAGTTTAATACCAATGTAGATGTTGCGATAGCAAAACAAAAGGTAAAAGATGCTGTTGATAAAGCAGCTGCAGACCTACCAAAAGATTTAACCCGTCAGCCAAACGTATTGGAAGTTTCCTTTTCTGAAATACCAATTATGTTTGTTAACCTGGCAGGTGCGATGGACTTAAACAAATTGAAAAAATATGCAGAAGAGCTGAAAGATAAAATTGAAGGGATGAAGCAAATTTCAAAAGTGGTGATGGTGGGGGACTTAGAGCGCGAAATTCAAATTAATGTGGATATGTATAAAATGCAAGCTGCGACAATTTCATTAGGCGATATTGAACGAGCAGTAAAATTTGAAAACCTTAATATGTCGGGCGGTTTAATATCCATGGATGGGATGAAACGAAATTTAACAATTCGTGCTGAATTTCAATCAGTAGATGAAATTAAAAATTTAAACATCAATTCACCTACAGGGGCAAAATTAAAATTGAAAGACATTGCAGAAGTTATTGATGGAAACAAAGAACAACAAAGCTTTGCTCGCCTTGAAGGTAAAAATGTAATTACATTAAATGTTGTAAAACGTTCTGGTGAAAATTTAATTGAAGCTTCTGATATGATTGAAAAAACAATTAAAACAATGCAGGCGTCAAAAGAACTTCCTGATGAATTAAAAATTAATGTAACGGGCAATCAGGCAGATAAAACAAAAAGCACATTGCACGATTTAATAAATACAATTATTATTGGATTTATATTGGTGACATTTATTCTAATGTTTTTTATGGGGGTTACCAATGCTTTATTTGTGGCATCATCCGTTCCACTTTCTATGTTTATTGCTTTTTTAGTAATGCCTTCGCTGGGAGATATATTTGGTTTTAGTTATACCATGAATATGATTGTATTATTCGCGTTTTTGCTTGCTCTCGGTATTGTGGTAGATGATGCTATTGTTGTTATTGAAAACACGCATCGCCTTTTTGATAATGGCAAACGGGAAATTAAAATTGCTGCCAAAATGGCTACCGCGGAGGTTTTTTTACCCGTATTAAGCGGAACACTAACAACCCTTGCGCCATTTATTCCCTTACTGTTTTGGGATGGCATCATAGGGAAATTTATGTTTTATTTGCCCATTACATTAATCATCACTTTGCTGGCCTCCCTATTAGTTGCTTATTTTATAAACCCCGTATTTGCTGTTGATTTTATGAAAGCCCATACTAGTAGTAATAAAAAACCAAAATGGACGCGTAATATTAGTATAACTAGCATTCTATTCATTTCAATAAGCATACTTTTTCATCTTACTAAGCACCCGGCAATAGCCAATCTTATATTATTTATTTTATTTTTTTATTTAATAAATATTTTTTTCTTGTACCGTGTAATAGAAAAATTTCAAACAAAAGTTTGGCCAGCTATTCAACTTTCTTATTCTAAACTATTGTTGCAATTTTTAAAACGCCCATGGACAGCTCTCCTTGGGACTTTACTGCTTTTTCTGTTTTCAATATTATTTTTTGTAATAAGAAGTCCTAAAGTAGTTTTCTTTCCACAAGGGGAGCCAAACTTTGTTTATGTATACGTTAAACTACCTGTGGGCTCCGATCCTGCTACTACCAATAAAAAAATGTTACTAGTAGAAAAAAAAATAAATGAAGTACTTGGTGATTCAAATAAATTAGTAAGCTCTATAATTACTAATGTTACAAAACAAACAACCGACCCTCAAGATTTAGACCAAGGCGATTACCCCAACAGAGGAAAAGTTGCTATCTCATTTGTGGGTTACCAATATAGAGAAGGCAAATCTACTAAAGATTACTTATTGGCTTTGCAAAACTTAAATTGGAATATAGCGGGTGTAAGCATTACCGTTTCCAAAGAACAAGCTGGACCGCCTGTATCTAGACCTGTTAACATTGAAATTAGAGGAGATGATTTTGACCAATTAGTAAATAATGCAAACCGTTTAAAATATTTTCTTGATGAACAAAAAATTGCAGGACTTGCTAATTTGAAATCAGATTTTGAAAGTAATAAACCTGAAATAATTTTTAATGTTGATCGTGAGAGAGCTAACAGAGAAGGGGTTACTACAGGACAAATTGGTATGGAAATTAGAAATGCCGTATTTGGAGCCGAAGCAAGTAAATTCAGAGACCTTAATGATGAATACCCTATCCAATTAAGGTATCAATATGATCAACGAAATAACATTGAAGCATTGCGTAATTTGAAAATTACATTTAGAGATATGAATATGGGTGGGGTTATACGTAGCCTCCCTTTATCTATATTTTGTGAAATAGAATACAGCAATACTTATGGGGGCATCAGACGTAAAATGCAAAAACGTGTAATTACATTATCATCAAACGCATCGGAAGGGTATAATGAAAATGAACTGGCAGAGCGTGTTCAAAAATCAATGGAAAATTTTAAAGCACAAGGCAATGTAGAGATCGCATTTACTGGACAAAAAGAAGAACAGATTGCAACTGGTAAATTCCTTGGTAATGCATTGATGATTTCATTCGGCCTGATATTATTAATTTTAGTAACACAATTTAATTCTATAGGCAAATCCTTTATTATTTTAACGGAAATATTTTTTAGTATTATCGGTGTATTGCTAGGTACCGCAATCTTTAAAATGGATATGAGTATAGTAATGACAGGAGTTGGTATTATAGCTTTGGCTGGTGTTGTTGTTAGAAATGGAATTTTACTGGTTGAGTTTGCAGAAGTTTCACGAGCTAATGGGATGAGCTTGTGGGATGCTACAAAACAAGCAGGGGTTACCAGAATGACTCCAGTAATATTAACAGCTACTGCAGCTATTTTAGGCCTACTGCCGCTAGCCGTTGGTTTTAATATTGATTTTGAAACCTTATTTTCAGAAGGGAAACCCAATTTATACCTTGGGGGTGATAGCGTAGTATTTTGGGGACCACTATCTTGGACAATGATTTTCGGTTTGGCTTTTGCTACTTTCTTAACTTTATTGCTCGTGCCTGCTATGTACCTTATAGCAGAGCGATTAAAACGCAAATCGATAATTATATTAAATCATTTTAACTTGCATAATGTAATGATGTATGTACCATTTTTCATCCTTATTTGCAGACTAGTATTATTACTGCAAGGTAAAAAACTAGATTATGGAAATATAGATTATTAATTAAACCAGTTTTTATAGTTTAATGAGGCTTGTTAGGTTAAACAAAAAAACTAAAGGCCAAAGTTGGAATTTTAAAAACAGCAATGCTAATTTATATCCTATTAAAAAATGTGCTATTATTTTAATAATTGATATACAAGGAAACTTGAAATATAAGCCAAAGCCGACATAAATAAAAATTGTATTGCTGGCCATTTCCAGTGTTTTGTTTCCCGATAAACAACTGCAAGTGTACTCATACATTGCATAGCAAAAGCATAAAATATCATTAGCGAAAAGCCTACTGCAACTGAAAATGTGGGTAATCCTGTGGAGGAGTTTTTTTCTAAATACATTTTTTCCCTAAGTGTTTGCGTATTGTCCGAATTGCCAACACTATAAATTGTAGCCATTGTACCCACAAAAACTTCCCTTGCAGCAAATGATGTGACTAATGCTATTCCAATTTTCCAATCAAAACCAAGCGGGGAAATAGCTGGTTCTATAAATTTTCCAATAATTCCAGCATAAGAAACTTCTAACTGTTCGGATGAAATTTTTAACTTTCGCTCTGCATCATTATATTTTTTGAGCATGTCTACTGTTTCATATTTTTTTTCGATTATTTTTATTTTATTACCTGGCGCATGAGAGGATAAAAACCAAAGCAAAACAGAAATAGCAAGTATAATTTTCCCCGCATCAATCAAAAATGATTTTACTTTGTCGAAAATAGTTAAGCCAACTGTTCGCCACTGTGGACTCCTATATACAGGAAGCTCCATAATAAAATAACTCTTTTCACGAGCCTTCAATATTTTTTGCAATACCAAAGCCGCCGCCATTGCTGCAACAAAACCTATCATGTATAGGCTCATTAAAATAAGTCCTTGATAGTTAAAAAATCCGGTTATTTTATCATTTGGAATAATCAATGAAATCATCAGTGTATAAACAGGCAAACGCGCAGAACAACTCATAAGAGGTGTTGTTAAAATTGTTATCATTCTTTCTTTCCAACTGCTTATTGTACGGGTACTCATAATTGCAGGAATGGCACATGCCATTCCACTTATCAAGGGAATTACCGAACGGCCATTTAATCCGAACTTACGCATCAGTTTGTCTAAAATAAAACTTACTCGTGCCATATAGCCTGTATCTTCTAGAATGGCAATAAATGCAAATAAAAAAGCAATTTGCGGAACGAATACTATAATGCCTCCCAAACCAGCCAATATTCCATTCACAAATAAATTGGTTAACTCTCCTTGCGGAAGATTTTGTGCAGCGATATTGGAAAAAGAAACAAATAGTGTTTCAATCCACTGCATTGGATAAGAGGAAAGAAAAAAAATAGTTTGAAAAATGAAAAATAAAATGATCAAAAAAATTATATAACCACCAACTCGATGTGTTAAAAAACTATCCAATTTATTGCTAAAAGATTTGGTTTTAATTGCAGATTTTTGGATTCTACATTCCCCTACAATTCTATTAATAACTTTATATCTTTCCACCGTTTCCTCTGATTGTAGCTTATTGCGATCAATTAAGGGGGTACTTAACAGTGTTACTATTTTTTCTTTATTATCTATATTATTGTTATCGAAACTTATTTGCGGAAAATTATTAATAAACTGAAAAGCTGCAAAATCACTATTAGCATTAATAAGTGCGGAAAGTTTTTCAATTAATTCAGGTGCTAGCTTTTTAATATTAATAAAATCGTACTGCCTAACAGGCAGAGGCTCAAACAGGGCTTGCTTCAAAACATCTAAGCTCCCTTTGTTACGTGCGCTCACCCCTACAACTTTCACCCCTAATTTTTCAGAAAGCCTTATAATGTCTATTACATCCCCTTCTTTCTCCACTAAATCCATCATGTTTAATGCGAGTATAACAGGTATTCTTAAATCGATTATTTGCGATACTAAAAACAAATTGCGTTTCAAATTACTTGCATCTGCAACGATAATGGTAAGGTCTGGATGAAATTCATTATTAGGGTTACACAAAACTTCAAACGCAACAGTTTCGTCAATAGACTTTGGATAAAGACTATAGGTGCCTGGCAAATCAATAAATTCGGCAAGTATCTGACCTTCTTTTAATTTGACAAAACCTGATTTTTTATCAACTGTTACACCTGGAAAATTTCCTGTTTTTTGATTTAAACCTGTAAGGGCATTAAATAGAGTAGACTTACCACTATTGGGATTTCCAACTAGTGCAATTTTAAGGGATGTTTTTTCAGAAAAATCTACAAATGATTGATTCTCTTTCACCAACCGGGAGTATTTAAATATTAGTAGTTAATAAAGATACTAATATAGTTGAGGCTTCGGCCTTGCGTAAGCATAACATATATCCCGAAACATTAATAGCAATAGGATCACCCAAAGGGGCTATGCGATCTATTTTTACTAATTCACCAGGAGTGCATCCCATTTCAAGCAGTTTAAGTGCCATCAGCTTATCAGTAAACGAATCAATAATTGCAAGCTGTCCAATTTTTAATTGGGCTAAATTTTTATTTGCAGTCTCCATAACCTTACAAAAATACAGTTTATTTTAGCAACTAAGCAAAGTAAGCAATACCTAAATATAGGTATTTTATATAATTATAACCTATTTTTATTAAAACACATCGATTTAATAAGGCTAATTATTATAAATAACCCCCAAATCAAATATGCGTCGAATTTTTCTTGGGTGCGTCAATTTGATTCCATTTTGGACAGTCTGCACAATGGGAGGATTTTTTTTTCGATAAGGAGCACTGGGAGAATAAAAAAACAGATAGAAAAACTAAAAGATAGATACGAGGTATTTGTAAATATTTCATAATAATATCTAAAATAATAACAAAATTAATTATTCGAGTTAAGTATGTTCTAATTTTTAGTCAAAACCAGAAATTTATTTTGCTTTTTATATTTATAAATAATAAAAATCTCTAAATTGTTTTATCGGCATCAACATTTTAAATATGAAAGCTAATAAATTTCTCTTAATGTTTTACAAGGCTCAAAATGGAGTCAAAAATCCATCGTCCATCAATATTGTTTAACTGCCCATCTGTGGCACGCTCTGGATGGGGCATCATTCCGAATACATTTTTATTTGCATTGCAAACACCTGCTATGTTTTCAATGGCCCCGTTAGGATTTGCAGCATCATTAACATTCCCTTTTTCATCGCAATAGCGAAATAGTATTTGCCCGTTTTCGTTTAGTTTTTTTAGCGTTTCTTTATCTGCATAAAAATTACCTTCACCATGGGCAATAGGTATTTTAAGCACCTTCCCTGCTGGGATTTCAGAGCTTATCAATGTATCGCTATTTTCGGCTTTAATAAAAACATTTTTGCATATAAATTTCCTTTCCTTATTATGCAACAATGCTCCCGGAACAAGGCCCGCCTCGCACAATATCTGAAATCCATTACAAATCCCTATTACATAACCGCCCTTGTTAGCAAAATTAATAACTTCCCCCATTATAGGAGAAAAACGAGCGATGGCACCAGATCGTAAATAATCACCATATGAAAAACCTCCGGGAAGAATAACAATATCTACACCTTTTAAATCAGCGTCTTTATGCCATAATTCAATTACTTCTTGGCCCATAATTTCGCGTAATACATAAATCATGTCCTGATCACAATTTGATCCAGGAAAAATAACTACTCCAAATTTGCTCATAAACAATCTTTATTTTATTTTTTTATTAATACAACAAAGGTACTAATTATAAAAGTTGCAATAATTGTCCCCTTAAAAAATATTTCCTGAAGTTTGCCAAGAATTATACATCCGGCATTTCAGCAAAAAAGCACATAAAAAATAATATCAACCACTATAGACATTGATAAATATTGAAATTAAAAGTAAATAAAACAAAAGGTCTCCCCACCATTTTTTTTTAATTTTTAAAAAATAATTGGCGCAGAATACAGATACTGGGATAGACAAGGAAGCGTATTTACATATTGATGGTGCAGTAGGTATTAATAGCGAAATCAGAGCGAGTACTGTAAACCATATTAAAAATAAAATACCTTTTTTATTTTTTTGAGAAGCATCTAAGAAACCTGTAAATAATTTACCGAATGAAAATAAAATAATCAGTAAAATTACAGAGAACATAAAATAAAAACTTTTGGAGAGACTTAATTTAGATTGATCTACCATTATTGGGTGAAATATATTTAAGTCGACCCAATTAGCAAGGGAATCGTTCCAATAAGCATAGGTAAATACAAAAGTAAATGGCAGTAAAACTCCAAAAAAAGAAATAACCCATTCTCGCCAATTAAAAGTTCTAAAATAAACAAGTCCAATGCCTAACAATGGATATAATAAAATATTCGGAAAATAAAAAAAGCTAGCAATTGATAATAACACCCCTGCGTCGAAGGCATTTGAAAAAGCAATGTCTTTTTGATAGGAGCTTATAAGTTTATGGATAGCCAACAAGGTGAAGAAATTTGAAAAAATAATTGGGTGTAATATTAATAGGGTAGAATCGTTGCTCATAAAAATAATATAAAACAAAGCTGGAAGCATAGAGGGTTTTGCAAGTATGCCATTTTCATTTACAATATAATTGAGCAAAAAAGCTTCTGCAATTACTAATAGGAAAGCAATTAAAACAGCTATGAAATGAAAGCTCTGGAGCTTGTTTACTATAATATCATAGAATGGTGCACCAGATATTAAAAAAGTGTTTTGTTTCGAATAAAATGCAATTATCCAAAATAGCAATGCGAATAAAGGCAAGAAGATGAAAGAAGAGGGGCTGTTTTTTTTAAAAAATTGTATTAGCATAATTAAAACATACTACTTATCTGCGGCTGCAAAAAAAACACGAAGAATAAAAGACAGAAATTTTTTTTTTTGTTAATTATGAAAAAGTAATAATGCAAATAATATAGGTTTTACAGGCAAAAAAACTTAAAAAACATCTTCAAATAGAGCTCTAGCGAATAATAATTTTATTTCTAGTGTTTTTATTGAAAATAAATTAACATCCTCTTTTTACAGTATTTTATTTGTTAAAGCTTTGCTTTTACCTCCACTAAATCATACCCTTCTATAATATCACCAGCCTTCATATCGTTAAAGTTTTTAATGTTTAGTCCACATTCAAAACCTTTATTCACCTCTTTTACATCATCTTTAAAACGTTTTAATGAACCAAGTTCGCCAGTATGTACAACTATGCCATCACGGATAATTCTGATTTTGGTATTACGGTTAACTTTGCCGTCAAGCACAAAACATCCAGCAATATTCCCTACTTTGGTAATATTAAACACTTCGCGAATTTCAATGTTACAAACATTTTTTTCTTCAAATTCTGGTGCCAATAAACCTTCCATGGCATCTTTAATTTCATTTATCGCATTATAAATAATTGAATACAAACGGATATCAATTTGTTCTATTTCTGCCAATTTACGAGCCCCGCCTGATGGACGAACTTGGAACCCAATTATAATTGCATTAGATGCCGAGGCTAATAAAACATCTGATTCACTTATCGCACCAACCGATTTGTGAATAATTTTTACCGATACTTTTGGTGTAGAAAGTTTTTGCAAGGAGTCCGCAAGTGCTTCAACAGAGCCATCCACATCACCCTTAACTATTACATTAAGTTCTTTAAAATTACCTATTGCTAACCTTCTTCCAATCTCGTCAAGCGTAATGTGTTTATGTGTACGAATACCCTGTTCGCGCTGTAATTGTAATCTCTTAGCTGCAATTTCTCTTGCTTCTCGTTCATCGCTCAACACATGAAATTTGTCTCCCGCTTGCGGTGCGCCACTCAAACCCAACAATGCAACGGGTATTCCAGGACCAGCAAATTTAACTTCCTGCCCTCGTTCATTATGAAGGGCTTTCACTTTACCGCTAAAGCAACCTGCCAATACAATATTTCCAACACTTAATGTCCCTGCTTCAACAAGTATAGTACTTACATATCCTCTTCCTTTATCTAATTCAGATTCAACTACGGTTCCTGTAGCATTTTTTTTAGGATTCGCTTTTAAGTTTAGCATTTCGGCTTCTAACAAAACCTTGTCCAATAAGGTATCAACATTTAATCCTTTTTTTGCTGAAATTTCCTGGCTCTGTATTTGACCTCCCCACTCCTCAACTAAAACATTTAACTGTGATAATCCTTCTCGTATTTTATCTGGATTTGCGCCAGGCTTATCAATTTTATTGATGGCAATAATAATTGGTACGTTAGCTGCTTGGGCATGGTTGATGGCTTCAATAGTTTGAGGCATCACACCGTCATCGGCAGCAACTACAATAATTGCAATGTCAGTAATTTTAGCCCCTCGAGCCCTCATGGCTGTAAATGCTTCATGGCCGGGTGTATCAAGGAAAGTAATGGTTTTGTTATTATCAAGTTTTACATTATATGCACCAATATGTTGCGTTATTCCTCCGGCCTCTCCTGCAATAACATTGGCTTTCCGTATGTAATCCAACAAAGAAGTTTTTCCGTGATCAACATGTCCCATAACGGTTACAATTGGGGAACGAGCCACCAAATCCTCTTCTTTATCTTCTTCTTCTTTTATTGCCTCCAATACCTCCACGCTTACAAATTCCAATAGATAGCCAAACTCTTCGGCAACAATAGAAAGGGTATCTGCATCCAATCGCTGATTAATGGATACGAAAAGACCCAAACTCATACAAGTAGATATAATTTCGTTTACTGGCACTTCCATCATTTGAGCCAATTGATTTGCCGACACAAATTCAGTTACCTTTATTACTTTTTTTTCTGCTTCTTGTTGGTCAACAGCATCTTGCGTACGTTCACTAATTAAGTCTCTTTTCGATTTACGATGTTTTGACGCCTTAGATTTACCCGCACCGCTTAGCCGTGCTAATGTTTCTTTTATTTGAGCCTGAATTTGATCAGGTGTTAATTCTACCTTCAGCGGTCTTGCATATTTAGTTCTAGGAGCTTTAGGATCGAATTTAGGTTTCCCAACTCCTCCTACAGGATTTGCTGCGCCAGGAGTGGTAGTGTTTGTTTTAAAAGGTTTTTGACCAGAAGGCCCTTGTCCTGCAACGGCACCAGGGGTGTTTGGAGTTCTTGGTGCCCAAGCATCTCCTATCGTAGCGCCTCCAAAATTTTTTCGGATTCGTTTTCTTTTTTTCTTATTGTTATTGTTTGCATCTGCTGATGAAGAGGCTACGGGCTTTTTGCGGTCCTCTTTAACTGGCAAAATAATTTTACCAAGTATTTTTGGGCCTTCTAGTTTTTCAACTTTCGTTTCATGAAAATTCAACTTTGCAATATCTGCTTCGTTGGAACTCGAAACCTTTTCACCAATATTATTATCTATAACAGGAGGCGTTTCAATATTTTTTAATTCCTTTTTCTCTTCAGCAGCTAATATATTCTCAGGGGAAATAATGGCATCCTCTTTTTTGTTTTTTATTGTTTCTGCCTCTTTCTCTTTTATTATTTTTTTTGCTTCACTTTTTGCCTCAATAATTTTTTCTTCTTTTTCTTTTTCCGCTTTTGCTTTTTTATTAGGCTTAGTTTTACTATTTAAGGCTTCTAAATCAATTTTCGATACGATAGTAAATTTTATAGCCGACTTAACCCCTTCTTTCTCTTTTTCTGGATTTATTTCTAATGGCGAAAGCTGCGTATCGATTTTTTTATGATCTACTTCATTGATTGGTTCAATGGCAACTGGGGCGATTTTTACTTCTAATTTTTCGGAAACAGGAAAAGATTCAACATTCTTAATAATTAAATCTTCCTCTTCATCAATTGATTTTACATCCGGTTTATGAGCATCTTTTTCTAGCGTAAGACTCTCTTTCTTAATTCTAACATTTGCAACAGAAGTAACATGCTGAGCCTCTTCCTTGGCAGCTTTTTCCGATTTGTACTCCTGAGCCAATAATGAATATAGGTCATCAGGCAATTTAGCCATAGGATTGTTTTCTATAACATGTCCTTTACTTTTAAGGAAATCAGCGATAGTGGAAACGCTAACATTGAGTTCCTTGGCTACTTTACTTAATCGTTGAACAGCTTTTTCTGACATATTTATTTTTTAAATTTACTTTGTATTTCAAATTTCAAATTTTTTGGGTAACCAGTAAATTTTTATCCTTCTTCAAACTCAGATTGTAAAATTGCTTTTACTTCATTTACTGTAACTTCTTCTAAATCTGTGCGCTTTACTAGCTCTTCTGTCGATAGTTCCAATACACTTTTAGCGGTATCACAACCAATATTTTTCAGTGCATCTAAAACCCAACTTTCTATTTCGTCTGCAAACTCTTCTAAATCGACATCCTCGGTATCAATATCGGTATCGCGATAAACATCAATTTCATATCCTGTTAATTTGCCTGCAAGTTTAATGTTATGACCTCCTTTACCTATTGCTAAAGAAACTTGATCAGGTTTTAAAAACACCTCAGCACGTTTTTTTTCATCATCAATTTTTACAGAAGTTATTTTTGCTGGACTCAAAGCGCGGGTAATAAATAAAGAGGTATTACTGGTATAGTTAATTACGTCAATATTTTCGTTACGTAATTCACGAACAATACCGTGAATACGTGAACCTTTCATTCCAACACAAGCTCCAACGGGGTCAATCCTGTCATCATAGGATTCAACAGCAACTTTAGCTCTCTCTCCTGGCTCTCGAACAATTTTTTTAATGGTTATTAGTCCGTCAAATACTTCGGGAACTTCTAATTCAAAAAGCCTTTCTAAAAAAGCTGTTGAACTACGAGATAAAATAATAACTGGCGTGTTGTTTTTCATTTCTACGCGCTGAATTACAGCGCGAATGCTGTCTCCTTTTTTATAAAAATCGGATGAAATTTGTTCTGATTTAGGTAAAAGTAGCTCGTTTCCGTCCTCATCCAGTATAAGTAATTCTTTTTTCCATATTTGATGAACTTCACCTGTCATAAGTTCGCCAATCTTCTCTTTATATTTTTTATATAAACTATCTTTTTCTAGTTCCAAAATTTTAGAAATCAGATTTTGACGAACAGCCAATACAGCTCGTCTTCCAAAATCATCTAACTTCACAGGTGTTGTAACCTCTTCCCCAATTTTAAAGTCAGCCTCAATTTTAAGTGCTTCGGCCAAGCCAATATGCTTCCCCTCATCATAATCAAAGCTATCTTCTGCAAACTCATCGTCAACAATTTCACGGTTTTGCCATATCTCAATATCGCCACGATCGGGATTAACAATGATGTCAAAATTTTCGTCAGAGCCATATTTTTTTATTAACATGCTGCGAAAAACGTTTTCAATAACGCTCATTAATGTTGCTCTGTCAATGTTTTTTACCTCTTTGAATGCAGAGAACGATTCAATTAAATTAATACTTTCCATTTTTTTTATGTTTTTAAAACTACCGATTACTTAACCACAAATTATAAATTTCAAATTCTTATAAATTACTATTGTCATTTTAAAAAAATCTCAATTAATATTTTGTAGCATTTTATTTAAAATGTAATTACTACCTTGGTTTGCTTGATTTTATCAAATGATATGTTAATATTTTCAATTATCAATTGTTTTGTTTTTTTTCCTTCTGTTTTTTTTAAACTTTTTGTTTCTAATTCAATTCCTGTATTATCTACAGAAATTAATTTGCCAGTTATTTTATTATTTTCTTTTGTTACTACGTCTATTTGATTTTGTATGTTTTTTTGATATTGACGAATTGTCTTAAATGGTTCTGTTAATCCTGGGGACATCACGTTCAATTCAAAATCTTCAGTATCGCGATCCAGGCTGAATTCAACATGCCTGCTCATAGCGATGCAATCACTTATAGAAACGCCCTGATCATTATCCAATAGGATCGTAATTTTATTTCCTGGCTTAATGCTTATATCCACAATAAAATTAGTGCCTTCAGTAATTTTATTGTCTGCAATTTCTTTTATTTTATCTACCGAAATCATCTGATTTAATTACAAAAGAAGAGGGGACAATAGCCCCCTCTGTTTTCCTTTTCTTATTTATGAATGCAAATATACAAATTTAATATTTACCACTCACCATTAACCTTAATTTTTTTTTAATCCCGGCAATTTTTCTTATTAGCCTATGCCAACACTTTTTAAATTAAAGCCTTCCTATTCAGTCAAATGGGTTAAAAGTTATTTTTGTAGCATATTTAAGTATTGTTGTTTTGTCTATTTTTTCTTCTTTGTTAATCTGCAATAATGATTTTAACCCAGTATAGTCGGCAATAAATTTTTCTGAAGTATCCCCTAAGTAACCATTATAAATAATGCCTTTAATTGGAATATTTCTCCTTTGCAAAGCTTCTACGGATAGTAAAGTATGATTGATACTTCCCAAATAGTTTTTGGAAACAAGCACAACCTCTGCCTCCAAATCTTTAATTAAATCTATCACCAGATAATTTTTATTAAGAGGCACCATAAGCCCTCCTGCACCTTCAATAATAAGATTTCCAGAGTTTTTAGGAATAATAATATCCGCAGAATTTATTTCCACTTTATCTTCCAATGCTGCACCAAATGGCGACATAGGCTTTGAAAGAAGAAACGTTTCGGGATAAAGGATAGAGTCGTTATTACTAATAAGACTTCTTATTACATGTGTATCTGTATTTTTTAAATTCCCTGCCTGTAAAGGTTTCCAGTAATTTACTTTAAGCGCCTCTAGTAATATTGCACAAGCTAATGTTTTTCCAATATCTGTTCCGATTCCCGTTACAAAAACCCTTTTTGCCATGCCCTGTTTTAATAATAAAATTTTTAAATGCGTTGCGCTAAACTATTGACAAAACAACAAAACTTTAATTTAACATTACATCTAATGGAGACTTGTTTGTTCGTTTAATGAAACCACTTGATGGCACAATATTTTGATAATCATGTATTATATATCCAAAAACAACGCCATAGGTATATCAATAGAGACTAAACTATCTTTATTAATATGACAGGAATTACAGCTTACAAATCAGTGCATAAAAAAACTGAATTTAGTCCAATTTCACAATACCTTTTAGTGTTCTGCTTTTTCCTTAACGTATCTGCCTGGAGCGGGCTCTATCTCCTTAAATTTAGTGTTCCCCAATACTTTAGAGGCCGCAACTTGTTTCCCCGATTTTAATGCGATGCGCTCACTCCATGCTGTCCACCAGCTTCCTTCGTTAAATTTAGCGGATTCTTTCCAGGCTTCGAAACCCTTCGTTAATTCTCCATCAAGATAATAGCCGTATTTCTTCTTTGATGGTGGATTGGCAACACCCATTACATGACCCGACTTGCCGAGTATAAATTCAACTGGGCCACTTACTAATTCTGTTGTTGTAAAAACTGTTTGAGGGGGTGCAATATGATCCTCCTGCAAACCTATTACATAAACAGGAATATCAATTTTTCCAATATCAATTTGAGTATCGCAAATTCTTAAGCCATTTTTCCTGCTTAATTTATTCTCCAAAACCATGTATCGCAAATAATACAAATACATTTTAGCTGGTAAATTTGTATTGTCGTTTGTCCAATAAAGCACGTCAAATGGAGCTGGTGCTTTACCTTTCAAATAATTATTTATAACAAAGTTCCACACCAAGTCGTTTGCTCTTATTAAATTAAATGCAATTTCCATATCGTGTCCATGCATCACTCCTTTTTCTAACAAATCCCCTCGCTCCAGTTTTTTTAATAATGCGTTGTCAATTACATCACCCATAGGGCCAACATCTGAAAAATCAATCATCGTTGCAAGAAATGTTGCTGAGGCAACAGGGTTTTCTTCTTTACGTTTAGCAAGAATTGCAAGGGTTGTACCTAACAATGTTCCTCCAAGACAATAGCCTATCACATTTACTTTTTTAGCCTTTGAAACAGACTGCGCCACCTCAATAGCCTTTAATGCAGCCTTGGTTACATAATCATCAAAAGAAACATCTCGCATTTCTGATGTTGGATTTTTCCATGAAATCATATATGTTGTAAACCCTTGATCTACCATATATTTTGCAAAAGAATTTTCTGGACGCAAATCAAGTATGTAATATTTATTAATCCAAGGAGGGATAATAATTAAGGGTATTTCATATACATTTTTTGTGGATGGAGAGTATTGAATAAGTTGCATTAATTCATTTTCAAATACAACGGCTCCACTCGTTATTGCTATGTTTCTCCCCGGTTCAAATGCTGACATATCGGTTTGGGTGATGCCCCCTTTTTCAATATCAGCTAATAAATTTTTAAATCCATCAATTAAACTTTGGCCATTAGTTTCCTGCGCTAACTTAATTGCTTCCGGGTTAGTTGCAATAAAATTAGATGGTGATAGCGCATCAATATATTGTTGTGAATAAAAATTTAATTTCCCTTTTGATTTTTCATCTATTTCGGAACTTGATATAATTTGTTTCATTAATTGAGAAACTAAAAGATAATTCTGTTTCACAAAATCAAAATAATAAGGTGCCTCGTCCCATTCAGGTGCTTTAAATCGCTTATCTCCTTCGGCAGGTTTAATAACCGGATTGTATTCTTCCGGTTTAGTTTGGCGATCAGTAATGCGTTTCCATAATTCCTGTTGACTGCTAAAAAACTCTTTATAAAGCCCTTGAACTTTCTCCATTTCTTTTGGCTCGTTTATTAACTTAGTTCCAAACTCGGTAAAAGTTTTCGTTATATCTTTATTGTCATTATCACTGCTAAATTTGTTTTCAAAGTAATTTAGCATAATTTTATTGCTAGCTTTTGTTATACTTTCTGTCAATTCTTCCATTTTTGTTTTTTCTGTTATTTTTATATTTTCACTTTTTTCTGCTTTCGGTTCAGACTTAGTGCTTTTTGATTTACTTTTCATTTTTTATTTATTTCATAAAAATTAATAACCATCCTATATAATTAGGATTAATAGAATAAAAAAAATCCAAATTAAAACAACTAATTATAGAGGGATTTTACCATTTTAGTATCATTGCTCCCCAAGCCATACCGGAACCTACTGCAGCAAATAAAATATAATCACCAGTATTTAACTTTCCTGCGGTATTAGTTTCGTCAAGCAAGATTGGTATGGATGCCGCAGATGTATTTCCGTATCGATCCATATTTGTCAGCACCTTATCAAAATCGAAATTTATAAGTTCTGCTGTTTTCTTTAATATTTTAAGACTTGGCTGATGAGGAATCATATATTTTATATCACTTAACTTTAATCCTGAGTCAGATAATACTTCTAAAATAACTTGAGGCAATACCCGGATAGCTGTATTGTAAATACCTTTCCCATCCATTTGCCAATATTGTAATCGATCTTTTGCTGTATTTTCATCTATAGGCTGCTTGGAGCCTCCTGCAGGAATATGCCATATCATCTTACCGCGGCCGTCGGCACCAACTTTAGAAATCACAAATCCGGTTTCTTCCTCAATATTTGAAAGCACAACAGCTCCCGCTCCATCACCAAAAAATACTGCGTCTCTGCGTGTCCAATCTGTTATTGTAGAAAAGGTATCTCCTCCTATTACAAGTATGTGTTTGTAATTACCATTACTTAAACAATCGCTTGCAAGGCTTATTGCATATAAGAATCCTGAACAAACTGCTACTACATCAAAAGCACCAGCATTATATGCACCTATTTTCTCTTGTACAAAGCATGCTGTAGAAGGGGCATTCATGTCAGGAGTTGTAGTTGCAAATATTATTAAATCAATGTCTTCAGGCTTAAGATTTGCATTGGCAATTGCCTTAATAGCAGCTTTTGCGCCTAGGTCAGATGTTGTTTCTCCTTTTGCAACAATATGCCTTTGTTTAATCCCGAGGTTTTCATATATCCATGTAGCATTGGTATCTATGATAGTTTCGAGATATTCATTTGTATAAACACTAGAGGGAGCATAGGATCCGGTTCCAGAAATTTTTACATTACGAATAATTTTTTTTGCTTTACTCATGTTTTTATTTATAAAACAAAGCCCTCTCAAATTAAATCGAGAGGGCTTTGTTCTTTATTTTTTCTTTTTCCCCTTTAATGTTCCAGCATAAGTATATTCTTTCTTAATCTTCCCTTTTTTACTTGTCCATATTACAGTACCTTCTATATCTTCACCGGTTATTGTGCCGGTCCATTTTAAAAGTTCGGCATCCGGGTTTTTGCTTTCACTTTCAAAAGAGATTGTTTTGCCAGATTCCCCAGTAGAATCAGCCTCTGCTGTATAAACTGAAGGGGCAAACTTTTCATCCGCCTTCATTAATTTTGATGTGAATTTATCCGATTTAAATGATATTTCATCGGGAGCAGGATCACCCGCTTTTTTCCCTTGGGCAGCAAGCTCAATGGTGTAAATTTTCCCCACAAGCAATTTGTCTGGCGGTGGTTTTTTTTGCCCATAAATACTATTTGAAAAAATAAAAAAACACAATGTTAATGCGCTAACAAAACAAGAAATATATTGCTTGTTTTTTGATTTTAAATTGATACTCATATTTGTAATTTTTTTTTGAATTTGTTATCTGATTTTTTTATTGAGAAAAACAATATTGTTTTTTAATTAAAATATTATTGCCTTCTTTTTTTATTTATTAACTTACTATTTATTAAGAAAAACATTAACCCTTCCGAAACTATTTTATATAGGCAATTATTATTGTTTATCTTTTTTATTTTTAACAAAAATAGGGGCAGAAACTTATCTGCCCCTATTTAATAAATTAAATGCTAATACTACTTAAACTGATTATTTTTGTTTTGTAAAATTTACAGCCGACCCTTCTTTTGAAGTTTCTGTTGTGTTTAAATTATATTCAGAAGTTAAGTCAGACCAAAATTTCAAATTTGTATTAAAATTATCATTCATTTGGCTGTTCAATTTGCTAAATAACTCTTTATTAGATTCAACTGATGGGTTTGCAAATTTACTATATGTATCTACAATTGATTGAACTTTATCTTTAGACTTTACAAAAGTTGCCTCATACTCTTTTTTGTATTTTTCTACAAATGGCGTATAGGATGTTTTTGTTGTTTCAAATTGACTTGTTAATGTTTCAAAAGATTTTTTATTCCATGCAGCAATTTCTTCTGCTTGTTTTTTATATGTTTCAATTAATTTTGATGCTGTTTCTTTTGAGAAATTTTCAGAACTAGCTTGTTTTCCAAAGTCTGCAGCTGTCTTCATAGAAGATTTTGACATTTCGGTAATCGTTAAAATGTTTTTCTTCAATAATTCAACAATTGTTTCTGACCAACCAAATGAGGTATTGAAATTATCTTTATTAACACCTGCAATTGTTGCATTAATTGCTTTGCTATACATTTCGCTTGCTAACTTCATTTGCTTGTTTTGAGTTTCAATGATTGTTGCAGTTGTATCCTGGAACCATTTCATTGAGTCAGTTACATTTTTTTTAAATGTTTCAGTTGCTTCTGTAAAGTTTTTTTCTGTTGTCATTTTTTGTTTTTTTTGATTAATTCGATGCAAATGTACGTAAAAAATTTCTATTGGGATGTGCCTTTTCCCTTTTTATCTCAAATTTGGAAAATTTAATTCTTTTAGAAAACATAAATATACGCACCCAAAACATAAAAAATAGAATACATGTATTTGATTATCATTAGATTATGCCTTTTGTAACAAAGTTCCTTAACTCTAAATGACAATCCCAATTGAATCCCAAAACTTAATACCTGATTAATGGAAATTTTAATTTTATCCCTTTAGATAGATTAGTCTGCTAAAATTAAATAGTGCCTGTCCATAGAGTCAAACATTTTCAAATTATGCAAATTTTAAGCTTCAGAATTCTGGATTTCAAATTTTTGAACCAAAATTGTTTTGTTTGAAGTAAAGCCAATAAAGGTAGTCATTGCGAGGCTTTTTTAGCCGAAGCAATCTCATATATTGGTGTGAGATTACTTCAGTCGTGCCTCCTTCGCAATGACGTTTTAAGTTTAAATGCCGACTCTATGTACAGGCACTAAATAGTAACCATGTCACAAGATCTAATCTATGGTAAAAGATGTTTTATCTTTAAATCAAAATCTGCCATCATATAATGCAATCCAACACTCTCTTTTCTATTTCTAGCCTGTTTAATAATAATATATGCCACATTAATAATATTACGCAACTCACATAATTTGGGTGAAATTGTAGTTTTTAAATACAGCGCTTCATTCTCCTTATATAGTATTTCTAACCTATCAAAGGCTCTTTGTAATCGTATGTTTGATCGTACAATCCCTACATAGTTTGTCATTATTGCCTGCACCTCTCTTAAGGATTGTGTAAGCAATACCATTTCTTCTGGATAACTTGTTCCTTCGGCATTCCAGTTAGGAATATTTTTTTTTGCTAAAGGGTTATTACTTATAAAATTTTCTATCGGGTCCTCTTTAATTTTTTGTATCGCATCTGCTGCTGCATGGTGAGCAAACACAATTGCTTCGAGCAGTGAATTGGATGCAAGCCGATTGGCTCCATGTAAACCTGTTGAGGAGCATTCTCCAACTGCATACAATTGTTTTATATTGCTTCTGCCGTTCTTATCCACCTTAATTCCTCCGCACAAATAGTGGGCAGCCGGAACTACTGGGGTATAATCTTTCATCATGTCAATGCCAATATCCAAACATTTTTGATAAATATTTGGAAAATGTTTTACAAATGCGCCTTTTTCTAAATGCCTGCAATCTAAATAAACATAATCATCCCCCCGAATTTTTATTTCATTATCTATTGCCCTGGCAACAATATCGCGAGGGGCGAGTGACTTACGAATATCGTATTTATGCATAAACTCTTCCCCATCTATTGTTTTTAATATCCCACCAAAGCCTCGTACAGCTTCCGAAATAAGAAATGAGGGCCGCTCCCCAGGATTGAATAAAGAAGTGGGGTGGAACTGATAAAACTCCATCCCTTCCACCTTTCCTTTGGCCCTATAAACCATTGCTATGCCATCGCCTGAAGCTATTGAAGGGTTTGTGGTGGTTGAATAAACATTGCCGGCACCTCCTGTAGCCATTAAAGTGTTTTTTGCTAGTATCGTTTCTATTTCATTTGTCCGCAAATTTAATACATAGGCTCCAAAACATGCTATATCTGGGGTTCGGCTATTAACTTCCAAGCCCAGATGGTGCTGGGTTAATATATCTATAGCAAAATAATGATCCAGAATTTCAATGTTTGGGTGCGCATGAGCGCTTAGTAATAATGCTCTTTCTATTTCAAAGCCGGTATTGTCCTTATGGTGCAGTATGCGATGTGCTGAGTGCCCTCCCTCTTTCGCTAAATCATATTCGCCGGATGCTGTTTTATCAAATTTTGTTCCCCACTTAATTAATTCTGCAATACGCTCCGGAGCTTCTTTAACTACCATTCGCACTATGTTTTCATCACAAATTCCATCACCTGCAATAAGGGTATCCTCTATGTGTTTATCGTAAGTGTCAGGATGGTACATCACTGCTGCTATTCCTCCTTGTGCATATTTTGTATTGCTTTCGTCCTCATTTGCTTTTGTAATCATACAAACTTTGCCATGCCCAGCTACTTTTAAGGCATAACTCAAGCCGGCTATGCCTGATCCGATGATAAGAAAATCTGTTTTTTTAGTTAGCTTCATAACTCTTAATAAAACCCGCAATTACCATCATGATAATAAATTGTGCCACCGCCATTATCTATAATAGTTCCAGAAGGAATAGGATGCATATCCGTATAAGTTATATAAGTGCCACAGTTGCCATTTGCTACTGTATTTACATTGACAGTTTGACATGGGTAATTTATTCCATTTATTTGAACAGAACCGCCCCCATTCCCAATTTCCCATACAGCTCCAGAAATTGTAGAAATAACATCTCCTGACATAGGGCAAGCAACCATATAATACCCACAATTACCATTTGAATAATAATTGTATGGGGGAATCTGTATTATAAAGGTATCCGCAGGAATAAAAGTAACATTCGTAAAAGTTGTATAAGTGCTACAGTTTCCATCCGCTACTGTATTTATATCGACTTTTTGACACACATAATAATTACTATTGATATAAACCATTTGAGGGGAGCCTCCAGTTGAATAATCATAATTAGCTGCATAAATTGTAGAAAGAACAGTTCCAGGAGATGGACAAATGCTTACTTTATAATATCCGCAACTACCATCCCAAAAATAGTTATATTGGTTATCGTTTGTTATTTGTGTACCGTTAGACGGAGGATCATCAGTATAAGAACTGCTATTAGATCCACAGTTTCCATCTGTTGTTTCAGTATAAGTTGTAGTTTGACAAGTAAAAGAAATACCAAGTTCTGTAATATATACGCTGCTGTATATAGACGTGGAAGTTGTTTGGCCTGCGGGAGGACAAATGTTTTCTGTATAATATCCACAACTACCATTCCATAAATAGTTATATTGGTTATCGCTTGTTATTTGTGTACCG
>CAMBDK010000007.1 GCA_945865315.1 Chitinophaga pinensis | reverse complement strand
GGTTATTCGTTGGCTACGTTTCCGGATCATTTCACCATAAGGGGTAATGTCATTTAATGTCATGTAACCATGAGAACCATTAAAGAAAGTGAACGGATTTCTCTTACAGAATGTAAAAAGATTTTAAACAAAAACGGTAATCACTATACCGACAATGAAATAATAGAAATAAGAAACTGGCTTTATTTCATTAGTGAAATTGCGTTAAACTCATTAGAAGATCACGAAACGCAAAAAAAATTTAATAATGGGAAATTATGAAACAGAAAGCAATTTTGTATACACGTGTAAGTACAGACGAACAAAATGACGGGTACAGTCCCGCAGACCAAAAAGAACGATTAGTTAAATATTGCGATCAGCAGGGAATTGACATTGTAGGTTTTTACCATGATGACGAAAGTGGTAAAACGTTTGACCGTCCCGAATGGCTTAATATAATAACCTACATAAAAAAGAACAAAGGAGGTGTTGACTTATTGTTATTTATTAAATGGGACAGATTCAGCCGGAACGTAGCGGAAGCGTACATCGCAATTAGAGATTTGCGAAAATACGGAATTGAACCGCAGGCAATAGAACAACCTTTGAATTTTGAAATTCCTGAAAGTAAAATTATGCTTGCGGTATATCTTGCAGCCCCCGAAGTAGATAACGACCGTAGAGCATTAAATATATTTCATGGAATAAGACGTGGCAAAAAAGAGGGACGTTGGTTGGGTGGTCGTCCCCGTGGCTATAAAAATGCAAGGGATGCAAATAACAAACCTATTGTTATACCCGAAGGAGGGAAACAAGAGCAACTTGTAAAAGATGCGTTTAAACTTTTTGCAACAGGAATGTACCCCATTGAAGATTTAAGGCGCAGAATGAATAAAGAAGGTTTAACGTGTAGCCGTCAATCATTTTGGTTATTACTGCGTAATAAAGGTTATATAGGAAAAGTGTTTGTTCCCGCATATAAAGACGAGCCGGGCGTATGGGTAGAAGGGCAACACGAAGGTATAATAGAAGAAAGTGTTTTTTACAGTGTGCAGGAAGTTTTACAAGGTCGCAAAAAGAATGTACCTACAAAAAATTCAAGGGTACGGGATGAATTACCACTACGAGGATATTTAATTTGTCCGCAATGCGAACGTACATTAACAGGTTCCGCTTCCACAGGGCGACACGGAAATAAGTTTTTCTATTACCATTGCAGTAATGGCTGTAAAGAACGTCAAAAGGCAGGCGAAGTAAACCACGAACTTTTAAATTTGTTACATAGCTTTAAAGTAAACCCCGAGGCCTTAGAATTATATGGTAATATATTAAAGCGGTCCTTAAAGGAGAATAATCAGTCGGTAAAATTAGATTTACAAACTATCACAAAAGATATAGAGAAACAAAAGCAACGCTTGCAAAATGCAAGGGCTTTAATGTTAGATGGTGATATTACCCCAGACGATTACAGGGGGATGAAAAATGATATTGAAAGCCTATTGAATGAATTACGTATAAAGGAAATGTTATTAAAAGGCGGTAATGAAAATTACGATAAGCAAATAGATTATTGTATAAACCTTTTAAAAGATATTGATAACGTATATAAGAATGCAAGCACAGAGGGAAAACAGCATATTATTGGTTCGATATTCCCTGAAAGATTGGTTTTTGAAAAAAACAAATACCGAACCCCTAAATTAAATACAGTCGTTACACTAATTTGCTTTAATAACAAGCCTTCTAAAGGGGTTAAAAAAGAAAAGCACGCCAAAACTGGCGTGCTTTCCAAGGGAGTGGGCCCACTTGGAATCGAACCAAGCACCTGCAGATTATGAGTCTGATGCTCTAACCGAATGAGCTATAGGCCCTAATTGTAATTGCTCACAATTATTAAGGGTGCGAAATTAAATATTTGTATTCACATAACAAAGAATTCTTTTTATTTTATGCTCATTAATGCAAAATTGAGTCGGATTTTTATTTGTGAGTGGATTGAAACCCTTTGTTTTTAACCTTATCGGCACCAAATTTTTTATTTGGCAAAAATTGCTTGTTAAAATAAAATTAAACGACACTTTTTGCCACCAACTGAACTGTGTGCCTGCTCCTTACTTCTAATAAAACTTTTTTATCTATTACCACCCTATCAATTGTTGCTTGATTATAATACCTAATTGTAATTAATTCCAGATTATCATTATACAATGTTCGATACTCTTTTTCAAGTGTTTTAATTAAATCAGAGAGTTTTTGAGAATCGTTGTCAATACAAACAGAAAAACTGATAGCGGAGTTTTGCATCATATTTATTTTAACATGTTTTTCGGCAAACAGCTTAAAAATAGCACTAAAATTTTCTTCAACGATAAATGAAAAATCTTTTGGATAAATTGAAAGCAGCACTTGATTTATTTTAAAAATAAAACAAGGTATCGGTATTTGTGACTGAACTTCGTTGATAAGGGTGCCTGTTAATTCGGGTTCCAAAAATGACTTCACATACAATGGGATTTTTTTATTTTGAAGCGGTTTAATCGTTTTAGGGTGAATAACCGTTGCTCCATAGTAAGCTAATTCTATTGCATCCTGATAGGATAGCTGGTCGATCTTTATTGTTTCGTCAAACCATTTAGGATCCGCGTTCAAAACCCCTGGAACATCTTTCCAAATGGTAACACTTTCTGCATTGGTTGTAAATGCTAATATGGCAGCCGTATAATCCGACCCTTCGCGACCCAATGTAGTAGTATAGTTCTCGGATGTGCCCCCTATAAACCCCTGGGTTAATAAAATCTCACCCTTTGATACTCCCGCAGTCTTCCCTATAGAAGATTTAAATATGGGGGCCTTTTTTGAATTTATCCCCTCGTCTACCAAACTTTGTGTAAGCGACCAATCCACCTTGGCTTCACGATAAGAGTTGTCTGTTTGAATAAAATCACGAATGTCTCGCCAAGTACTGTGGATACCGGCTTGAATTAAATAGGCGTTTACAATTTTTGTAGCTACAATTTCCCCTACACTCACTATTTGGTCGTATGCTTGGTCGTAGGGGTGCTGTCGCTCCTCTTCTATTATCCAATCCAACTCAATAAATGCGTTATTAATTTCATTGTAAATCGAATGTTTTTTATCCGTAAATAATTGTTCTATAATATCGAAATGGTACTTTTTAATTTCTTCCAATATTTT
Organism: Chitinophaga pinensis; assembly: GCA_945865315.1. Taxonomy (GTDB): domain Bacteria; phylum Bacteroidota; class Bacteroidia; order 2-12-FULL-35-15; family 2-12-FULL-35-15; genus 2-12-FULL-35-15. Next base: position 48,996 of record CAMBDK010000007.1, on the reverse strand, counting down.
TTCAGTGTGCTCCTTACCGTCTTTTTTATGGCCGTCGGAACTCATAAAAGCATTTGTTAAACGCTCTAAGGCATTCGTTGTTTTGCCCATTGCCGAAAGAACTAATATAATATTATCATTGGGGAATTGTTTCAAAATTGTGACAACATTTTTTACTGCTGCTGCATCTTTTACAGAGGCTCCTCCGAATTTAAATATTTTCATTAGTATAGTATTTGCATTAAAAAAATCGGCCCTTTTGGGAAACTTAAATAAATAAATTTTAAATTTTAAAAACAAAAAACCATATTTTTAATATCTATAAGATTTCACAAGTCTTTTTTATTAATTTTTTAATAAAAATAGAAATATAAAATCGATAACCGATCTTAATTAGATGATTTATTTAGAATATTAAAATCGGAATTGCTCCCTCACAATTAAGCGCCACAAAGGTATTTAAATCTTTGAATGGAATAAGGTCAATTTTAGAATTCCTTAATCCAAAAATATTACGATATTTGCCTAAATTCAAAATAAATAAAACAATGAGCAAAGTAAAAACATTAGGTCAATTTATTATTGAAAAACAATCGGATTTCCCCTTTTCAAAAGGTGAATTATCAAGACTTTTGCGGGATATTGGTATCGCTTCGAAAATTGTAAATCGCGAAGTAAATAAAGCTGGCTTAGCAGATATTTTGGGGGACGCGGGCGAAATAAATATTCAGGGCGAAAATGTAAAAAAACTTGATGTTTTTGCCAATGAGCAATTTATTGCAGCGCTTAGTTTGGGTGGAGAGTGTTGCGCTATTGCCTCAGAAGAAAACGAAGACATTATCATTGTGAATAACGAAATGTCGAAAAATGCAAAATATGTTGTTGCGATGGACCCCTTGGATGGTTCATCAAATATTGATGTAAATGTTTCGGTAGGCACTATTTTTTCAATATATCGCAGAACATCTCTTTCCGGTCCCGGCACAAACGAAGATTTTTATCAACGTGGCACCGAGCAGGTTGCTGCAGGTTATGTAATTTATGGCTCCTCATGCATGCTGGTTTATACAACCGGCAAAGGGGTTAATGGCTTTACTTTAGACCCTTCTATTGGAGAGTTTTGTTTGTCGCACCCTAATATGCAAACACCTAAATCGGCAGTAACTTATTCTATTAACGAAGGTAACTATGTTCACTTTCCCCTTGGAGTAAAAAAATATATTAAATACTGTCAGGAAGAAGACGACGATACTAGCCGCCCCTACTCTTCTAGGTATATAGGTTCTGGCGTTGCCGATATTCATCGCAACTTAATAAAAGGGGGGATATACATTTATCCTATAACTTCAAAATCTCCCAAAGGGAAATTACGCTTGCTTTATGAGTGCAACCCTTTGGCTTTTATTATTGAACAAGCTGGAGGAAAAGCCTGCGATGGATTTAATAGAATAATGGAACTCGATATGAAAGAGTTGCATCAACGTACACCTCTTTTTATAGGATCTTACGACATGGTTGAAACAGCTAGTTCTTTTATGGCAAAATATTCAAGTCAAGATGAATTAATAATGACTAATCCAATCGCTTGATAAAAATAGAATTTACATTTTTCATTAGTATATGAAAACAATTGACAGCTACAATTTTAATAATAAAAAAGCATTGGTTCGTGTTGACTTTAATGTCCCAATGGACATTAACTTTTCTATAACTGATGATACCCGAATTAGATCGGCCTTGCCAACCATAAACAAAATTATAGCTGACGGAGGGGCTGTTATAATAATGTCGCATCTAGGGAGGCCTAAAGATGCGACAGAAGAAAAATATTCATTAAGGCATATTGTAAAACATTTAAGTAAGCTATTAAACAGGCCTGTGCTTTTTGCAGATGACTGTATAAGCAAAGAGGCAAAGTCAATTGCAAAAGAACTTAAGGCTGGCGAAATCCTGCTGCTAGAGAACCTTCGTTTTTATAAACAAGAAACTGCCGGAACACTTTCCTTCGCCTCCGATTTAGCTTCTATGGGTGATGTTTATGTAAACGATGCCTTTGGCACTGCTCATAGGGCGCATGCATCTACAACAATTATCGCCAATTATTTTCCTAATGATAAAGTTTTTGGCTATTTAATGGCGAATGAAGTAGCAAACATAAACAAGGTGCTTAATAATGCGGAGAAACCTTTTACAGCCATTTTGGGCGGAGCTAAAGTTTCAGGCAAAATTCTTGTTATTGATAAACTATTGGACAAAATAGACAATTTGATTATCGGAGGCGGAATGGCTTATACTTTTATTAAAGCCCAAGGTGGAAAAGTAGGGAATTCGTTAGTAGAAGATGATAAATTAAATGTGGCTTTGAAAATTTTAATTGATGCTAAAGCAAAAGGCGTTAATGTTTATATACCAGTTGACACTGTTGCAGCGGCCTCCTTTTCAAATGAAGCAGAGCAGCAAACTGTTGATATTTCTTGTATTCCTAATGGGTTTTTAGGCTTGGATATTGGCACTGCTTCAGAAAAAATATTTGAAGAAATAATACACAATTCAAAAACCATTTTATGGAATGGCCCAATGGGGGTTTTTGAAATGAGTAGCTATGAGCATGGCACAAAAGCTATTGCAACGGCTATTGTTAAGGCTACTAAAAAGGGTGCCTATTCATTAATTGGCGGTGGCGACTCGGTGGCAGCCATCAATAAATTTCGCCTTGTAAAAGAGGTAAGCTACTTATCTACAGGCGGAGGAGCCTTGCTAGAATATATCGAAAATGGTAATTTACCTGGAGTAAAGGCTATTGAGGGCTAGGGCTGAATTTTATACCTTGCCCTCTTTTTTTACAGCAAACTATTTAAAATATAATATAAAACCTTTGATTTCATTAAAATTGAAACGCTTTTATAAATTTATTTTCTAGTAGAAAATAAATTTACGAGCCGCAAAAAACAACTGAAGAATAATAATTTGCAGTTTTAAAATAAAGAATTTACTACCTTTACATATGATAATTGAAAAAAAATGCGGCTACTATTTTTAGTTTTTATTTTCTCCTCTTTCATTGTTAGTTCACAAGTTTCAGAAAACTACACTGATGGCAACTTTACAGCAAACCCTGTTTGGGGAGGCGACGATTCGGTATTTACAATAGTATCGAATAAACTGCGTTCGAATAAAACTATTGCAAACCAGGATTTTTATTTATCAACTGCTACAACCATGGCTACAAATTGCCAATGGGAGTTTTGGGTTAATCTGCAGTTCAATACTTCAAGCGCCAACTACGTAGATATCTATTTAACCAGCGACCTTTCAAATTTAAAGGCTACTGGCATTAATGGCTATTTTATAAGGTTAGGGAATACCAATGACGATATAAGCTTATATAAAAAGGTAAATGGAACGGCAACCCAAATAATTAATGGCGCCGATGGTGTTTTAAATACAAGTAACAATACATTAAAAGTAAAAGTAATACGCGACGCCTCAAATAACTTCACATTATTTAGAGATATAGGAGCAACAGGGGTTTATAGCACCGAGGGGACAATCGTTGATGTAAGCTCCAACACCAGCTCTTTTTTTGGAGTATATATCAAACAATCAACGGCTTCGTTTTTCCAAAAACATTTTTTCGACGATTTTTATATCGGTGCAATTATTCAAGACACAAGCCCCCCTACCATTGTTTCTTCAACGGCTATTTCAAATACGCAAGTAGATGTTTTATTTAATGAGAGCGTGGGGCTTAGCACTTCTCAAACGCTTAGCAACTATGCGGCTAATAATGGATTAGGAACACCTTCTGTTGCATTGCGTGATGCAACAAATTTAAGTTTGGTTCACCTAACTTTTACAACAGCATTTACCAGTGGGCTTTTAAATACACTTACCATAGCGAATGTGCAGGATTTAAGTTCAAACGCTATTCCTTCATCAAATACTAATTTCACTTATTTTATATCCTCCTTACCCTCGTTCAAAGATATTATTATAAACGAAATATTTGCAGACCCTTCACCTCAATTGGGCTTGCCAGCATTTGAATTTATTGAAATTTATAATAGAAGTGTCAATACCATTAACTTAAATGGATGGAAATTTACAGATGGTTCGTCCACAGCAACTTTAAGCACCTACAACCTACCATCAAATCAATATTTAATAATTTGTAGTAGCTCCGACACTTCTCTTTTTAGCCCTTTTGGAAACACGCTAGGCGTAAGCAGCTTCCCTTCATTAAATAATACAGATGATAAATTGTATTTAAAAGATAACACACTTTCTTTTATTGATTCAGTAAATTATTCTGACAGCTGGTATCAGGATGCTACTAAAAAAGCTGGTGGCTGGTCTTTGGAATTAATAAATCCAAATGCAAGTATCGCTTGCCCTCCTTCAGCAAATTGGATTGCGTCCACCAATGCTGTTGGTGGTACCCCCGGAGTGCAAAATAGCGTATACTCTTTAACTGCCGATATCGTTTCGCCAACAATTGCTAGTGTTACTGTTACTGATTTTACGCATGTCACAATATGTTTTAGCGAAGCTTTAGATATTACTCAAATTTCCAATGTATCAAATTATAGTATCAACAACGGGATAGGAGCGCCTTTAGCAAACACTGTTAATAGTACTTATACCTGTGCTGAATTAACACTAAGTTCCCCATTAGCAGTCTTAACAAACTATACGCTCACCTTATTTAATATGGCAGATTGTGCAGGAAACGTATTAAGCCCATCCGCAATTAATTTTTCAACACAGGATGTAAGTCCATTCGAATTGGTTATTAATGAAATTATGGCGGACCCCGACCCTGTTGTTGGTTTACCTAACTATGAGTATTTGGAGCTTTATAACAAAACAGCATTCCCTATCAATTTAACTAATTGGACCATTACAATTGGCACCACTGTAAAAACCTTTCCGAATATAACTATACTGGCGGATAGTTTTTTGGTTTTAACATCTACTGCAGCTCTTCCAAATTTCGCTAATACCATACCGATAGTAGGATTTTCAAGCATGTCCTTAACAAATTCAGGACAGCTCTTAATATTAAGAAATCCGCAAGGAGCTGTTATATCAACAGTTTCATATACCGATCAATGGTACCAGAATGTAATAAAAAAAAATGGAGGATGGAGTTTAGAGCAAATAGATTCCAACAACCCATGTGCCGGCATATCGAATTGGAAAGCCTCAAACAATACTAGTGGTGGAACTCCAGGGTTAACAAATTCAATTAAAGCAAGCAATCCTGACATATCTTCCCCAGAGCTTTTGCGCGTTGCTTTAATTGCAAGCGATACTATTCAACTTTATTTTAATGAACCGCTAGATAGTGCAACAATGTTAAATTTGTTAGCCTATTCCATAGATAATGGTCTGGGGACACCTCTATCCTTAACTCCTATTTACCCAGACTTTAAAAGTGTTCGATTAGCCCTGTCAGCGGCATTGCAAATAGGGGTAATTTACACTATCACCATTAATAATGCTATTACCGATTGTGTAGGAAATATAATTGCGCTGAACAATACAGCGCGTTTTGCATTGCCCGAAGTGGCATTACCTAATGATATTGTAATAAATGAAATTTTGGTAGACCCCAAAACGGATGGCCTTGATTTTGTAGAAATTTACAACCGCTCCTCTAAAGTTATTGATTTAAAAACAATGTTATTGTCCCAATACGATTCAGTAAACAATACCCTCACAAGCATCGAATCTGTTTCTCCAGAAAGTTATTTGATTTTCCCGAGTGATTATTTAGTATTAAGTGAGAATGGCTCAATTGTTAAAGCGCAATATAATACAACAAATCCAAAAGGATTCTTAGATATTAACAACCTGCCAACAATGAGTATTGCAGGCGGAACAGTATGCCTGGCAACCAACTCAAACATCATTGATCTATTTTTCTATGACGACAAAATGCAATTTGCCTTGCTTAATATTACCAAAGGAGTATCTCTAGAGCGAATTGATTTTAACAGGCCTACGCAAGATCGAACCAATTGGCATTCGGCGGCTCAAGACGTTGGTTTTGCTACGCCGGCTTATAAAAACTCCCAATTTAACGGTGCTGGTGAAACGGATAATGCGATAGAAGTGACGCCAGAAATATTTTCACCGGATGAAGATGGCGTAAATGATGTTGTAAATATTAATTATAATTTTAACGCCCCAGGATTTGTTGCAAATATTACAATTTATGATAGCAAAGGGCGCATTGTAAAAAACCTTGTTAGAAATGAAATGCTGGGCTTAAAAGGAACCTATAGTTGGGACGGTATTAATGATGGCCGCGAGAAAGGGCGTATTGGAATATATGTTATACTTTTCGAAGTGTTTGATTTAAATGGAAATGTAAAGCAGTATAAAGACACCTGCGTACTTGGGGGTAAAATTCAATAAAATCAAAAGAAAAATTATTCGCACAAGTCAAGCTGTTTTACAAAATTAAGAGCCCATTAAATTACACCTCTGCAATTCTATTCATTTCTATTATTATTAAATATTAAACCGACAACTATTTGCAACGCCTAGCTAAAATTCAAGAAATGCTAATGCAGGAACCAGAAGATTCGTTCTTGAATTATGCATTAGCATTGGAATATGCTAAAACAGCAAACCTCAAAAAAGCTATCGAATTAATAGAAAATGTTTTAAAGCGAGACGAGAATTATTTAGGAGCCTACTTTCAATTAGGGAAATTTTATGAACAGATAGGCGACTTTCAAAAGGCTGCAATTATTTATAATAAAGGGATTTTAATTGCTCAAAAGAAAAAAGACAACAAAACCCTATCTGAATTAAGTGAAGCCTTAATAATGATAGAGGATTAAGTTTATTGCTTGCTAACTATTAAATAACAATAGCTCAAACTATTTTTAAAAACAAGCGTCATTTAGGCTGACGAGGATCCTTAAGGCCATTATACGTTTCTGCTATTTTTTGTTTCAGTAGTTTTTGACGATCTATTAAATCTTCCAGTTTTTTAATTTCTTCATTAGCCGATTTCTGCTCTTTCAAATCTTTAAGCTTAGCTATAGTTTTGCTTAGCCTTTCATCATACATTAATTCTACTTCTTTAATACTATTTTTTGCATAATATGCCCCCCATTTATTAGTTTGAGGATCTTCAATAATACTCTTTAATAATTCAACACCAGCGGTAACTGTTTCTTCTTTCAAAACATTTTTTAGAAATAAGCCATAAAAACCAACGAAACTAATTTTTGTATAATCTGTAAACTTGTCTGCCGCATTTACGAAAAATTCGTTGTTTTCATCGGAACCATAATTAGCGTAAACTTCGGCAACTAAAGTTAAAACATCTCTGCTTTTTGCATTTTCGTACTCTTTGGTAATCCTTAAACTTTCTTTTGGATTTGTTTTTGAAATGGCGCCCAATGCAGCCCGCAACACACTGTAAGCTTTGTCGTTTAAGGCATTTTTATAAACCTGTTGTAAATCATCGTCTGTATAAAAATTTGCCAAATAAATAATCGCCGAACTGCGAACGTCTGATTTAGGGTCTGCACTAATTAAATTTATTAGCTTTTCTTTGATTTTTTTTTCATATCCCAACACTCGGTTTTTTAATTGCGAAATTGCTTGAACTCGTATATTCCAGAATTTATCATCTAGTGCCGAAATTATTGTTTCGGTAATCAAAGAGTCTTTATCTTCTATTGAAAGGCTTGTAAGCGCTTCGTAGCGATCTAAATAAAGTGGAGCATTCTTAAATTGAAACACCAATTCTTTTTTTGATTTTTCTTCCAGTTTAAAACACAACAAAGCTTTTTCTGCATCTACATTTACTAAATCCGGCTGAATGATAGCATCAAATTCAAATGTCTCGCTGGCTTTTGTAAGCACTATTTTGTGCCTTACTTTAGTCCCATTTGCATAAATATCAATAGCCATAGGCAATTTAAAAATTTGAAGAGGTTCCGAATTTTGAATTTGTGTTATTATTACCCGCTGCTTATTATTGTTGCTGTCATATTCCTTTTTAATTAATAATTCGGGGTGCCCTGCCGATAAAAACCATTGATTAAAAAACCAATTTAAATCTTCACCCGTTACCATTTCAAAGGCCAGGCGAAGGTTGTGGATTTCTACAGAATTATATTTATTCGATTCTAAATATAATTTCAAAGAAGCAAAAAAGGCCTCCTCTCCAACATATTTCCTAAGCATGTGAAGCACTTGACCGCCTTTATTATAGCTGTGTGCATCAAACATCTCTTCTTTGTCTTTATAATTAAAGCGGATTAATTTTTCTATTTTTCTAGTTGTTTCAGAAAAATACCCATTACGTGATTCAGCATGGTGAAAATCTGCCGCATCAATTCCGTATTTATATTCTTCCCACAAATATTCACCATAGGTGGCAAAAGATTCATTTAACGGCAAATTGCTCCAGGATTCGCAAGTAACCAAATCGCCAAACCATTGATGAAACAACTCGTGTGAAATAACATCTTCGTTATTTTCATCTAACAACTCCCTGTCTGTACGCTGTAAATACTGGCCATGCAGCGTAGCGGAGGTGTTTTCCATCGCTCCAGAAACATAGTCCCTTACAACTACTTGAGAATATTTATTCCAAACATAAGGCACCCCTAATTTATTTGAAAAATACTCGAGCATTTCGGGAGTGTTACCAAAAATATTTTTAGCGTATGGCTCGTATTCTTTTTCTACATAATAGTTAACTTCTTTATCCCTCCACTTATCTTTAACAATTGAAAATTCTCCTATTGCCATCATTGCCAAATAGGGCGCATGGGGCAAATCCATTTTCCAATAATCGGTTCGGGTGTTATCTTCATTATCCGACGAATAAACCAACTCCCCATTAGAAAGTGTTGTAAATTTTTTATTTACAGTGATGTATATTTCTTGTGTCATTCGCTCGTTCGGCCTGTCAATAGTTGGGAACCATACTGAATTAGACTGCGTCTCGCCTTGCGTCCATATTTGTTGGGGCTTGTTCTTTTCCTTTCCAAGCGGATTAATAAAATACAAGCCCTTATCATCTGTAATTGCATCGCTTCCTCCTTTATTTTTTAATTCGTTGGGCTTAGCAATGTACTCGATAAAAACAGAATAAGTTTCTGTATTTTTATATTCCTTATCTAATTTGATTGTAATAATATCGTTTGTATAGGTATATTTAAGAGGCTTCTTAGAAATTGTTGCTGCTGTATCGATAACACCAATGCCCTCTGTTTTCATTATTTCATTTTGTAATAAGGATACTTCTTTAATTTCCATCCCTCTTGCATCAAGCGTTAATATAGATGTTGGGTAGAAATATGCCTTTGCTTTTATTGTAGCATTGCCAAACAAATATTGTTTTTCAAAATCAAAACTCACTTCTAACTTTGTATGTAATATATCACTGATACGAGTATTTGAACCATAATATTTTAATTGTTCTACGGTTTTATTTACTGTTTCAACAGTGTCTAAATTAATAGCGACGGCATTAGATTTGCTAGTATTGTTTTTTTTAAAAATCTTACACGAAAAAAAAATAGATAAAAACAAAATTAAAAAAAGATAATTTTTGATATTCATGGTATTGTTTTTTATTTAAAAAACGGAGAAAATATTTTTGTTATAGTTTTAATTTTTAAAAAAGACCCATTGAATCTAAGATAACACCCCCTAAGCCTCACTAATTGATAGCTATTTAAAAACAAGCATGTGTCTCGACAAAAAAATACAATAAAAACAAAAAAAGAAAAGTTTTTTTATTTAGTGTCTGTCTATATAGTCGAGAGTCTGAACTATAATGTTCGAGTTCGAGGCTTTCGTAGTTTTGAAAATCAGGAGTTTACATTGGTAAATGACTGGTTTTTAAAACAAGAATAACGAAGAAATCGGACATTATAGACAGACTCTATTTATATTAAATTTTTAAGCATTGTTTTTATATTTACTTTATCGTCTATTATTTCTAATAATTTGTTTGCCGAAACGCGCTCTTGCAGCATCGTGTCTCGATACCTTATTGTTACTGTATTGTCTTCTAGTGATTGGTGGTCAACTGTTACACAAAAGGGGGTGCCTATTGCGTCCTGCCTTCGATAGCGTTTACCAATAGTGTCTTTTTCATCGAATGTACAAGCGTGCTCCGGTTTAAGAATAGTCATTATTTCGCGCGCCTTTTCTGGCAGACCATCTTTTTTTAATAATGGCAACACGGCAACCTTTATTGGTGCAAGGAAAGCGGGAATATTAAGCGCCACCCTTGTTGTTCCATCCTCCAGCTTTTCTTCTACATATGCTTTGGAAAGGATGGATAAAAACAAACGATCTAAACCTACCGATGTTTCAACAACATAGGGCACATAACTTTGATTTAATTCCGGATCAAAATATTGCAACTTTTTTCCTGAATGAGCCTCGTGTGCTTTTAAATCAAAATCGGTACGGCTGTGAATGCCTTCTAATTCTTTGAACCCAAAAGGGAAATTAAATTCAATGTCACAGGCTGCATTTGCATAATGCGCAAGCTTTAAGTGGTCACGAAATTTATAGTTTTCCATACCTAAGCCCAAAGTTTGATGCCATTGCATGCGCGCATTTTTCCAATAGTTATACCATTCCATTTCGGTTCCTGGGCGAACAAAAAACTGCATTTCCATTTGTTCAAACTCTCGCATACGAAAAATAAATTGCCTCGCAACAATCTCGTTGCGGAAAGCTTTCCCGGTTTGTGCAATGCCAAAAGGAATTTTCATCCTTCCCGATTTCTGCACATTTAAAAAGTTTACAAAAATACCTTGTGCTGTTTCGGGTCTAAGGTAAATAATATTCGAATCTTCCGTAACAGCACCCATTGCCGTATTGAACATCAAGTTAAATTGCCGCACTTCCGTCCAGTTTTTTGTTCCAGAAACAGAACAAACAATTTCACAATCAATAATAATTTGGCGTATCCCATCTAAATTATTATCATTCAATGCGTCTTTAAAGCGAGCCAGAATTAGGTCTATCATGTTTCTGTTTTCCAAAACACGCGCATTGGTAGATAGAAAAGTCTCTTCATTAAACGACTCTCCAAACCTTAGTCTTGCCTTATCAACTTCTTTTTGAATTTTTGCCTCTGCCTTTGCCACATGCTCTTCAATTAATACATCGGCACGGTAGCGCTTTTTACTGTCTTTGTTATCAATTAAAGGATCGTTAAAAGCATCCACATGGCCAGAGGCTTTCCATGTAGTAGGATGCATAAATATTGCCGCGTCAATACCTACAATGTTTTCATTCATTTGTACCATTGCCTTCCACCAATATTCTCGAATATTTTTTTTGAGCTCCACCCCCATTTGCCCATAATCATAAACAGCGCTTAATCCATCGTAAATATCACTGCTCTGAAAAATAAATCCATACTCTTTTGAATGCGAAATAATATTTTTAAATACATCTTCCTGGTTTGCCATTGCTTTTATTTTGGATTTAATGTTTCCTGTTTCTTTTTCCATTTTTTTGATAGTTTTAACAAATGGCTAAATTCTTGTTTTTGAATTACGCTAACAACAATTAGTGTTAAAACAAAAATTCATCTGAAATTTTAAATTAATCGTTAAAAATAACACAAATTAAGAATACAATTCCCGAAATTATCGGAATATAATTTCTAAGAGTCGTAAACACCTAAATTTCCTGTTGTTTTAATTAAAAGTTTAATGAGAGGCGGAGTGCAAAAGTTCGTGGGGCTTCAATTTTAAGTGGTCGCAAAGAATAACTTAAATTAAATAAATTATTAACTACAAAAGTCGCTTTAAAACTTTTTGTTATATCTAACCCAATCCTTGCATCATAAATAATGCTCCCGCTATTATTTTTCTTTCTGTACTTTTCTATTCCACTGTGCATTTGTGGCTCGAATAAGTAAAATACTGCATCTATATTCTGAACATTACTATAGGATCGGAGATCTCCTCCTATGGAATAACTTTTGTACGATAGCTGAAAGTCTATTTTCGCAATGTGCTGAAAACGATATTTTAAAATATTGTTTTCTGTTTCGGTGCTGCTAGAGTTAAATGACATAGGCTGTAAAGTGCTATCGATAAAAAAAATATCGTCTGGCTTAATTGCCTGTGGGAGCACGAATGTATAATCCGCTAAAACACTTAGCTTTAATTCTTTCGTAATTTGTCCTTCAGCAGGCAATGATATTTCAAAGCCCCTTACCCGCGTAGCTCCTGTATTTATATATTTAAACCCTCTTGATAGGCTATCGTCACCATAAATATCTTTTGCCTTATCCCATGTACCAAATGTAAATTCAATGGTGTTTGCATATTCTTGCCAAAAGAATGCCACATCAATAGCACCTAAAAAATTATTTATTTTAAAAGCTTGCTTCAATGCTAATTCAGCATTCCAGCTAGATTCTGACAATAGCTGCGGATTTGGAAATATGGACATGCCTCCAATATCGGACCGCATGTACTTTTCGGTAATGGTAGGAAAACGATACCCTTGTCCAAAGGAGCCTCGCAAAAATGTTGCCCCCGCTACTTGTAAATTTAATCCGGAACGGAATATTGGTTTTGTAAGCATTTTGTCCTCATTCATTATAAAAGACTCATTCCTAAACCCTATGGATGCGTTTAAGACATTCCATAATTTCTTGTCAAATTGTAAATACAAAGCGAAATTTTGAAGGTGGTTTTCTGGTAATACATCTTTATATGGGGTTCCCGAATGCGCATAAGTTTGATTCATAATAATTCCTCCAGTAATGTTTAACTTACTCTTTAAAAGTTTCGTAAGTTGGTATTCGCTATAAAATACATTCGCATCATTGGTATTGCTTTCTTCTCGCTTTTTAGAAGTGTTTTCAGAATAAAAATATCGTGTACGAAGGCTATGTTTAAAACCACTTTTTGAAAAATAATTAATAAAAGGATCTAAATAAAAAATAGTTTGGTTTTGCAAGGTCATTGTATTTGGAAATGCTCTGTATATGCCTGATGTATCGTTATCCCAGATCAGCGACAAATTATTCGAAGAATTCATAAAATTCCCATTAATTCCATAATTTATATTGCTATAATTTTTAGGGCGATAACGCAAATTAAAATTAATGCGTGCAGTCTTTTCGCCTACCTGGTTTTCTTTAATTGCTGTATCATTTGCATTACCAAATCCTGGGTGATAGGAAGCCGGCCCAATATAACCATGGTCATAAATGCCCATGCCTCCTATTACTAAATCGAGCTGCCCAATTTTTTCGGAATGCAAAAAGTTAGCGCTTGAAAAATTTGCAGTGCCTTTCCACCATTTCGAATTTTCTATGGAGGGGCTGTCGTAAACGCCCGACGATAGAGAAATTTTTGTTATGGGTTTTTCTTTGGGATAGGCTGTTCTAATATTGATACTTCCACTTAATGCAGAGGAGCCATAGGTTACAGAGGAAGCCCCTTTAATGATCTCTATTTGTTCTACATTTTCAAGAGGGATGAAATTCCATTCTGGCCTCCCGCCGTCACCAGCCAATGCAGGCAGTCCATCAATCAGAATTGCAACCCTACTGCCTATTCCAAAATTAAATCCGCTGCCACCTCGTATTTGTGGCTCGCCATCTAATATATTTAATCCCGGCGCTTGCTCTAGCACCCCCTTAATGCTGGTCGAATTTTTATTTTCGATCAAGGAGGGCTTTAAAACCTCCATCGATACTGTTATTTCTGATAGCTTTTGTTCGTATTTGCCGGCAGAAATAACCATCGTTTGTAATTGGGTAGCATTTGATTTTAATACGAAATTATGTTCTGTAACTTTTGAAGAGTCTATAGAAATAATTATTGTATCCGATTTCATACTTACAAAAGAGCAAACAATTTTATGCTCCCCTTTGGATAAATTTAATTGATAGTTCCCATTAAAATCAGATGTTACGCCATGCGAAATATCCGATAGCTCATAAACAACTGCTCCAATTATTAATTCGTTATCAAAACTTTCCACTACTAAGCCTTTTAAAATCCCAGCCCCTTGCGCGTAATTTAAAATAGGATAGAGCGAGAAGTATAGAAATATTATAACACGTACTATTTTTTTAAGATTCATAGGTATTGGCTGCCGTTTATAAAAAAATATAAAATTGCTGAAACAGCAAATTACTAAGAAATAAAAAATCGAAGGCACGCTGTCGAAATTTTAACAGCGCGCTTTTTATAATAAAAATATTAATAAACTATAATGCGTTTTACACTATTGCTACTCGAGTTGCTGAGGCTAATAAAATAGACACCTTTGCCAAATTGTTTTATATTCAATTGTTTAGAATAATCCCCAATAAAGTCGGGCAATATTTCTTGAAAAATTAACTGACCAAAAGTATTTCTAAGCTCCAGCTTATAATTTAATTTTAATATTAGATTAAACGAAACGGTAAAGTCCCCTTCATTGGGATTTGGATAAATTGAAAAATAAGAATTCTTATTCGCATTGTTAATTCCTGCATTAATAATTGTTACTGCCGCAGATTTTAAAGATGAACAGCCTCCAACAGTAACGATAAGGGTATAAATACCGTTTTCAGTTACAATTAAGGTTTGGTTGGTCGCATTAAGTATTAATGAATCGTTTAAATACCACTGATTCCCCGTTGTGGCGCTGGATGTTAGCACCCCACCACCTCCACTTACACTAATAATAGGTGTTGATGGGATTGTTGCGTTTACTACCATTATAATAGCATTAGATGTTGCTGGGTTCCCCCCAACATTAGGGTAGTTTGAAGTTAAAATACAAGTAATTATTTGCCCATTTGTTAAATTATTAACATTAAGCAGAGGGCTATTAGTGCCCGTATTCACCCCATTTATTTGCCACTGGTATATTGGAGTTGTTCCTCCATTTGATGGGATTGCAGTAAAAGTTGTCGGCGCTCCAAGGCAGCTTGGGTTTGTTTCTGTCGAAATAGATACCCCTGCAATAAATGTGGAGCTTATTTCTACTGCCGCAGAGGGGGCGGATGCGCAACCATTTAATGTTACTACAAGCGTATAGCTACCAATTTGATTAGTAGTATAGGTTTGGTTAGTGGCGCCAGAAATAATGACGCCATTTAAATACCATTGATTTCCGCTAGCAGAACTAGAAGTTAAAACCTCTCCATTTGAAGAGATGGTGGGTGTAGCAGGGGTGGATACAACTAGTGTAATACCAGACGACACTGCCGGGTTGCCTACCAAGGTTACACCACTTAAATTTGAAGTTAAAACACAAGTAACAATTTGCCCTGTTGTTAAAGTTGTACTAGTATAGTTTGAGCTGTTGGTTCCAACGTTAGCTCCATTTACCTTCCATTGATAAGAAGGGCTTGTTCCACCATTATGAGGGAAGCAGGTAAAGGTTATAGATTGCCCGGCACACATTGGGTTTGCCCCACTTGTAATAGCTATGCTGTCGCGCACTAAAAAAATAAGATCAAGGTCGTCAACAAAAATAGTGCTGTTAATTACGGGAGCGTCGCCATTTTTTGTAGAAACCAAAAGCCATCTTGAATTTACAACAGCGCCTAAAGAGTAATAGCTTAAGGCCTTTGAAAATCGAGTATATGAACTTACCGCTGAAGTAGGTGTTTTAAATGTTGCAACAGCCACAGAGTCGTTATCCCCTCCTGCCCCCATTAACCTAAACTCTGCTAGGCCATTATCCCCTGCCGCTCCCGGACTAAATTTATACCAGCCAACAATGCTGTCGGGCCTTAAAGTATAAGCCTGCCCACCTGTAATTAAACCCCCATTTGATGTCGGCAATATTCCTGTAGTAACTACACCTGGGGCGTCCTGCATCCCCGCTATCGTTTTTGAAACAAGCTTCATAGCATATGTACCGGTATGCTTGTCGGTAGTTTTAATACATACAAAAGTACCAACTACGTTTGTTTCGTGGTTGGGGCTATCCCAGCTGTTCGCCTCTTCATAAGAAAAAAACCCTTGTGTTGTCCAGCTTTCAAAACTAGCATTGGGAGTAGCCTGTGCGCATAGGCTTGTTGAATAAATTGCGAACAATAAAATTAGTGTAATTGCTTTTTTCATAAATGTGTATTTTAAAATTTAAGTAAACAAATATATTTAAATTAATTTTTAAAAAACAGAAATCTGTAAATAATCGTAATATTAATTATTGAATATCGTCTTCAAACTTAATATTTGGGTGTTTTAATTGTAATTGAAGGATACGTGATTCATAAAAAGCCTTAAATTTATTATAGCTTTCAGAATTAATATTAAAGGGGCGATGTTGCTTGGCGATAATAATTTCTTTTATTTTTTCGAAAAGCAGCTTTGACTCCTCATCAAAAATCGCTTCCATTATTTTTTCGAAAACATAGCTTATAGCCTGTTCGTTAGGATGAATTAAATCTGCTTTAAAAAAACGATAGTCGCGTAAATCATCTAAAACTATTTCGTAAGCTGGAAAATAAAAAATATTGTCTTTTAATTTTACAAGCTCATGAACAGCTTCAATCAATCGCGCCTTGCTTAAGCTGTTTTCTATTACCCCATCCCTTATATGACGCACTGGGCTGATAGTAAATACGATTTTTATATTCCTGTTAAATTCTGTTATTTCCTGAATAAGTTGCGTATAATCTAATATAACTTCTGAAGTGCTTAGCATTAATTTTGTGAATGCTTGTTGTGGCCTTTTATGACAATTGCCAACCATTTCGCCTGTTTGCTTATCTTTATAAACATAAGAGGACCCGAAAGTGATAAATAGCCAGTCGCAGTCCCTTAGAAAAATATTGGAGGAGGATATTTTATTATTAATTGTTGTTAAGCAGTTTTGCCTGTCTTTATTTGAAAATCTACTGTGATGTTCTGGGCTATTCCAGCATTCGTTGAAGTAAAATAAATCCGCCTCTTGCAGCAGCTTTTTGTTGATGTATCTTCGTAAGGCTATTGCAATGCTTGCTGGATTATACAATATACCATGAGGATTCTGAACTACTTTAAATTTATAAGTATTCATTAAATCACAAATGTTTTCGGCAAAACAAGAACCTATAAATAGAGATTTATGAGAATAGTTTAATTTTTGTGCGAAAAATTTAATGGGGAAACTTAAGTGAAAATCCATTTTTAATAAATTGGTGTACTATTGCTTCTCGCGAATAAAAATTGGATGTTTTTCGACAATTTTTTTTATTTGTATTTCAATTGCTTTTTTAATACTAATTTTCTGCGATTGTAAAATTGTTTGGCTTGAAGATTTTCTAATGCCTCATTGTGCGCATTTACAAAATGGCGAAAAAAATATTTTTGTTTTTGGCAGCAGCGATTTCACCCTCGCTTGTTCTATATCAGGAATCATAATAACACGCAAATCTAAGATCTCCAGCTTTTTTAAATTTTTAATTTCTGTCGGGAATTTGTCGATATCATTGCTCCACAAATCTAGCGTTTTTAATTTTTCGAGCTTGCCAATTTCACTTGGTAGCGAACTTAAATTATTGTTATTAATCTCCAGATAAAATAAATTACTAAGACTTCCAATTTCCGGAGGAAGCTCCTCCAAACCGTTTCTTGAAATAGCTAAATATTGTAAGTTTTTTAGCTGGCCTATTTCGGCAGGAATCTCTTCTATATCATTTTTACTTATATCCAAGTATTGAAGATTTGGAAAATTGAAAATTTCAGGAGGGAATTTTTTTATTTTTTTCCTTCTAAGCTCTAATTTTATTACGCTTTCTGGATTTTTTATCGCCTCGCCAATACTTTTAAACGACCTCAGCGTATCTAAAGTAAGGGAGTCTAGCAATTGGTATTGAGCACTTAATTTTGGGGAAATAAAAATAAAAAAATATAGCAAATAAATTAAATATGCCTTCTTTTTAATGTATTGGGGTTTCGTTTTCAATTATTTTTTTATATAAAATAATAAAGCACTTGTTTTAAAATTAATAAGCCCTTATTGTATTTTTAAGGATTCCTTATTGGGATAAACTTTGACTAGAGAGACTAAAATGATATAAAGGGTCCTGCATTTTTTTTATGCTGGCATCTTTGTCTTTTGCTAGCTGCTCTTTCAGCTCCTCTAAACCATTAAACATAATCTCTTTACGCAGCCATTCCACAAAATAAATTGTTAGCTCTTCCTTGTAAATATTTTTGTCGAAATCAAAAATATTTACTTCAATGCTACGCCCTTTGCCTTCTATGGTAGGATTATCTCCTATACTTAACATGCCTCCATAAATTGTTTCCTTATGCTTTACTTTTACTGCGTACACACCATCTGCCGGTATCAATTTATATTTATCCAAAACTACCAGATTGGCAGTAGGATAACCTAATTCCCTACCTAGCTTTAACCCTTCGGTAACCAAACCAGTCAAGGAATATAAATACCCCAAAAAAGTATTTGCCGATTTTATGTCTCCTTCAAGCAATGCTTTTCTTATTTTTGTGGAGCTTATATCAATATTTTCTATGTCTTTTGCTGGTATTTCCTCCACTTCAAAACCATAGAGGGGCCCATATTCTTTCAAATGCTCAAATGTTCCTTCGCGATTCCTCCCAAAATGATGGTTATAACCAATTACAAGGCGTGTAGTTTTTATCTTATTGACTAATATATTGCGTATAAACTCAATGGATGTAAGCCTGGAAAAATCTTTAGTAAAAGGGTGTATAATTAAATGATCTATGCCACACTGTTCAAGTAATTTGATTTTTTCCTCTTGGGTATTAATAAGCTTAAGCTCATTGTCATCCGGAAAAAGAACCATTCGTGGGTGAGGGTAAAAAGTAAGTAATACCGTTTCGCCGCCACAATCCTGCGCCACCTCTTTCAATCGAGAAATTATCTTTTGATGTCCTAAATGAACCCCGTCAAAAGTTCCTGTGGTAACCACCGGATTCTTAAGGCATTTAAATGAATCAATATTGTTATAAACCTTCATTTGTAGAAATATTTGCGAAATTAATTATAAATATTTTATAAATTGCTGTTTTCACTCAAAAAAATACACTAATTTTGCACAAGTTTTTTAAAAAATTAAATTTAAATTCATAAAAAAATGTCAAAACAAACTGGTAAAATCGCACAAATAATTGGTCCTATTGTTGACGTATGTTTTGAAGGAGGAGCGTCCTTGCCAAATATTTTGGATGCGTTGGAGGTTGTGAAACCGAATGGACAAAAAATTATTTTCGAAACTCAAAAACACATTGGAGAAGATACTGTGCGAACAATTGCAATGGATTCTACCGACGGACTATACCGTGGTATGGAAGTAACCAACACTTCAAGGGGTATTACAATGCCTGTGGGGGATAAGGTTAAGGGGCGTTTATTTAATGTAGTAGGGGAAGCAATTGATGGCATCGAACAGGTAAGTAACGAAGGGGGCGCACCTATTCATCGCTTGCCACCAAAATACGAAGAACTTTCTACAAGTACTGAAGTTTTATTTACAGGCATTAAAGTTATTGATTTGCTGGAGCCTTATGCAAAAGGAGGGAAAATAGGATTGTTTGGCGGTGCTGGTGTGGGGAAAACAGTTTTAATTATGGAATTGATTAACAATATTGCGAAAGGATACGAAGGTTTATCTGTTTTTGCTGGTGTTGGTGAGCGCACGCGGGAAGGAAATGACTTGTTGCGGGAGATGATTGAGTCGGGAGTTATTCGCTATGGCGAAGAGTTTAAACATTCGATGGAAAAAGGCGGATGGGATTTAACCAAGGTGGATTTAAAAGAATTGGCAAAATCTCAGGCCACATTGGTTTTTGGACAAATGAACGAGCCTCCGGGAGCTCGTGCTCGTGTTGCTTTATCTGGATTAACAATGGCGGAATATTTCCGTGATGGAGATGAAAAATCTGGTGGACGCGATATTTTATTTTTTATTGACAACATTTTCCGTTTCACACAAGCGGGGTCCGAAGTATCGGCACTATTAGGCCGTATGCCTTCTGCTGTTGGATATCAGCCAACACTTGCTACAGAAATGGGCTTAATGCAAGAGCGTATTACATCTACCAAACGTGGTTCAATTACATCCGTGCAAGCTGTTTATGTTCCTGCGGATGATTTAACAGATCCTGCTCCTGCTACTACTTTCGCTCACTTAGATGCTACCACTGTTTTAAATCGTAAAATTGCAGAATTAGGTATTTATCCTGCTGTAGATCCTCTGGATTCTACTTCCCGTATTTTAAGTGCTGCTGTTTTAGGTGAAGAGCACTATGGCGTTGCTCAAAAAGTAAAACAAATTTTACAACGATATAAAGAGTTACAAGATATTATTGCTATCCTTGGTATGGACGAACTTTCGGAAGAAGATAAATTAGTTGTACACCGTGCCAGACGTGTGCAGCGCTTTTTATCTCAACCATTTTTTGTTGCTGAGCAGTTCACTGGATTAAAGGGTGTTTTTGTGCCTATTGAAGACACTATAAAAGGATTTACCATGATTCTGAATGGAGAGGTGGACAAATATCCTGAAGCAGCATTTAATCTTGTTGGGTCTATTGAAGACGCAATTGAAAAAGGTAAGAAAATTTTAGCTGAAGTTTAACGGCCATGCTAAGGTATTGTAAATTAATTTTTATTTAAAATTACCCAGATTAAAAATCATACAATTTCCAATTTTTGAAAACATGTATTTAGAAATAATAACTCCGGATAAAATAATTTATAGTGGCGACGTAGAATCGGTTAAGTTACCCGGTTCTGATGGCTCCTTTGGCATACTAAAAAACCACGCAGCAATTATTGCTACCCTGAATAAAGGGATCGTAAAAATAGTGGACAATAAGAAGCAGATTGAAAAATTTGAAATAAACGGTGGCGTGGTTGAAGTCTTGAATAATAAAATTATTGTTCTTGCCGAAAATGCTTAATTAAGCTTATTGTTTTTGCTCAACACTTTTATACCAGAAGAAAAATAATAAAACTATTTATTTTTCTTCTGGTATTTTATTTATCAACCATTGCCTTCCTATAAAATAAAAACCTTTATTAGGTTTGAAGCGCCAAAAAAACGCATACCTCTTTCATACCCATACACTCTTTATCTCTCCGAATGCTTTATAGTAAACCCTCTAACCTTTTTGGACCTTATTACCAAAAACAAAAGACTAATACCATTTGTAAATATATATTCGTCCATTTTTATTAAGCCGCACCCTTTCTCTACTTCGCTCAAAATGACTTCCCTCAGGGTAATTTCGAGCGGAGTCCAGAAAGTTGGTTGGGTCTTGGATTGGACTATTTTGAAACTATAATTGGTATTACACTTAATTTATCAAACTAAAACCTGTATATGGTATCAAAGCTTTAGGGATTTTTATTCCCTCCGGGCATTGATTATTTTCTAGTAGCGACGCTACTATGCGCGGCAAGGCCAATGCGCTGCCATTAAGTGTATGCGCAAGCTGTGTTTTTGATTCCCCTCCTTTAAATCGCAACTTTAAGCGATTGCTTTGAAAGGCTTCAAAATTAGAAACAGAGCTTACTTCAAGCCATTTTTCTTGTGCTGCCGAAAAGGTTTCAAAATCGTATGTTAACGCTGAAGCGAAACTCATATCGCCACCACAAAGTTTTAGAATGCGGAAAGGGAGCTCTAGCTCTCTAAGCAAGCCTGCAACATATTCCCGCATTTCCTCCAAGGCATGATACGATTTATCGGGATGAACAATTTGAACAACCTCTACTTTATCAAACTGGTGCAAACGATTTAAACCACGCACATCCTTCCCATAGCTGCCTG
This sequence comes from Chitinophaga pinensis, assembly GCA_945865315.1. GTDB lineage: Bacteria > Bacteroidota > Bacteroidia > 2-12-FULL-35-15 > 2-12-FULL-35-15 > 2-12-FULL-35-15. The sequence goes on along the minus strand of CAMBDK010000007.1, from coordinate 27,236 downwards.
CCTCTCTTCTGAAACAAGGGGTATAGCCGCACATTTTAATAGGTAACTGCTCCGACTTTAAAATTACATCCCTATAAATATTTGTAATGGGAACTTCTGCTGTAGGAATTAAATATAAATTATCGATAGTGCTGTGGTACATTTGCCCTTCTTTATCCGGCAGCTGCCCTGTTGCAAAGCCTGATGCTTCATTTACCAAAATGGGGGGCTGAATTTCAAGATATCCGGCAGCCGTAGCCCTGTCTAAAAAAAAATTTATCAATGCTCGCTGCAAACGAGCTCCTTTACCCTTATAAACAGGGAATCCTGCCCCTGCTATCTTAACACCTAATTCAAAATCAATTAAATCATATTGTTCGGCAAGCTCCCAATGAGGTTTTGCTCCCTCATGTAATTTTGGTACCCCCCCACCCTCGTACACCTTTTCATTATCGGCAGGCATTTTCCCTTTTGGAACGCTTAAGCTTGGCGTATTAGGTACTTGAACCAATAAACCAAACTGCTGCTCTTCTATTGATTTCAGAAGCTCTGCAAGTTTACTTGATTTTTCCTTTAGGCTAACACTTTTTGTTTTTAGCTCCTCCGCTTCGGCCTTTTTACCTTTACTAAATAATTCTCCAACTTGTTTTGCAAGGATATTTGCTTCGTTTAGAAGCGAATCTAATTCATTCTGCGTCCTTCTTCTGTCGTTATCAAGATCCAGAATTTTTTCAACGATGACTTTTGCATCAAAGTTTTTAATGGCCAGGCGCTCAATGGCCTCCTCTTTGTTTTCGCGGATGTAATTAAGTTGCAGCATATTCTTATAAATGAATGTATATTGATAAAACTAGGTGCTCGATATAAAAAAAAAGATAAAACGCTATTTTTTAATAATAATTCCCCTTTTTTCTAAAGTCGTATTTATTAAAAAGTGAAATTTATGAACCCCTTTATTGTTTTTGATAATACTTTAAATTAACCCTTTATTTAAAAAAAAATCTCCCAAACTAAAATAGAAGAATGGGAGATTTTAAAAATTAATTATTACTATTATGCTTGAGCAGGGAATGGAATAATAGAAACGTAAGACTTGTTGTCGCGTTTCTTTTGGAACTGAACTGTCCCATCAATTAATGCAAATAAAGTATGGTCTTTACCTATACCCATATTTACACCTGGTCTGTGTTTTGTTCCTCTCTGACGAACAATAATATTCCCAGAGATTGCTAATTGCCCTCCGTAAATTTTAACGCCTAAGCGTTTGCTATGCGATTCGCGGCCGTTGTCAGTACTACCGGCTCCTTTTTTATGTGCCATTTTTTAAATATTTTTACTGTTAAAATGTTAGTTTTTGAATTCCAACAAAATGTTGGTTTCTGTTTTTCTTTCTCCTCCAAAATAAATATTGTATCTTTTTGCAATATTTGATTTTAAAGAGCACTCTAATTAAAATAGTTTATTCTGCTTTAGCTGCTTTTGACTTTTTAGGAATTGCTATTTCCTCTTTCAGCGTTTCGCCTTTAGATAAAACTCCTTGAATAAGTATTTGAGACAACTGCTGGCGGTGCCCATTTGACTTTTCATAGCCTTTTCTGCGTTTTTTCTTAAATACGATGACTTTGTCACCTTTAAGATGGGAAAGCACCGTTGCGGCTACTTTTGCTCCATCTACTGAAGGGGTTCCTATCTGAACCTTGCCGTCGGTATCGATCAATAAAACTTTATCGAACTCTACTTTAGACCCTTCGTTAGCTTCTAGGCGGTTCACATAAACTTTTGTTCCTTGTGTTACCTTAAATTGTTGCCCGGCTATTTCTACGATTGCGTACATTTTTTTGGGTTTAATTGTTAATACTATTCCAAGCAAATACTTTCTTGGGGGCACGAAATTACGAAAACTTTTTCTTTCAGCAAGACTTTACAGGCATTATTTTTTATTTTCCCCCTAAATGCTTAAGGCGCTTTGGCGATAAATTAGTTATTCCCTTTATAAAAACTTAGGCAAAAGAAGATTAGCCAAAAACGAAAAAGATATATAAGTATTTTATAATCAAGGCTTTATTACAAACCTCCTGCCCAACTTATTTATTTATAGTCTAAAAACAGCCTAATAAATGTCCATTATACCATTTATGAAATACTTTGTACAAAAAAATAAATTTGGATTGACAAAATTTTAATCTGAATTTTGTATTAATTTGAAACAATTTATGCACGCTTAGAAAAGCTTTCAAAATAATTTCGACAAAACAGATATATTAATAAAAAACAGCTGCTTTCATTTATTTGCAAAAAATATCCTTATGAAAACGCGCGTGAGAAATGAACAAAAGCGATGCAGGGTTGCAAGGAGGGGAGAAATAATTTGTTCTTGATTTTTTTCTGGAGCCTTTCATGAGCGAGCCTTTGGTGAGCGCTTGTCGAATCACCGAAAGGTATCAAGAGAAAAGAAAAATACACTGCTTTTGAACCATTTTAATTTGCGAATTTATTTCGAAAACTTCGCTTATAATTAATAGCGCTTTGTTTTTGTCTCGGGGTCTTGTTTATTTATACAGAAAAGCGGTATCTTTGTAACTTAAATATATGAAAAATCCCTATCTGATTTTTATTTCAAAAAAAGTTTCTTCCATTATAATGATGGGCTGCTTCCTGTCAAGTCTAAATTTATTTTCTCAAAACCCTCCGGAGGGAATAAACTACCAAGCAATAGCTAGAGACTCAAGTGGCAATACAATAAACAATATTATTAATTTATCGGTTACGTTTATTATTTTGGACTCAATAATTGCCGGTGATACCGTGTTTTTAGAAATGCATAGCCCTGTATCCACAAACCGTTATGGATTATTTAATTTGGTTATCGGAAAAATAAACCCTTCGAGCTTTTCAGCGATTACATGGCATAACGGAAATAAATACCTAGAAGTATTGATTGACACTGTGGGGTCGATCAATCCCGTTTCTATGGGAAGAGCACAAATGATGAGTGTGCCTTATGCTTTATATGCAAAATCTGCTGGGGGGGTGATTGGAGTTACAGGCAGCACCGGTTCAACGGGAGTAACTGGCGCTACTGGCGCTACTGGGGTAACTGGCGCTACTGGCGCTACTGGGGTAACTGGCGCTACTGGGGTAACTGGTGCCGATGGCGCCGACGGTGCACTAACAGCCTGGTCTTTATTTGGCAATCAGGCAATTGGTAGTGTAAACTTTATTGGAACAACAGACTCTGCTGATTTCGTAATTAAAACTAATTCTGTTGAAAGATTAAGGGTAAAAACAGATGGGAAGGTTGGCATCGGAACTGCCGCACCCGCCTCCAAACTAGATGTAAGCGGCACAATTAATATTTCGGGCAGCGGAAGCGAGTTAAATAGAAGCCAAACAGCAGGCGCTAATTTAGCGCCAATTGCATACGGAAACATAAGTAATTCAGGAATAATAAATGCGGGGACAGGTAATTTTTCCGTTTCTATGATATCAGCTGGTATATATACAATAAATATAACTGGTGAATTCTATAATGAAACAAGTTATATAACTTTAGTAACACCGGTTGATTTTCATGCGAAGCCCTCTGCAGGGGACGACGGAAGTGGTAATTTAGAGATAAAGCTATACCCGCCTAGCGGTTTTTTTGTAGCTGGTGGGTTCCAATTTATAACATATAAGCCCTGAATTTCAGGTATTTAAAAGAATGCCTGGGTGTAAATGGCGGAACACACCAAAAAAAAGTTATTAACAAATTTTGTTTGTAACAAATTTTTTATATACATTTGTCGCTGAAATAAAGCGATTTGTCGAAAAAAAACACTTGTAAAAATCTAAAAAAAAATAAAAAAATGAGTAATTTAAACGAAAAAGCAGAAAAAATAAAAAGTAACATTAAGGGTACTGCAGAAAAATCAAAGGAAACAATAAGAGAAATTATTGTTTCGAATACCAAACATATTAACGAAGCACTAGATTCTAACAAAAAAATTGTTGATTCTATTAAAGTAAAATTAAATCAACAAGAAATAGAAGATTCCGTTACCGATACTTTGAAAAGTTCATTTGGTAAATCGGTAGAGCTTGCCGAAGACGCCTTGGACAGTATCATTAACTCCTATACGCGTCAAATGGAAATGAATGTTGATTTTAACACGAAATTAGTTGATGCTATTAAAGATTCAGGTAGCGAACATCCAGAAAAAATGTTGGAATTAATTCACCAGAATTTTGAAGCTTCCCGTCAATTGACAATCAGAAATACCGAAGAAATTTTAGAATTCTATAACAAACACACAAATTTGGCTGTTAATTTTAACCATAAATTTGGAGAAAGTATTAATGCTCAAATAGAATCTCTATTTAACATACAGAACAAAGGATTAAATAAATTTACAAACTGGGCTTCCGAATGGTGGAAACAAGAAGATAGTAAAAAAACTGTTTAATACAAAAAAACAATAAATAGGTATTTGTTTAAATGAAGATCGCATAATTTGCTTTCTTCATTTTTTTTTGCCCAGTATTTAAATATATATAGGGCTCTTGAAAATATAGGGGTATTGGAATAAGGCCTTACGGCTTTACTCCACCGTAACCGATTTCGCTAAATTTCTTGGCTGATCAACATTGCAGCCTCGCATAACAGCTATGTGGTAGGAAAGTAATTGCAGAGGGATGACAGAAATTAAAGGCACTAAAATTTCAGATGTCTCGGGAATTTCAATTGTATAATCCGCCAGAGCTTTTGCTTGCGTATCCCCTTCGGTAACAATAGCAATAATTTTCCCTTTGCGAGCTTTTACTTCTTGAATATTGCTTAACACTTTTTCGTAGGACCCCCCTTTTGTAGCAATTACAAAAACGGGCATTTCTTCATCTATCAATGCTATGGGGCCATGCTTCATTTCTGCAGCAGGATAGCCTTCTGCGTGAATGTATGAAATCTCTTTTAATTTTAAAGCCCCCTCTAATGCAACAGGGAAGGTATACCCTCGGCCTAAATACAGGGCATTGGTAGAATTTTTATATATATCGGCTATGTATTTTATTTTATCATTCGTTTTTAAAACCCTCTCTACCTTTCCAGGGATAGCTTCCAATTCATTTAATAATTGATGAAAGCTGGAAGATGAAATTGTACCTTTAAGAAAAGCAATTCTTAGTGCCATTAATACCAGAACTGTTAATTGCGCAGTAAAGGCTTTGGTAGAAGCTACGCCAATTTCGGGTCCGGCGTGGGTATAAGACCCTGCATGTGTGGCGCGTGCAATAGATGACCCAACAACATTGCAGATACCAATAATAATTGCTCCTTTTGATTTAGCTAGTTCAATTGCAGCAAGAGTATCCGCTGTTTCTCCGGATTGAGAAATAGCAATTACCACATCGTCTTCATAAATGATAGGATTGCGATATCTAAATTCCGAAGCGTATTCAACCTCCACAGGAATTCTCGTTAAATCTTCAAACAAATATTCAGCAACCAATGCGGCGTGCCACGAAGTGCCACAAGCAATGAAAACTATTCGTTTTGCATTAATAAACTTTTGTTCGTATTCAGCAATACCTCCAAGGTTAACCAGATTTTCTGCTGCACTTAACCTCCCGCGCATGCTATCCTTAATGGAACGAGGCTGTTCGTATATTTCTTTTAACATAAAATGCTCGTAACCACCTTTTTCAATAGCCTCAAGCTTTAATTCTAATTCTTGTATGTAGGGTGTTTTTGTTTTATTTTTTATTGTTTTTATTTTTAAGGGTTTTCCCCTTTCAATAAAAGCAATTTCCTCGTCCTCCAAGTACACCACATTTTTAGTATATTCAATAATGGGGGTAGCGTCCGATGCCACAAAAAAATCGTCAAGGCCAATGCCTATTACCATAGGGCTGCCCTTTTTGGCTGCAACCAGTTCGTTTGGATTGTCTTTCGAAATAATCACGATAGCATAAGCACCAATAACTTGATTTAGGGCTTTTCTAACAGCTTCTCCTACTCTTATATTTTCTTTTTGTTGGATGTCTTCAATTAAATGTATGAGCACCTCTGTGTCGGTATCGCTCAAGAAAATATGTCCCCGTTTTTTTAACTCTTCTTTTAAGGATGCATAATTTTCAATGATACCATTGTGTATCATTACTAAGTTTTTTGAAGCGGAATAGTGAGGGTGCGCATTTACGTCGTTTGGAACACCATGCGTTGCCCAACGAGTATGTGCGATGCCAATAGTTCCATTTACATTTTTATCTTTAATGAAACTTTCTAATTCCGCAACCTTACCCTTGCATTTATAAACATTTAAACCTCTTGTTGACGAATTTATATCCGTATCTATTATTGCTACACCTGCACTATCGTACCCCCTGTACTCTAATCGCTGCAAGCCTTTTATAAGAATTGGGTATGCTTGTTTATTTCCAAGGTATGCTACTATTCCGCACATTTTATTAATATTAGTTATTCAATTAATATAAACCGGGATTATAAATCAGAACCTAAATCTTTAGTCTTCTGTATCATAATCCCGGATAAAACAAACGCTTTTCTATGACAAAAAGAGTTTCAAGTCTTTAATAGAATTAACGATCAAATTTTATTAAGCAGGTGTTTGTTCTGGCTTTGGCAATAAGGCCTTGCGCGATAATTTAAATTTACCCGTTTTAGGGTCAACGCCAATTAACTTCACCTGAATCTTTTCGCCTTCCTTTAATACGCCATCCATTGTTTCTAATCTGTGGTGACCTACTTCGGAGATGTGCAACAAGCCGTCTTTTCCAGACATAAATTCAACAAATGCTCCAAATGGCATAATTGACTTCACTTTCCCTTCATACACTTCTCCAACTTCTGGTTGAGCAACAATTCCTTTTATTTTCGCCAAAACAGCATCAATGGCATCTCTGTTTGTAGCAACGATATCGATATGGCCAACATTGTTAATCTCTTCAATTACAATAGTAGCTCCTGTTTCACGCTGCATCTCCTGAATAATTTTACCTCCAGGTCCAATGATAGCACCAATAAATTCTTTAGGAATAGTAATTTTAACTATGCGCGGTGCGTGAGGCTTATAATCTTCTTTAGAAGTAGTTATCGTTTTAGCCATTTCCGCTAAAATATGCAGACGTCCTTTTTTTGCTTGCTCTAAAGCTTCTGCCATTACTTCATAAGGCAAACCATCTACTTTTAAATCCATCTGACAAGCAGTAATCCCGTCTTTGGTTCCACATACTTTAAAGTCCATATCACCCAAATGATCCTCGTCCCCTAAAATATCAGACAATATTGCGTATTTACCTTTTTCATCCGTAATTAAACCCATAGCGATACCAGATACCGGTTTATTTATTTTAACTCCAGCATCCATAAGCGCTAGTGTTCCAGCACAAACAGTAGCCATAGAAGAGGATCCGTTTGATTCTAATATATCCGAAACTACACGAACTGTATATGGGTTTTCTGATGACAACACTTGTTTCAAAGCGCGTTCAGCAAGATTTCCGTGTCCAATTTCACGTCTGCCTGGTCCTCTATTAGGCTTTACTTCACCTGTAGAAAATGCCGGGAAATTATAATGCAACATGAAGTTATTTTGTCCTTGAAACAAAGCCCTGTCAATAGATTGCAAGTCTAATTTAGTACCTAAAGTAACGGAAGTTAATGACTGTGTTTCTCCGCGTGTAAATATAGCCGAGCCGTGTGCCGAAGGCAAATAGCCAATTTCGCTCCAAATAGGACGGATTTGGTCTGTTTTACGGCCATCTAATCGACATCTTTCATCCAAAACAAATCTACGAACAGCGTCGTATTCCACTTCGTGGTAATATTTTTTTATTAATGTAGCATTGTCTTTACCCTCATCGCCTAAAGAGGTAATATAATCTGAAACTACCGCTTTAAATGCCGCTGACCTTTCCTTTTTATTAGGGTTTTGAGTTTTTGCAACAGCGTATGCCTTATCATATAAAGCTTTATAAACACTCTCTTTTAAATCAGCATCATTTGTTTCGTGGCAATATTCGCGTTTAGCGATTGCGCCTTTTTCTGCAACCACTTTTGCAGCAAACTCATTAACTGCTTTAATTTGCAAGCGTATTACTTCATGAGCAAATTTTATTGCTTCTAACATTTCGGCTTCAGAAATTTCTTTCATTTCACCTTCCACCATCATAATATCCTTTTCTGTAGCAGCAATTACCATGTCAAGGGTTCCTTTTGCTATTTCTTCAACAGTAGGGTTTGCAATTAATTTGCCGTCAACTTTCCCAACACGAACTTCGGAAACCGGTCCATTAAAAGGGATGTTAGATATCGTAATTGCTGCCGCTGCTGCCAAACAAGCTAATGCGTCAGGCAATATATTTTTTTCTCCTGATATTAGGGATATTAAAACTTGTGTATCGGCATGGTAATCGCTTGGAAATAGCGGACGTAAAGCTCTGTCAACTAATCGGCTGGTTAATATTTCATAATCATTTAAACGAGCTTCGCGTTTGAAGAAACCTCCTGGAAAACGACCTGCCGCAGCAAATTTTTCTTGGTAATCAACTGATAATGGTAAAAAGTCTGTCCCTTCTTTTGCTTCTTCTTTAGAAACGACTGTTGCAAGCAACATTGTATTTCCCATTTTAACAACTACAGAACCGTCAGCCTGTTTTGCTAACTTCCCTGTTTCAAGTGAAATTGATCGCCCATCGGCTAGTTCAAATGTGTGTGTAATTCCAATTTTTGACATAGTTTTTTTGTTTTTTAATTTATTGTTTTCTTTTCCTCTTTTATATAATATTCAGACTTGTTTTATGCATAAAAAGCACCCAGCTTTTAAGGCAGGGTGCTTTTCTATAAATCTTTTTTTATAAAACAATTATTTTCTTAATTCAAGCTTTTTAACAATCGCGCGGTATCGTGCAATATCATTTGCTTTTAAGTAATCTAAAAGGCTACGTCTTTTTGCAACAAGTGCAATTAGAGACTTTTGAGTTCCAAAATCTTTTTTGTTAGCCTTTAAATGCTCTGTTAAGTGGTTAATTCTGTTTGAAAACAAAGCAATTTGTCCTTCAGAATTTCCTGTATCAGCTTCTGATTTACCGTGTTCTTTAAAGATTTCCTTTTTAATTTCTGTTGTTAAATACATCCTATTTGGTCTTTAATTTTTATAATTCGAAATGCAAAGATACAGCTATTTTTTAAATCTACAATTTTTTATTTGTAAAGTTAATTATTGAGGCATTCGTTTTAGTTTAATTTGCTGGGAGTTTAGCTATTACAAAAGGCTGAAGTGGCAACAGTGGCAACAACAACACAAACACCTATTTATTAAATACCTATAAAACTAAAGGCTTAGGAGAGGAGGCTATAATTTTTAAAAACTCATTCCAAAGCAATTCTTCTGGAGGGGCTGCAACAATCACAAGCATTTCTTTTTTTACAGGATGCATAAATTCTACTTTTCTTGCATGCAAATGAATAGATGCATCTTTATTACCTCTGTCAAATCCATATTTCACATCTCCCTTAATAGGGCAGCACATTTTAGAAAGCTGCACACGTATTTGGTGGTGCCGCCCGGTATGTGGTCTTATTTCTAACAAATAAAAGCTTTTGGAGCTGCAAATTAATTCGAAATCTAATTCGGAACGAAGTGCTCCCGGAGTTTCTTTTTCAAAAGCTTTGGATGTGTTTTTTATTTCATTTTTTTTTAAATAATGTACCAAAGTTCCACTTGTTTTTAGTGGTTTATTTTTAACTATGGCCCAGTAGGTCTTTTGAATTTCTTTGTTTTGAAACATCAGGTTAAGCCTAGCCAAGGCTTTGCTGGTTTTTGCAAAGATTACTATACCGCTTACTGGCCTGTCGATGCGATGAACGGTTCCTACAAACACTTCTCCTGGCTTATTGTATTTTTCTTTTAAATATTGTTTTACAAAATCGCTTAAAGGAGTGTCGCCTGTTTTGTCGCCCTGTACAATATCCGAAGGGAGTTTGTTAATTGCAATAATGTGATTGTCTTCATAAAGCACACGGCTAGACAAGTTAATTGGGAAAGCACTATCGTATTTGCGAATATTATTTAAAATATTTTCTTTATTATCACTCCCTTCTTTAGCGCCGGGAAAGTGTTTCTTAGTACTGCTCATTCTGGTTGGGAAAATCTTTTGATTTAACGTCTTTAATATATTCACCAACAGCGCCTTTAATATCATCGTACAAATTTAGGTAGCGCCTTAAAAACCGAGGATTAAACTCATGCGTTAAACCCACCATGTCGTGAAAAACCAGAACTTGGCCATCAACGCCACCGCCAGCGCCTATTCCAATTATTGGAATAGTTAGTTCTTTTGCTACCACTTCAGCTAATTTTGCGGGTATTTTTTCCAATACAAGTGCAAAACATCCGACTTTTTCAAGTATTTTACCGTCTTCTATTAAGCGCTGCGCCTCCTCCTCCTCTTTCGCTCGAACATTATAGGTGCCAAATTTATATATACTTTGAGGCGTTAAGCCAAGGTGCCCCATAACAGGGATTCCAGCAGTAAGAATTCGCTCAACAGATTCTTTTATTTCTCTGCCTCCTTCTAATTTAACAGCATGTGCGCCACTTTCTTTCATAATCCTAATAGCAGAATTTAAAGCTTCTTTAGAATTCCCTTGATAGGAGCCAAAAGGGAGGTCTACTATAATTAACGCCCGCTGCACCGCCCTTACTACAGAAGATGCGTGATAAATCATTTGGTCCAATGTAATTGGCAAAGTAGTTTCGTGTCCGGCCATAACGTTTGATGCGGAGTCCCCTACTAGAATAATGTCTATGCCGGCATGGTCAACAATTTTCGCCATCGTATAATCATACGCTGTAAGCATGGATATTTTTTCGCCATGCTGCTTCATCTCTAATAAAACATGGGTTGTAACTTTTTTTATTTCTTTGTGTAATGACATTTTAAAATATGTGTTTTTCGATTATATTTAACAAATAATTTATTTAACAATCCCTTTTTTAAAAGGGTTCAAGAGGCTTAATTAAAAGATGTATCTAAATTAGAAACGGAACAATTTAATACAATTATTTTGTGAGGCTTCAAAGATATTCAACAATTACTAGAATTAAAAATATTTTTTTTAAAACTCCGGCGCCATAAATTTAAATAGCCATGCGAGCTAATTGCATATTTTGCTTCATAGAATTAGAATATCTTGTTTTTTTATGTTTTTTATTTAATGTATTTTAAAATTAAAAAAAAACTGGGAATTAATTAATAAAAGAGTTATTAGTCTTAGTAATTAAAGATAATACCGTCTCTTTTTAGAAACCCTATTTCCTGGGTTTTTTTTAACGCCACTTGTTCGTTATAAAAAGATTAAACCTCTTTAGATCTTTTAAAAACAAAACTTTATTGCATTACATATTTTGCACCCTTGCGCTTTGAGATAATTAGTAAGTTTGTATTTAATTATATTGACAATATTAAAAATGACAAAACCCAGCTTTGATGAAATTTATATGGAATTGGCAGAAAAACTTTCTTTGCGATCTCATTGCGTGAAAGCAAAAGTGGGAGCGGTTCTTACCAAAGACACACGAATTGTATCGTTGGGTTATAACGGCCCCCCTGCAGGTACGCACAATTGCGATTTGATATGGCCCGACGAAGGCTGCCCTCGGGACAGCAAAGGGAGCTGCTCTTTAGCCTTGCATGCCGAACAGAATGCGATTTTATATGCGGCGAAAAGCAATATCTCTATTCAAGGATCTACCCTATATGTAACCCTTTCGCCATGTATTTCATGCGCAAGAATTATTTTTACAATGGGCATTAAAAAAGTGTATTATTTACATTCTTATGCGGATTTTAAAGGCTTGTCAAGCGACGAAGGAGTCGATTTTCTTGTAAAATTTGGAGTAGAGGCAATTCAATTTAATAAAGCGCTGCAAGTTAAATAAGCTAAATTCTGATTTTGATGTTTGTCATAATATCTTTTGAAAAAAAATATTAACTAAAAGGACTACTATATAAAATTAAAAAAAACATGAATAGACCAAAGTTTTATATTTTTCTCCCTCTTCTCTTTGCACTTGTGCTGTTGCTAGGTTTTTTTTTAGGTAACTCCTTTAACCTCAATAAAAGTATAAGAATAATAACCCTTAATGCTTTTAACAAATACGATAAAATTGAGGAAGTTTTGCGGTATATTCAGGAGGAATATGTTGATACTGTTAATAATGAACAGTTGGTTGAAAAAACGATAGTATCGATGCTAAAAAACCTTGACCCGCACTCCAATTATATTTCCGCGGATGAATTGTTGGCAAATAACGAACCGCTAAAAGGTAATTTTGAAGGGATTGGCATTGAATTTAATATTGTAGAGGATACCATCTGTGTAATAGCTGCCATCCCAAGGGGACCGGCCGAAAGCGGGGGAATAAAGGCGGGAGACAAAATAATAAAAGTAGAGGGAGAAATTGTGGCGGGGGTGAATATAAAAAACAAGGATGTTTTAGAAAAACTGAAAGGGAAAAATCACACAAAAGTAAAATTAACTGTATATAGAAGTGTTGGGAATGAATTGCTTACATTTACAATTACCCGCGGAATTATCCCATTATACAGTATTGATGTGGCATACATGGTAAGCAATGAAATTGGATATGTAAAAATAAATCGTTTTGCGGCAACTACCCACGAGGAGTATTTAGAAGCGTTTGCTAAATTAAAAAAACAGGGCCTGCAACAATTAATTATTGATTTGAGAGGCAATGGTGGAGGGTATTTAAGTACCGCAGTGGACATTGCTGATGAGTTTTTGGCTGAAGGGCTAGAAATAGTATACACAGAGGGGAACGCCCGCCCACGAAAAAGTTATAAAGCATCCAATAAAGGGGGCTTTGAGGCTGGTAAATTATGTATATTAATTGACGACAATTCGGCTTCGGCAAGTGAAATTTTAGCAGGTGCTATTCAAGATAATGACAGAGGTATTATTGTTGGGAGAAAATCATTCGGGAAAGGGCTTGTTCAAGAGCAAAGCGAATTTAGCGACGGCTCTGCAATGCGATTAACTATTGCCCGGTATTATACGCCAACAGGCCGTTGTATACAGAAATCGTACTCGGATGGCACCGAAGCTTATTTTAGAGACGATGAGGATCGAAATATAAATACTGGACAGGATAGCTTATCCCAGGTAGATTTGCCCGACTCCTTAAAATTTATTACACCTGCAGGCAAAATTGTTTATGGAGGAGGGGGCATTTCTCCCGATGTATTTGTTCCTATAGATACTGCGGGCTATTCAAACTACCTTAGCGAAATAACTTATGGAGGCCTGATAAATGATTTCGCTTTTGCATATGCCGACAAGGAAAGAAAAAAGTTAAATTCCTTTAAAACCTTTCAAAATTTTAATACATCATTCGAGATTACCCCCAAAATATTTGACGCATTCGTGGCTTATACTATAAAAAACAAGGTTGTTGCAAAGGTGAAACAAGTCAAAACTTCTAAAGAGATTATAAAGACGCAATTAAAAGCATTAATAGCAAGAAATATTTGGAGCAATGAGGGTTACTTCCCTGTTGTTCAAAGCGCTGACAAATTGCTTAAAAAGGCTATTGAGGTATTAAATAAGGAGGGGGAACCTGTTTCATATAAAAAATTAAAAAATTAAGCCAAACGCTCGTCTGGCTTAATAAACAATAGCAACAAGAACCAATTTAATTAGAGTCTGTCCATAATGTCCAATTTCTTCGTTATGCTTGTTTTGAAAACAGTCATTTGCAAAAGCAAACTCCTTGCTTTTCAAAACTTCGCAAGCCTCGAACTTGAACATTATGAATCAGACTCTCGACTATATGGACAGACACTAATTAGTGCCAAAATCTAACATTATAATACTTCTTAATTTAAGTATTAATGGTTAAATAATAATTTAGTGTTTTTCTTCTGCGGCCTTTTCTGTTGGCTCTGGCGTTACCGCTACTACTGAATCTAAAGCAACGGAAGCACTTAAGCTCGCAGCAGTAAAAATTGAATCCATTTTTGCTTTTGCTTCAGCTTCTGTTTTTGCAGTTTCTTCAGCACTTGGCCCACAAGAAATAATACCCATTGCTACTGCAATAAATAATAAGGTAAAGATTTTTTTCATTTTTTTTTAATTAATATAATTTATAAGTCTGCAAAGTTAGTTAATAAATTAACATGCTTGATTTCCATTTTAAGTTTGGGGTTAATTTTATTTTGATGTGCTGAAAACAACAACTCCGTCATTAAAACGAAATAAATTATGGTGTGGCAGCCTTTTCCAACAGAAAACTTTTTAACTCATTAAACTCAGCCTTTAGAACAACGCTGTTTTTCTTCAATTGAAGTAGGTATTGAAAAGAAGGGGGGAGCTCAATGTTTTTTTTTATAATTTTTTGCACCACCTCATCAAACTTAATTGGATGAGCCGTTTCTAGAATAAATCCTTTTTGATTTGGGTTTTGTTCTATATAATTTTGCAGGCCCCTATATGCGACCGCCCCATGTGGTTCTAAAATATAATTGTACTTTTCATACACCTCCATAATTGTTTCGGATGTTAATGCATCGCTTATGCAACAATTGCTGATAAGCTCTTTTATATGTTTATGGTTGTGGGAAAACAGCTCTAATAATCGGATAAAATTGCTTGGATTACCCACATCCATTGCATTAGAAATAGTTGAAACAGAAGGCTTAGGATTAAACGTTTTGTTGGCTATATAATTAGAAAATACATCATTTGTATTACACGCCGCAATAAAATGTTTTATATTTGCTCCCGAAAAATAAGCCAACAAGCCAGCGCAGATATTTCCAAAATTACCGCTGGGAACACTCACCACAGGGGGCTCTTTGTGGGGCCACTGCTGTAATGCATAAAAATAATAAAATTGCTGTGATAACCAACGAGCTATGTTTATCGAATTTGCTGAAGTTAAAGTCATGCTCTGGTTCAAATCTTCATCGGCAAAGGCTTGTTTTACCATGTGCTGGCAGTCGTCAAAAGTCCCTTGAATCTCTAATGCTGTAATATTTTTACCAAGTGTGGTTAGCTGCAGCTCTTGAATTTTACTAACTTTACCAGAAGGGTAAAGGATAACAACATCTACTCCAAGTGAATTAAAAAAACCATTGGCTACAGCGCTTCCTGTATCTCCAGAAGTGGCAACTAATATTGTTATTTTTTTATCGTTATTTTGAGAGAAGTGGCTCAGGCACTTACTCATAAACCTTGCTCCAACATCTTTAAATGCGAGTGTTGGTCCATGATAAAGCTCTAAAGAGTAAATATTTTCATTGATTTTTTTTAATGGAAAGTTAAAATCAACGGTTGTTTTACAAATATTGAATAAATCCTCCGGCGGTATTGAATTTCCTACATAAGGGCTTATTATTTCATAGGCAATTTGTTCCTTTGTTTTATTTTTCAGCTGTTTGAAAAAATCAGAAGAAAGCAAAGGGATTGTTTCAGGAAAATAGAGGCCCTTATCTGGCGCCAGACCTGTAATGGTGGCTCTTTTAAAGTCAACGGGTACTGCGTTTTTGTTGGTGCTGAAGTAAAGCATTATTTGTTAATTAAATTCAACTATTCTCTAATTGTATTTTAACCCCTTGCGAACTTATTTTAGTTATATAGGTATGGAAATTTAGATCAATATTTTTATATACCTTGATCATTGCTAATTCTACAGCTTTTGCAGTAGCCTCATTTTTGCTCAACATAAAAACGGATGGACCTGAACCGGAGATGCCTCCTCCCAAAGCGCCAGCTAGTAAACTTTTATTTTTTATTTCATCGAAACAAGGAATTAAAATGCTTCGAATTGGCTCTGCAACAACATCAATGAGCGACCGGCCTATAAGTTCATAATCGTTTTTCATAAAGCCTGCCACTAGGCCGGCTATGTTTCCCCATTGTGTAACTGCGTCTTTTAGTGAAATTTGTGTTTTTAAAATCCCTCTTGAATCGGAGGTTTTTACTTCTATGAGGGGGTGCAAAATGGTAACAAATAATTCAGGTGCAGAAATTGAAATAATATCCAGCGGGGCAATTGAACGTACAAGTGTTATTCCGCCGTATATGCAAGGGGCAATATTATCGGCATGCTTTGAGCCAGAAGCAATCTCTTCTCCACACATAGCAAAATGAACCAATTCTTCGTTAGAAAACCTGTTTCCTAACAAATAATTTGCACCAACCACAGCCCCTGCAGCACTTGCTGCGCTAGAGCCTATACCACTGCCGGGTTTAATAATTTTGGTGCTTTCTACTATAAAACCTATATCTTCATTCACTTTATCCAACAGAGCAAGCAAAGCACCCCCAATAACATTTTTTGGGGGATCGGTCGGCAAATTATAATTGTCTTTATTAATTATTATTACCTCCTTCTGTGATGTTTTGCGAATTAACATTTTATCATGGGGGCCATTAAGAGCAAAACCCAATATGTCAAATCCGCAAACAATATTTGCAACAGAGGCTGGAGCCAATACGTTTATTTCATTAATTGATACCTTAGACATAAAAAATCTGAAATTGAAATTTGTTATTTCATTGAATAGGGTCCATAAAAGTAAAAAAGATGAAAAAAATAAATGGCTAAAATATATTTTAGCCTTAATAAAAAAACTTTCTTTTATGACAAATATATATTGTTTTCTCAAATGAACTTGAAATTACATCCTGCAATTTTTCAAAAGTCAATAGAACAATAATGCAATTGTATAATATAGTTTAACCCTGTTTTCTGTTTTTTTGAAGCCGAATAAAATTTATTTAAGCCACAGAACTAATAAAAAAAGATATACTTTAGTGTTAATATATTTTATATTTAGCCTTCATAAATTGGTCCTAAATAAGAAATGCAAAAAACACTGAATTCAAATAATATAGAATTGATACAAAACTTTTATGCTGCATTTGCTAATGCCAATGCAGCGCAAATGGTTAGTTGCTATGACGACAAAATAACATTTCAAGACCCCGCTTTTGGGGTATTGCATGGAAATGATGCAAAAAAAATGTGGCAAATGCTTATTGATAAAAGCGAAGGAAATCTTAAAATTACATATGGTAATATCAAAGCAACAGACACATCCGGATCAGCTGATTGGGTTGCAGAATACCTTTTTTCGCAAACAGGCAGAAAAATAATTAACCACATTAACGCAAAATTTGAATTTAAGGATGGAAAAATAATAAAACATACAGATACATTTAATTTTTGGAAATGGGCAGGGCAAGCACTAGGCTTTAAAGGTTATTTATTGGGCTGGACAAATTTCATGAGAAAAAGAGTAAGGGGGTTTGCGCTCCGCGGGCTGAATCATTACAAACCTAAACAATAATTTATAAAATTCAGAAGCGTATTTTTTGTCGAATGAGGAGTCTTTTTTTTAAAAAATAGCCTATATTTGTATGTTATTTTTAGGAAATATTTTTTGGGTGTCTGCAGTTTTTTTTATTTCGAATTAAAAATAAATTTTCAGAAACCCCTCCCAAAAAAAATTTCTTAACTTTTAACAGTTAAAATTGTATGACAAATTACAATAAAAAAAATGTTTTTAATTTTAATGAATAATTAATTTTTTTTTAACAAGACAATAACATTTAAATACGACATGGAAATAACTAAAGAGAGTGTTTTAGAGGCTCTAAAAAATGTAGAGGATCCCGATTTAAAAAAAGACTTGGTTACATTAGGGATGATAAAAGACTTAGAGGTAGATGGCAAAAAGGTAAGCTTCACTGTAGTTTTAACTACGCCTGCCTGCCCGATGAAAGAAATGATTCATAAAGCATGTGTAAATGCTGTTTTACATTTTATAGATTCCGAAGCCATAGTAAAGGTGGAAATGACTTCTGATGTAACATCTCGTAAAAACGCGGGGCCTCTCTTGTCAAATGTAAAAAATATTATAGGAGTCGCTTCTGGCAAAGGAGGGGTTGGAAAATCAACGGTAGCGTCTAATTTAGCACTGGCGCTGGTAAAATTAGGCGCCAAGGTTGGTTTGGTTGATGCTGATATTTACGGACCCTCACAAACAATAATGTTTGATGTGGTGCACGAAAAGCCTTTGATACAAGTTATAAATGGTAAAAATAAAATTATTCCTGTTGAAAGCTATGGCGTAAAATTATTGTCTATCGGTTTTTTTGCGGACGCGTCTCAAGCTATTGTTTGGCGTGGACCAATGGCTGCCAAAGCATTGGTGCAAATGTTTTCTGATGCGGAGTGGGGAGACTTAGACTATCTTATTGTTGATTTGCCGCCGGGTACCGGAGATATTCATTTATCATTGGTTGGTGCTGTCCCATTAAATGGGGTAGTAATTGTAAGCACGCCCCAATTAGTTGCTCTCTCTGACGCTAAAAAAGGTGTTGGAATGTTTCGCCTACCTTCCATTAATGTACCTGTATTAGGCATCGTAGAAAACATGTCTTATTTTAGCCCTCCAAAAAGTTTAAATGATAAGGAAACAGAGGATAAAGAACTAAAGTATTATATTTTTGGTAAAGATGGGGCAAAAAATCTTGCTAAAGAACTAGGAGTTCCTCTGTTAGGAGAGATTCCATTGGTTCAAAGCATTTGCGAAGCTGGTGATGCTGGCCGCCCAGCGGTATTGCAAGAAAATACCATTCAAGCAATTGCCTTTATGGAAATGGCGAGCAAAGTTGCTCAACAATTATCAATACAAAACGCTAAAACACCTATGCCTCAAGCGGCAAGTGTTAAATGGTAACAAATTGCTAAAGTAAAAAAGCATTTTACTAGCAACTAGCCTTACTTAATTAAATTTACAATACCATTAAAGGTATGGTCAATACCATAAATATCTTTAATATTTATTATGTACACATAAACATCCGCCTGGGCAATATCTTCCCCGTTTTTTGCCCTTCCATCCCAAGGATAATCATAGCTAACGGTATGGTAAACTTCCTTCCCCCAGCGATCTAAGATTGACATTTCGTAAGTAATAATACCAGAACCAAAAGCTTGAAATGTTTCGTTCTGGTTATCGCGATTAGGAGAGAAAGAGTTAGGAATATAAACTACCCAGTCCTGGTTAACCCAAACTTTTTGGTAAGCTGTATCATAACAGTTAAAGCTGTTTTTTACTGTAAGTGAATTTACAAACATCCCTGTATCGTTGTAGGTATGAGAAATAGGATTCTCCAGCAAAGAGCCGCTAAGGTCACCAAAATCCCAATCCCAAGAGCTTGCCCCTATTGATAAGTTGGAATAAAAAACAATAGGGTCAATAATAGAGGTCGATTGATTTAAGGTATAAAAACTTGCAAGAGGATTGGGGTTAACTATTATATTATTTATTTTCACAGCCTTGGTAATGCATCCGCTGTCGGAGGTAACAGTAAGGCTAATATTAAATTGTTGCGAAGCAGAATTGGAGCTGTTATAAAAACAGTGGCTTGCATTTAATAAGTATTGTGCTGGGCTGCCATCACCCATTTCCCAAAAATAAGAAATATTATTTCCAGATGTGATAGCACTTAGATTTTGGAAATTTACACAAATTGGGCTGCACCCAACTGTATCTGCCGCTGTAAAATTTACAATTGGATTAGGATTAATTTTAAACGTTTTTGAAACAGAATCGGTGCAACCAAAGTCTGACACAACGATTAGCTGCGTGCTGTAGGTTCCTCCTGAATCATAAATATGTGCCGGGTTTTGATTATTTAATAAAGGGCTGCCATCACCAAAATCCCAAGACCAAAATTGAATCATGTCTGTTCCTGTTATAGTTGATAAATCTTCAAATCCAACAGGGGTCCCATCACAAACATTACTAGTTTCAAAATCAGCATCAGGAAGCGGATGAACCATAACAGAGCCTGTTACAGTATCAATGCATCCAAAATTACTAGTAACGATAAAATTTATTGTGTAAACTCCTTCACTTAAATAAAGGTGATTGGGGTTTTGAATAAGGTTTATAGGGCTGCCGTCGCCAAAATTCCAGGACCAAGAAGTTATTGTACCATTGGTTACAGAAGACTGGTCGGTAAATAATGTTGGAAAATTCAAACATACGTCGTTTGGTATAAAGCTGGCTTGTGGTTTTGAATTTATAAATATTGTTATAGAAGCTGTATCTGAGCAACTGTTAGTGTCTGTAACTATTACGCTATAGCTTGTTGTCGTTGTTGGGCTTATAGTGATTGCGCTCGTTATATCTGAGCTGCTTAACCATTGGTATATTAGCCCTCCCGATGCCGTTAGGACGGTTTGCGCTAGCTCACAAACGCTGGTATCTCCATCTGAAGTTGTAAAAGTTATAATTGGATTAGGATTAATTGTAAACGTTTTCGAAACGGAATCAGAGCAACCAAAGTCTGACACAACAATAAGCTGCGTGCTGTAGGTTCCTCCTGTACCATAAATATGTGTAGGGCTTTGATTATTTGATAGAGGGCTAGCATCGCCAAAATCCCATGTCCAAAACTGAATCGTATCTGTACCTGTTATAGTTGATAAATCTTCGAATTCAACAGGGCTTCCATCACAAACATTATTAGCTACAAAATCAGCATTAGGAAGAGTGTGCACCATAACAGCGCCTACGGCAGTATCAATGCAGCCATAATTTGTAGCAACGATAAAATTAATTGTATACCCCCCCTCAATTAAATAAAGGTGATTGGGGTTTTGGGCAAGCTCCGTGGGGCTACCATCGCCAAAATTCCAGGCCCAAGAAGTTATTGTTCCGTTGGTTGTGACCGACTGATCGGTAAATAATGTTGGGAAATTTAAGCAAACGTCGTTTGGATTAAAATTGGCTTGCGGTTTTGAATTCACTATTACTTTTATAGAGGCTGTGTCTGAACAACCGTTAGTATCTGTAACTATTACACTATAGTTTGTTGTCACTGTTGGGCTTATTGTAATTGTATTGGTTGTGTCAGCGCTATTTAACCATTGGTATATTACCCCCCCCGAAGCCGTTAGTACACTTTGCTCTAACTCACAAACGCTAGTGTCTCCAGCAACAAAAACGCTTATTACAGGAACTATTACTGTTACTAACACAGTTTTTGAAATTGCGCAACCAGTTGCAGTAAGCATGTTAACCGTATAATTACCTGTTTGATTAACAAATGCAGAATCGTTGGTTTGGCCTGAGACAATGCCAGGACCTGTCCAGCTGTAACTTTCAAAATCTTTAGGTGCAATTAATAATGTGCCCAAAGCATTACATTTAAAGGATGTATCTTGCTGGATTTCAAAATTGGTGCAGCCGAAATCGAAATAGGCATATGCCCAGTCGGTATTAAAAACGCACCATTCACAAGTTGCCTTTACAGTTAAAGTTTGGCCGATATAGGGTGTTAAGTCGATACTTAAAGATCTCCATGGCTGATAACTTATACCAAAACAGCACTGCCCAAATGGATTACCTTCTTCGGGTTGAGATGAAATTAAAAAATCTTGAGTTCCTCCTGTGGCATAAAAAGCTTCGTAATGACCACATTGTAGCGAAGAGTTGACATTGTCCAATAAATCAATGGTTATTAAAGCGGCAGCGTTTGGAGTATGGGGATAATTTAATATATCCATCGCATATCTGTATGTTAAAATTGGATTTGCACTTGTTACAGTGAAACTTTTAGAAATGGAAGATTCCGTATTATCAGTTTTAGAGCCTACCCTTGCCGAATAGTTACCTCCCGGCGCAGAAACGGGGAAGCCTCCATAAAAATCGTTCCCAACAGAGTCAATCACTACATTTCCTGTTGTTGTCCAACCTTGAAGCGTACCTGATTCGAAATCTAAATCATAACAGGAATATTGCGCCTGCGATTTATAACAAAAAACAAGAAAAATTAATGCTATCGGTAATTTTGGATGGCGATAAATATATTTTATTTTATTTTTTAAAGTGCTCATTAAATAATCACTTGAAGATATAATGCTTATAAAAATTAATAGTCTTATTTTAATCATGCTAATTTAAGTGTTCGAATTAAAAAATTTGTTAAAGTTAAAGATTTTATATGAATTTATGTTTTTTTATTTCGACACTTTTAACTATCTATTTAAAAAAAAACCATCGATCAAACACAAGACATTTTTATGAGCCTGTTTTATTAAAAACTCTATTAACAGGCATTAATCTAACTTATTTTAGCGACGTTCTTTGATTTTATACTTTTTTTGTTGCTAGCTTTTCATTAAAAAATTATTTTGCCAAAATCAATTACAGTAAAATTAAATTTCAAAACAACGTCGGCATTTAAAAACAATGTGCACGATTAATATTTAATTGAAAAGTGCCAGCCTTTTCTTCTATTTTTGTATAGAATAATGCTTCTTTTTTTATTTTTTGGAAATACATATAAATGAATTACATAAAAACTCTTGATTACCTATACTCCCAGCTTCCCATGTACCAGCGAATAGGCGTTGCTGCGTATAAAAACAACCTCGACAATACAATTAAAATTTGCAAGCTACTAAAAAACCCTGAAAAAAAATTTAAGTCAATACATATTGCCGGAACAAATGGAAAGGGCTCCACCTCTCACATGTTGGCATCTGTTTTACAAAGCGCGGGCTATAAGGTAGGCTTGTACACCTCTCCTCATTTAAAAGATTTTAGGGAACGAATAAAAATAAACGGAGAAATGGTATCTCAAAATTATGTAGTTGATTTTGTAAAATCGTACAAGTCTGATTTTGAAAAAATTCAACCTTCTTTTTTCGAAATGACTGTTGGGCTTGCTTTTAAATACTTTGAATCCCAACAAGTTGATATTGCTGTAATAGAAACGGGCTTGGGCGGCAGGCTTGATTCCACCAATATAATTAGCCCCGAATTATCTATTATTACAAATATCAGTTTCGACCATACAAATTTATTGGGCAATACACTTGAAAAAATAGCAACAGAAAAGGCTGGCGTTATTAAGCCAAAAACTCCTGTAATTATTGGGGAAGCTGCGTTGGAGATTAAAAATATATTTATTGAAAGAGCAAAAATTAATAGTGCATTATTGATTTTTGCAAATGAAATTTATGGTGTAACTAACATGCGCCAAGTTAATAATGGCAAGCTGTTTTTATCTATGGATATTACTAAAAAGGCCGCTTTCCTGCCTAAAAATTTATATTTATCTGAGGCTGCGCTACCGACATATTTATTAAATTTAACAACAGAATTATTAGGTCATTACCAACAAAAAAATATACCTCCTGTTTTATGCGCCATAGATGTACTGAAAGAAAAGGGGTTCAATATTTCCGAAATTAATATACGCGAAGGAATTAAAAATGTAATTAAACAAACCGGACTACTAGGCCGTTGGCAAATTTTATCATCCCACCCTTTGGTTATTGCCGATGCGGGACACAATGAAGCTGGTATAAAAGAAGTACTAAGTCAAATTAGCAATACCCCACACAAGCAATTGCATTTTGTTCTTGGAATGGTGAAAGATAAGGATCTTAATGAAATTTTGGCTCTCCTCCCAAAAGATGCAAAATACTATTTTTGTAATGCAAACATACCTCGGGCGCTAAGCGCTGAAGATTTGGCAATACAAGCAGAAGCCTTTGGCCTTAAGGGTGTTGCTTGCGGCGAGGTTAAAAACGCGCTGGCTCAGGCTAAAAAGCAAGGAGAAGTAGGCGACTTAATATTTATTGGGGGGAGCACATTTACTGTTGCCGAAGTTATTTAATAAACTCTGAGAACACAACAAACTTGCAATATATTGAAAGCCAAGTGTTTATACAAAAGAAGTGAAGCTGTGGCACAAGAAACTAGATAAATGTATTTATATTTGCTTCCTACTGGGTTCATTTAAGATGAAAAAAATAAAATAAAAATTCGGGATGGAATAAAAAAATAGCTATATTTGCAGACTTTTTAGTAATAAAAAGATAAATGGGAGCTTAGCTCAGCTGGTTCAGAGCATCGCCCTTACAAGGCGGGGGTCACTGGTTCGAACCCAGTAGCTCCCACACTACAGGGCAACAATTCATAAAATGATTGTTGCCCTTTTTTATTGCCTTTGGATTCCTTGATTTTATTGACAATTCTATCTATCACATCATTAACTTTTGTGGTTCGAACTTGGTTATTCTGAAATATGAACTTTTCAGGGAATATCGAACCAACAATACGCTGTTTAGTCGGGGAATCCGCTTTGTCATAAGCAATATCAAGGTTTTGAACCACTTTTTTGCAAGTGTCGATTAGCTTCTCATGAGTTGTTGAACATGAACGTAATTTGTTCTCATCATTTGTCAAACCTATTAAGTCTTCCTCCAATTTGATTTTCATTTCTTTGTATTCTGTTGGATTTAGTTCGCCATCTAACATTAAAATTTGGGCGTTTATAAGGCGTGTCTTATTCTTTTCTATCTCTTTGGTAACCTTTTCAACTTCAACCTTATTTATGCCACTGTTTGACTTTAATTTGTTTTTAAGGGTTTTCATAAAAAGCTCAATTATCTGCCCATTGTATTGTACCATTTTGAGCTTTTTAGCAAATTCCTCATTAGTATCAACTGCCTTAATTCGTTCTTTGCAACCTTTACTGCAATGGTAATAGAAAAATTTTTCGCCTGATCTTCCTGTGGAGGCAGAACCAGTTAAAGCCCTTCCGCATCTTGGACATTCTAAATATCCTCTTAATGGTAGTTCATCACGCACAGTTTGGACTTTATTTGGAAAATTCCGTTTTCTACCAGCTAAAATTTCCTGAACTTCATAAAATGTATTATCATCTATTATTGGTTGATGAATGCCTTCAACCCATTGTGCAGGTTCATCTTTATAAGCATGGACAAATATTTTTCCAATGTAAGTTTTATTTTTTAATACGGACGCAAAAGCATTTTTTGTTAGTTTAAGTCCCTCTTTATAAAGTTTTTTCCTTAACTCCTCAATATTAAATAATCCGGTTGAAAATTCTGCAAATGCCTTTTTTATGATTGCCTCTTGGAATCCACCTTCAGGAACAATTATCGGTTTGTCTTTATCATCTCTTGTATTTTTATAGCCTTTTGGGAAATGACCTAACCAACGTCCCTCTTTTTTAGCTCTGCGCATTCCATGAAAAACATTTAATGCCCTCCGGTCATTATCAACTTCAGGAGCCGCTAAATAAATAGCCAACATTATTTTTTGTTCAGGTATTTCAAAATTGAGCGGTTGCTCTATGGCTTGAGGTTCTACTCCAAATTTTTGGAGTGCTTTGATTGTAATGTATGCTTCGGCAATATTCCGAGAAAACCTATCCCACTTTATAAATATTATTAAATCTACCGAACTACTATTTTTTTTAAGGTAGTTCATTATGTTCAACCATTGAGGACGATTAAATGATTTTCCGCTTTCATCATCGTGGTGAAACGCTACTACTTCTATATTGTTTTGGTCGCAATACTTGTATAGCCGTTCTTTTTGGTCGGCAGGGCTATATCCATTGTTTTGTTCATCGGTAGATACTCGAGTATAAATAATAGCCCTCTGTTTCATTTTGTTTTTTTATGTGATTTCGTCTTTGTTTTTACGGTTTGCTCTATCAATAATTTCATTGATATTATCAACTCCGTTTTTCTCAATGATTGCTAAAGCTATATCAGCCATGTTATCCAGCCAATCACGGATTTTGATAAGCTCTTCATCGGAGTAAACAATTTCTCCATTAGCAACTGCTTTCCGGCATTCTGCTAATGATAATTTGCTATTTCCAGTTCCAAATTTCATTTCTAAAATTGGTGCTGGAAACAGCTTTTTAATACATGAAAAAGAACAATAAATTTAGCACTAAAAGAACCTTTACTCCCAATGCAAATATATTGATTATCAACAAGTTGTGAAAGTTTTTGAGAAAAATAGTTATCAACCACTAACTGATTGAGATTCAGTTTTTGAAGGAAAATTTGGGTTGAAATTTTGGACATTGCTTTTATAACTATAAAGCAAATGTGCAGATGATTTTAAAATTTCATTTCAAAACTATTAGGTACGATTATAATAATGACATTATTAAATATTGGTAACAATTAATAACCATTTGTATATATAAAATACTAAATAGAAAGCTTGTTTTTTCTGTGCTAAATAGGATGGCCGAACGACTTAGATGCTTTAAAAGCGAAGAATCCGGGTGTTTCATTTATCTATGTATTCCAAACCACCAAAGAGGGGAATTTCAGAGGTTCTAATCATTTTCAACATGATGTTGACGTGGTTATTGAAGTACCTGAAAAGGGGAAGGCGGTTCAAAATGGACGGTTTAATCAGGGAGGGGAGATGGACATATTCTAATAATATCACTTTTGCACTTGAATTCCTATCTTTATATTTCAATTAGATCCTCCGCTAAATGGATTAGACAAGAATCTGCCATTTTGGGTTATTTTTGACTATATGAAGTGCTGAATATTAAAAATATCTTTCAAACGAAGACTGTTATAAAATGAGACAAGAATTAAACACAACTTTGGGGGTATATAGACCCAGTTTTTTAAAAATATTCATTGAACGAAGTGAAGATCTTGCTGACTTAAATAAATTAGATGACATTCCATTTGCTATCTTTTTTCATGAATACATACATTTCATACAAGACATTACTACAGTTGCAGGGTTAAGCAATATTTCTAATACAGTGGATTTTATTAAATATTGTAATGGAGTAATTTTAGAAAGCCCTGAAAAGACCTTCAACATCCCTATAATTCCTACCCCTAACGATAAGGATAATGTTTATATAAATATGGAATTAAGGAAGTCATATTTGGGTGACAGCTATAACTCCGAAATTCAAAGTGTAAAAAACATTAGTAAAGTTAAGGTCTGTTTTGAAGATGGTAAACAGAAATTGTTTACAGATAAGATAAATATTACCTATTTAAATGTTGTGGATGAAGAAAAAAATTATTGTTTTGGAAATATAAGCATTATGGAAAGTATGGCCTTTTTATGTGAAAGCATTGTGTTTAACAATATCCTTCCTGCGCCTCCAAAACTACCCTACTCATCTGCTGAATTGGTCATTAAACAATTATACCCCGAATTACTAATGGACAAATTAAATATAATTGCTTTATGCGATGCTTCTTTATTTATGTTCGATGCAGGACCATTTTTTTATGAAAAGATTCTTCTTATGAAGGCCGAGAAGTGGCTACCCCAAAAACCGGAAGATATTTATGACTTTTGCTACAGCAATTTTAAAGTTGAATTTCAGGTGG
>CAMBDK010000006.1 GCA_945865315.1 Chitinophaga pinensis | reverse complement strand
TGGTGGTGGTGGTGAGGGAGGCGAAGGAGGGTATCCTGGTAATGGCGGATCAGGCGCAGGAGGTTCTTTTGCAATTTTTATTTGGGCAAATGGAATAAATGGTGTGATAAGGGATTGTTACTTGGCTCCCGGCCTAGGGGGACAGGGAGGTATAGGAGGACTAGGGGGCGCTGGAGGAACAGGAGGCATTGGAGGTGCTGGAGGCAACCTTATGAATGATTCTACTCAGCAGCACAGTTGCCAGACAGGAGAAGGAGGGAATGGCGGACAAGGAGGGCAAGGCGGACAAGGCGGACAAGGAGGAAATGGTTCGAATGGTTTAAGCATTCCAATTTATCAGCAGTCTGGTCAAAATCCAGTAATGCTTTCAAACATGTATAATGTTTTTGAACCTATAGTTACAGCTACTTTTTATGGATGCTCTAATGCCGATATTACATTTTCAACAGTAGCTTCTGGAAATATAAATTGGGTTTTTGGGGTAGGCGCAAATCCTTCAACAGCTTCTGGCGCAAATGTAAGTGTGCAGTATGACATTGGAATGCCGGGTTTTAGAAGCATCACTTTAATTGTTGATGGTGTTCCTTATCCATTAGCAAATTTCATCAATATCCCAACAGATTTTGCACCTCCCGAAGTTTCTGCTTCCAAAGAAGTTGTTTGCGTAGGCGATACGGTAGTTTTTTCAACTACAGGGGCTGCAAACACATATAGCTGGAATATACCAGGGGGGTCAAGCTTTTCCTCCACATTACAAAACCCTGGAAATGTAACTTTTTCTAGTGCAGGAACAGTTTTAGTTTCGCTGACTACAACCAGTTGTTGTGGTACATCTCTTACAACAAAAGAGATTGAGGTGATTACAGCACCTTCTGTAAATATTGGACCAGATTCAACTATTTGTTTTACAGATCCAAAACCATTGTTAAATGCGGGAAATCCGGGTGCAACATTCCAGTGGAAACTTAATGGCCTTGTGATAGGTGGCAACAGCCAGACTTTTCAAACTGTTTTGGCCGGGGTATATTCTGTAAATGTTAGTTATGGTTCATGTTCAAGTGAAGATTCAATGAATTTGGTTATTATTACAAAACTCCCTGTTTCATTAGGTAATGATATACTTATTTGTTTGAATGATACACTGCCAGTTTTAGATGCTGGGCTGATTGACATGCAAAATTATTTATGGACAATGAATTCTAATCCCGTAGGGATGAATAACCAAACATTACAAACTATAAGTGCAGGGGTATATACTGTTTCAGTTACAAGTTCAACAGGCTGTTTAGGTAAGGATACTATTTTGTTAACAATTAAAGATCCAATAATTGAACTTGGAAACAATTATACGATTTGTTCTAATGAAAACTTTCCATTGTTAAATGGAGCTAATCCTGGGGCAACATTTAGCTGGACATTAGATGGATTGCCAATAGGTTCAAATACACAAACACTTCAAACAGCAGCAGCAGGAGTTTATTCATTAATTGTTACAAGTCCAGCAGGATGCTCTGCACAAGACAATGTTACGTTAAACGTAATACCTGCTTTAAATGCTGCAATGAATTTACCAGGCACAGGAATTGTTGGCGCGGCTGTATCTTTTACAGATAACTCTTCTCCAAGCCCAACTGCATGGAATTGGAATTTTGGTGATGGCTCAGCAAATAATACAACACAAAATCCAAGCTATACATACCTTATCGCCGGACAATATGCTGTTTTTTTAATTGTTAATAATACAACCTGTTCCGACACCGTATTTTCCTTAATTACAATTAATAACAATTGCACTACATTAGGATTAACTGCATCTTTTAGCGCTTCGGAAGACACTGTTAACCTAAACGGAAACGGGCTGGTTACATTTACCAATACAAGCTTAAATTCGAATTCTTGGCTATGGGATTTTGGTGACGGGTCCTTTTCTACTGAACAAAGCCCTACCCATGTTTATACTGTTGAGGGTAATTATACTGTAAGCCTTACTTCTTATAATGAAAATTGTTTATCTACTTTAACCATAACAATGGTAGTAATAAAAAGTTCTCTTGGTGTTAATGATTTGAAATTAGATAAGCATAATTTAATTATTTACCCCAATCCAAGTGATGGTGTTTTCACAATAGAAATAGAAGGAATTGATAAATTAAAAAATATTGAGATCATAAATATTTTAGGAGAACAAGTTTTTATATCAGAAAACACAGCTAGTCTAATTTCTAAAGATGGGCATGCCATGAGTTTTGATTTAAGCGCTTTTCCTAAGGGAGTTTATTTTGTGAAAACATTGTTGTCAATTGAGGATCCATTGTTGCAGCATTGGCCAGATTCACATCAGGTTGTGGTTAAAAAAATAATTCTAAATTAACTAGTAGGGGAAAAATTAATTTTTAAAACAAAAAAATTAATTTTTTTTGCTAATAAAAATAAATTAAAATAAAAAATGAAATTATTAATAAAACATATAATATATTTTATTGCTTTGTTTTTCTTTTTTATTGAAGGTTCTGGAAAAATATTTGCTCAACAATGCAATATTATTTATGTAAGTCCAAACGGGGCATCTTCCGGAGTGGCCGGGACAAAATTGGCGCCAGCTTCTTTGACCTATGCCCTCAGTTTAGTGAGCGCCACCGACAATAGAATTTTTATGGCATCGGGCACATATACAATTTTTAATGCTATAAATATGTTGTCAAACCTTACTATTGAGGGCGGCTATAATGTGAGCACTTGGGAAAAAAGTAATTCTTCTACCACCACAATTTATCGCGATAACTCAAACCCTCAGACAGGTCCGAACAGATTGGTAGCAATGTATTGTAACAGTATTTCAAATTTTCATTTACAGGATTTAACAATTAGAATTGCAAATGGTTTTGGTGGAGGTATTTCTGTTTATGTAATATATATGGAAGCTTGCTCGGGATATGAAATAGTACGTTGTAAAATTATTGCCGGAAATGCGGGAAATGGAGCAGGAGGAACAAATGGAAGTAATGGCATGGCAGGGGCGGCAGGTTTTGTAGGAGAAAACGGTTCGAATAATGATACAGGACCTCGGCTAGGAGGCCTTGGTGCTTCGGGCTCATTTCCTGGAAGTAATGCCGGGGGAAATGCTGGCGATGGAGGACAAAGAGGTACAGCCGACTGTTCCCTCTGCGGCGACCCAAGTTATGCCTCCAATGGTTCTCCGGGACAAAATGGGACTGTTAGCTTAAATGGAGGTGGATATGGGGGTGCTGGGGGTCAAAAAATTGTTACTTGTATATACCCTACAAGCCCTCCTAGAACATCTTTAAATGATGGCGGCTTAGGAACCGATGGTGTTGATGGTTTAGTCGGAACTATTGGTGCGATTGGGCTTGATGGATTTGTTGGCGGTTTTTATATTCCTGGAAATGGAATAAATGGAACAAATGGAACAAATGGGCATGGCGGTGGTGGTGGTGGCGGCGGCGGTTCTATTGGCGGCATTCCATATGATTGTCTTTTTGGATTGCCTCCAAATAAAAATGGAACAGGAGCTGGTGGCGGTGGCGGCGGTGAAGGTGCTCAAGCAGGAACTGGAGGTACAGGAGCTAGTGGTGGCGGCGGTTCTTTTGCAATTTATATTTATAATAATGGAGCAAATGGATTTATAAAAGACACCAAAATTACTTCAGGCATTGCTGGTACAGGAGGAACTGGTGGTTTGGGTGGAACTGGAGGAGCGGGGGGATTGGGGGGATCGCGAGGAGGGGCTTTGAATACTTATGTTGGTGCAGGAGGAAATGGTGGAAGGGGCGGCAACGGAGGCGATGGTGGAGAGGGGGGGAAAGGCTCTGACGGAGTTAGTTTTCTTATTTATGAAGACGGTGTTGGCACACCTGTAAGTGAACAAAATGTTTATTCGCTGCAGCAACCATTCGTTTATGTTCAATATTCGGGTTGCACAAATGCTCCTGTTACATTTTCTACTAATGCAACGGGTACAGTTATTTGGTTTTTTGGCGCTGGCGCTACCCCTGCATCTGGAAGCGGAATATCTGCAACAACAAAATATACTACTTTAGGGAGAAAAACATTTACCATGGTGAATAATGGTATATCCTACACATTTACTGATTTCATTGAAATATTTAACAGTGGTATTAGTACAGTCCCTACTATTATTTCTACAAGTACAAATGTTTGTAAAGGAAGCTCTAATACTTTTAGTTCTTCCGTTATAGATGATAATTATGTTTGGTATTTTATTCGAAATAATATTATAGATACGATAACAGGTGCGGGTTTGCAAAACGTTAGCTACACATTTGATTCAGCAGGTAGTTATCAGGTGGTATTAAAAACAATTGATTATTGCTGCGGGGAATCATTTCCTGATACAATTACAGTTACTGTAGAAGGAATTGTTCAGCCGGAAATTTTCATACAGTCAGAAAATACAACAAATAAAACTTGCAAGGGAGGAGCATTTACTTTTAGTGCCGAAGTTTTTAATGCAGGTCCAAATGCTGCTTTTCAGTGGTTAGTGAATGGTAGTTTTGAAGGGTCAAATTATGCAATTTTTTCACCGTCAACATTATTAAATTTTGATAGCGTAGCCTGTATCGTTACCTCCTCCTTGGGTTGCTCGGCAGGAGAAAAAGATACAACTACTTATATAATGGTGAAAGTGATTGATTTACCAATTGTTAGTTGCGCAGCCGATTCAATTATTTCTGGCGCACCAACTTTTTTTACATCTTCTATATCTTCAGGAGGAGAGCCCCCATACTCCTATTCGTGGAGCTTTGGAGATAATACCTATGGGATAGGTGATACCGTTTCACATATTTACGAATTAGCTGGCACTTACGATTACCAAGTGAATGTTACTGATACCAATGGTTGTAATGGGTTTTGCTCTGGAACGATAATAATTATTACTAAATTAAATGCAGCATTTAATGCCTCTACCACAATAGGCTGCCCCTCCTTACATGTAGACTTTACTAATAATAGCGATTTTGCAATTACATACCATTGGGATTTTGGTGATGGAGAAAGTTCTGTTTTGGAAAACCCTTCGCATAATTATTTAAATCCAGGAATATTTACTGTTACTCTTTTGGCTTTTGGTGCAACAGGAGTAGACAGTTCGGTAGTGACAAGTCAAGTTTATGTTTATTCAAAGCCCGTGGCTAATTTTCAAAGCTTTACATCAGAATCTGGCGATACGGTTTATTTTGCAGACAATTCGATAGATGCAATTAATTGGTATTGGGATTTTGGCGATAGTAATAATGATAGCATTCAAAACCCTATACATATTTACGATGCTAATGGAAATTATAATATTTCGCTTATTGTTACCAATAGTTATGGTTGCAGCGACACTACTTTAAAACCATCGTTCGTAAAAATAAACGTAGGTTTAGAAAATTATTTTTTTACAAAATCAAATATTGTCGTTTATCCTAATCCCTTTTCTAACGAGTTAAATATTGGAATTTCTCCTGAAAAAGAGAGTGTTTTAAACCTTGCCTTATTTAATTTAGAGGGTATCCAATTACTTTCCGAGAAGAGAAAAGTTAATGAAGCAGAGCAACAAATTAAAATAAATAATTTTAAAAACAAATTAGTTCCCGGAATGTATCTTTTAGAATTGGAATATGGTGGTCAGAAGATTTATACAAAATTAATATATCAGGAATAGTAAATTTTATATTTTGACTAAGGCATTGTAAAGAAATAACCTATGCATTTTGGCTTGTTCTTTTGCCCTTTTTCTTCGTTGTGAAATCGTTAAATAGCTAAGGCTATTCGCCTCATTTACGCCTTGAAAAAGAACAAAATTACTACGCCAATTCTGTATACTTTATTTCTTTACAATGCCTGGCGGTTTTTCACAATTATTGGCAATGCAACTTTTTCTATTTATTTTGTATCTAGAAATAGTAAATCCAAATTGTTTCAATTTTATAAAAAGTAAAAAGAACTAAATAATGTTAATGCGCAATAAAATATTAAAATTAAATTAATGATTTTTAGTTACAAAAATATCCTTTTTTTTATAGCATCTCTTGCAATTTTTTTTATTAGTAGTAGTATAAAAAAAAGCTTTGCTCAGGAATGTAATATTATATACGTATCGCCAACCGGTGCATCATCTGGTTTAGCTGGCACCAAAGCAAACCCAGCAACACTCCCTTATGCCTTTACACTTGCTAACGCTACTAATAATCAATTAAGGCTTGCTGTGGGGGATTACAGCATTTCAAATGAACTTTCTATGATTAGCGGGATAACTATGGATGGGGGGTTTGACCCAACAAACAACTGGGAAAAAACAAATTCCCTGCATACAATTATTTTCAGAGACTCTACAAATACGGATCCTCTTCCAAATCGAATTTTAGCAGTAGAATGTTTAAACATTAGTAATTTCAGTATACATGATTTAACAATAATTGTTGGTGATGCAACTCCTAGTATTAATAGCGTAACAACTTATGGGATTCATCTTTTCGACTGTATGTCTTATAATTTTTCTCGATTAACAATTACCTCAGGCAATGGTACTGATGGAATTGATGGTGTGCCAGGGGCCAATGGAGTAAATGGCGCAAATGGCACTTTTGGCGAGCTTGGAGATGAAGATGGCGGATGTTGCACAGCTGGCGGAACAGGTGGTTCGGGCTCTTATCCTGGAAGTAATTTTGGAGGTGCTGGTGGAAATGGTGGAGCTAGAGGGACAGGGAAATGTTTTGGTTCGGGAAACAATACTGCTCCTAATGCAGCAAATGGACAAATGGGTTTAGGCATAGGCGGCGGCTTGGGAGGTGTTGGCGGTGCCGGATTGTGCGCAAGTTTTTTTTCAATAGGCTGCGACCAAACTCCTGCAAATAATGGCGCCGATGGTGCCGATGGTATAAATGGTGCCGATGGTATAAACGGAGCAAATGGTGTTTTTGTTTTTTCTAATTACTTTATTCCCGGTGACGGAGCGGATGGACAACAAGGGAATCATGGTGGTGGCGGTGGTGGCGGTGGTGGTGGTGGATCACAGGGCTGTATTACAACTTGTTTTGGAGATAATAATGGTGCTGGTCCGGGAGGAGGAGGTGGTGGAGAAGGAGGACAGGGAGGTTTTGGAGCAACAGGAGGTAAAGGCGGCGGAGGTTCTTTTGCAATTTATATTGATTCCAATGGGGTGAATACAACCTTGAAAGATTGTTTACTTAATTCGGGACAGCAAGGCAACGGCAGCTATGGTGGAACCCCAGGAGGCATTGGCGGGGGAAGTTCTGGAGCCGGAGCTGGCAGCCCTGGTTGCGATATAGGTAAGGCAGGTAAAGGGGGGGCTGGAGGAACAGGCGGTTTGGGCGCCAATGGAGGCAACGGTATTCCAGGCGTAAGTTTACCTCTCTTTGAAGATCCAGCAGGAATTGCAATTGCACAATCAGATATGAAAGCCAATGTTGAACCTACTATTTATGTTCAAAATTCAGGATGTACTTTTTCTGATGTTAATTATACTACTAATGCTACAGGAATCATACAATGGTTTTTTGATGGTGGGGCTATTCCTCTTAGTGGAAGTGGTGATACCGTTATGACACAATATGATATTATGGGACGTCACTCAATAACACTTGTTGTAGATGGTGTTCCATATATGTTTACTGATTTTACAGGTGTTTTTTCTGATGGAACTATAGTACTTCCTTCAATTAGTGGTTCTGACACGGTTTGTCCGGGCAGTACAGAAAGTTATTCTGCCCTATTCCCAAGCTCATTTACTGTATTAGATTACGAATGGAAAATGTATAACCCGGGCTCTTTAATTGCTAATCAAGTTGGGTCTAGCCCTAGTTTTGTTTACTCTTTCCCAACAACCACTGGAAAATATATGGTTACACTAAAAACAAAGTCTCCATGTTGCGGCTGGTCAAAAATAGACACCTTTTATGTTGCTGTTGTGCCTTTCCTTCCTACAGATGTTTATGTTTCTGCATCCGCTCCAATAATTTGCGAGGGGGAACAGGCAACATTTTTTGCTATCCCATTAAACGGAGGTAATAATCCAAGCTATCAATGGAATGTAAATGGCTTAAATTCGGGGGGCACAACAAATATTTTTCAGTCTTCAGCACTTAATAATAATGATGCAATTACTTGTATCATGACAAGCTCTTACCCATGCCCATTAAATACTCCAGCAAGCTCTTTGCCTTTTATTATTGCTGTAAATTCGCCACCTTCGGTAGTATGTAGTTCTGTAAATAATTATTTGGGAGGCGTTACCGGTTTTAGTGCCATCCTATCCGGCGGTGCATCACCTTATTTATATAATTGGAATTTTGGTGACGGAGGAACAGATACATCTAATGCACCATTTCATTTATATGGAGGTACAGGGCAATATAATTATTCTTTAACGGTTACAGATACAAACGGCTGTTTGGGAATTTGCACAAATACATTAAATATAGTTATTGCGCCCTTTGTAAATGCAGGATTAACGTATAATCAAACTAGGCTATGTGGCAGCACATCCGTTATTTTTACAGATACAAGCATTGGGGCGGCCACATGGTGGCAATGGGATTTTGGTGATGGTAGTGCACCCTCTTCCTTACAAAACCCCACACATATTTATGTCACACCAGGTTATTATACCGTTACGCTTATAGCAGGAAACGCTATCTATTCTGATACCCTTGTTAGTCCGAATATTATTTCAGTTTTTGTTGTGCCTGCGGCAAACATATCATTTATAAACGACACGATTTGTTTCCCCCTAACGCAGAATTTTTTTGATATTTCTCCTAATTCTTCATCCTGGCTTTGGGATTTTGGCGATGGTTCTATTGGATCATCCCTACAAAACCCTTTCCACAAATACGCTGCTCCAGGAACATACCCTATAACACTTACGGTAAATTCAATAGATGGATGCTCTGATATTGCTACCAGCACAGTAATTGTTCTTCCTGCGCCCAAAGCCTCTTTTTCACAAAGTGCCGCTACTATTTGTAGTGGCGGAACTGTTGTATTTACAGATATTTCAAATAATGCTATTCAGTGGAACTGGAATTTTGGTGATGGTAGCTCATTTTTGGGAGCAGCACCGCCAATGCATGTTTATTCCACACAGGGGGTATATAACGTCTCCTTATCAGTTGAAAACGCTTTGGGTTGCAAGGACGATACTACCATTTTAGCAGCAGTAAATGTAAATTTGAGACCAGACGCCCTTTTCCAAATTAGCACCCTAGAAAATATCCATGCTGGTACCGAAGTATTATTTGAAAACCAGAGTGTAAACTACAATGAATGGCTTTGGAACTTTGGCAATGGTTCGTTTGATTCCATTAACGTAAATGCTAAAGTGGTATATTCAAATCCAGGCGTTTATAACGTAATGCTTTATGCGATATATGGGCCCGATTGTTTAGATAGCATGTTGCTGAAAGTTACTGTGAATGATTTTGAATCAATTTATGTACCGGCGGCATTTACTCCTAACGGAGATAATGTTAACGATGTATTTTTAGCTCGAGGAAATGGATTAACAGGGTTTAAAATGTATGTTTTTAATCGTTGGGGAGAGGTCCTTTTTAAATCCGTAGATATCAATGATGGCTGGGATGGAAAGGTGCAAGACAAGCTTGTTCCTGATGGCGTTTATTCCTATCGTATTCTATATTCGAAAAAATCTATTCCTTTAGAAAAGTATGAAAAAATTGGTTCATTTGTATTACTAAATAATGAATTTTAAAGGGGTAATTTTATGTTAAATTCAATAGACTCAAAACGCAACACTTTTTTTTATATTTATTTTTTGCTAATTTTTATTAGCGCATGTTCTTATGAAAAAGCAGACCCTTATTACGAAGGTAACGGGTATCCGCAAGCGGTAGGGAAAATTATAGAAAACAAATGTGCCACAAGCGGCTGCCACAATGAAAAGAGTAAAGTAGCCGTTGCGGGATTGTCTCTCGAAAGCTGGAATCAATTATTTGAGGGAAGTCGCTCAGGGGCAATAGTTATTCCATATCAACCAGATTTTAGCACATTGATTTATTATACCAACTCTTACAATGAATTTGGCGCAATACATTTAAGTCCAAAAATGCCAATTGGAAAAGAAGCCTTGACCAAGGAGGAGATGAAGATATTATATGAATGGGTAAAAAATGGCGCACCTAATTCACAAGGGGACATAAAGTTTCCTGACACCGTAAATCGTAAAACAGTATACTTAACCAATCAAGGTTGCGATGTTGTTACACTTATTGATTCTGAATCAAAGTTAGCGATGCGTTATGTGGATGTAGGAGCAAGCCCTTCTATTGAAGCCCCACACATGGTAAAAGTAGCTTTTAACAATCAGTTTTGGTGCGTTTCTTTTATTGCCGGTACATATTTTCAAAAATTTAGCACTATTGACAATTCACTTATGGGTCAGGTTTTACTTGGTTTTGGCTCTTGGAACACTTTTGCAATTTCAAAAGACTCAAAAGTTGCTTATGTTATAGATTGGAGTAGTGCCGGTAAGGTAGCTGTTGTAAATTTGGAGGATATGACAGCAATTGTTTATTCAGGATTTAGTTATCCACATGGCTCTGCTTTAAATGCAAGTGATGATACCTTATATGTAACTTCACAATTAGGAAATTATCTTTATAAAATTCCAGTGAATAATTTTTCTGAACTACAATTGATTTCATTAAATGGGCTGCCTCCAAACAATACAACATCATTAGACCCTCATGAAATAATTTTTTCTCCGGATGGGTCAAAGTATTTTATAACCTGTCAAAAAAGCAACGAAATAAGGATTTTTAAAACCTCCAACGATAGCTTGATTGCGACATTAGCCACAGGGCAATATCCTCAAGAAATGGGCATTTCATCTACAATGCCATATTTGTTTGTAAGTTGCATGGAGGAGAATAGCTCTTCAAACAATTCAGAGAGAGGGAGTGTTTCAATAATTAATTATAATGACAATACATTAATTAAGCAAATTTATGCTGTTTATCAACCTCATGGAATAGTTGTAGACGAGGAATATCAACGTGTTTATATTGCTAACAGAAATATAAACACAAGTGGCCCTGCACCCCACCACTCTTCCGTTTGTTTTGGTAGAAATGGTTATGTAACAGCAATTGATATGCATACGCTATTACCTATTTCTGGATTTAAAGCCGAAGTTTCCGTAGATCCATATGGGCTAGGCATTTCCAATTAATTTAGGCTCTGTTAAGAAATAAATGGTGCAGAATTGGCGAAGTTATTTTGTTCTTTTTCAAGGCGCAAATGAGGCGAATAGCTTTAGCTATTTAACGATTTTACAACGCAGAAAAAGAGCAAAATAATAAGACAAAATGTATCAGTTATTTCTTAACAGAGCCTTAGTATAATCTATTTTTAAATAACTATTTATTGTTAAAGGAAACCACAAAATGAAACAAAAGAAATATTGCAGTGCAATTATTTGCTCTTTAATAATAATTACAATAGTTGCATGTAAAAAAGAAGGTATGGGAGGAAAAGCAACGCTGGCAGGAACTGTAAAACACCATACTATGGTTATTCCTAATTCTATTGTTTATATTAAATATGGTGCCAAGGAGTTTCCTGGTGCTGATATAACAAATTATGATTTTAAAGTAACAGCAGACATTTCGGGAAAATATGCAATTAACAATTTGGCCAGGGGGGATTATTATCTATATTGCATAGGTTATGACC
Source organism: Chitinophaga pinensis (assembly GCA_945865315.1). Classification (GTDB taxonomy): domain Bacteria; phylum Bacteroidota; class Bacteroidia; order 2-12-FULL-35-15; family 2-12-FULL-35-15; genus 2-12-FULL-35-15. Next base: position 41,732 of record CAMBDK010000006.1, on the reverse strand, counting down.
AAGGTGCATCTGAAACTGTATTTGGAGGGATTTTTGCAAAGATAAAATGGACTGATAGAAAAAAAGAGACCAATATAGATATACAGGTAACAGAGTAATGAATTGCAATTAAATTTTGAATATGCTAGGTGTTTTTATTACAAATTGATTGCAATTTTTTTACAATAGACTCGCTTTAATACTAATATTCAAAGTGCCCAAATTCAGAACTAATTGTTAGTTTTTTATTTTTGCTGGCTTCCACTCTGCCAACAATCTGAGCATCCACATTAAATGATTTTGAGATTGAAATTATATTCGCTGCAATTGATTCGGGAACGTATAGCTCCATTCTATGGCCCATATTAAATACGGTGTACATTTCTTTCCAATCTGTGCCGCTTTGTTCTTGAATTAATTTAAATAATTTTGGAGTAGGGAATAAGTTGTTTTTTATAATGTGTAAATTGTCTATAAAGTGCAATACTTTAGTTTGTGCACCGCCACTGCAGTGAACCATTCCGTGAATAAGCGACCTGTCGTTTTCGCTTGAATATGTTGGACTTTTAGTTTGGTAAGTATCTAAAATTTTCTTTATTATAGGGGCGTAGGTGCGAGTAGGCGAAAGAACCAATTTGCCTGCGTCAATGGATATTTTAGAATTTTTATTTGCTGAATGAGCTAGGTATTCAATATCTATTTTTTCTGTTAAATTAATATTTCCTGAGTATATTAGTTTTTCGGGGATAGCGGGGTCAAAACTTTCGGGGTATTTATGTGCCATTGATTTATTAAACACATCGTGCCGCGCAGAGGTTAATCCATTGCTGCCCATTCCACCATTATATTGTTTTTCATAAGTTGCTAGGCCAAATGATGACAAACCTACAATTACATCTCCAGCTTGAATATTTTTATTATCTATAACCTCAGAACGCTTCATGCGAGATACAACAGTAGAGTCAACAATAATAGTTCTAACAAGATCTCCAACGTCGGCTGTTTCGCCACCTGTGGAATGTATTCCTATGCCAAAAGTGCGTAATTGCTCCAATACATTTTCTGTACCCGCAATTATTGCAGCAATTACCTCTGCGGGAATTAAATTCTTATTACGCCCAATAGTGGATGAAATCAATATATTATCAACAGCTCCAACGCAGAGTAGATCGTCGGTATTCATTATTATAGCATCCTGGGCTATACCTTGCCATACAGAAAGATCGCCTGTTTCTTTCCAGTATATATAGGCCAACGATGATTTTGTACCGGCGCCATCGGCATGCATAACAATACAATACGCTTCATCGCCACTTAAATAATCGGGTATAATCTTACAAAAAGCTTTTGGAAATAAGCCCTTATCAATATTAGCAATTGCTTTATGTACATCTTCTTTAGAGGCAGAAACGCCACGTAAATTATATCTGTTTGCCATATATATTTTTCTGAAAATTAAAAAACCCTCTCACTGTAACTTTTCCATGCTTCATTTTCTCATCCCAAAGATTGAAAATTTATATGGCAAAGTATGAAAGGGTATTTTAAAAATTAAAACGTCAATTAATTTTTTTTGCGTCCATTTTTTAAAGGGACCTACAATTAAAATTTCAATATTTATTCTGTTTCTTCCTCTTCTTCTTCCGATTTTTCTTTTTGATTTATTTTAGGAACCTCCTTAGGAGCATTAGGGTTAAAATAATCTTTACGTAAAACAGAAAATACAGTACGTCTATTTTTTTGGTGACCCGCTTCCTTTTCTTCTATAGTTCCTAATTTATTGATATCCGTATCCAGTATTAACAATCTTTTTTCGCCATAACCTTTAGGATCCATTCTTTCTGCAGGAATACCTTTCGATACTAAATAATCAAAACAAGATTTAGCTCTTTCGTTTGATAATATTAAGTTTTCTGGGTCTCCACCGCGAGAATCGGTATGTGCACTTAATTCGATAATAAATGTTGGGTTATCTATTAAAGTCTCATATAAAAAGTTTAATGAATCTACAGATCCAGCGCGTAAAGTAGATTGCGCTAAGTCATACAACACATCAGGGAAACGGATTTCTTTTTCGATAGGTACTAAACAAAAGTTAATTCCTTTGAAAGTTTTAGCTTCTTCAACGCCTACAGTTGTTACCTTAGCTTTAGTAGAGCTGTTAACAAAACCATTGGCTGCATTTTTGGTTATTAAATCGTTGGAAACCTCCGTCGTAATAACATAAGATGTATTGGGCCATACAAAACGATTTGCTCCGTTTTCGGCAAATTTATATTGACCATCTGCTCCTGTTTTAGTTTGTACCGAAGTACCATCAGAACCAACCAGCTTTACAATTACATTCTGAAGTACATCTTTATTTTTACAATCGCTTACTGTACCAGAAATAGAAAACAATAATGGCGGTAAAACAAAGCTCCATATGTCGTCAGAACCTTTTGTACCTTCGCGGTTTGAAGAGAAGTAACCCCTTTCCTTCGCTCCTTCGAAAATAATTCCGAAATCGTCGCCAGCTGAATTTACTGGGTATCTCAGGTTGGTTACAGTGCCCCATTCACCTTTACCCTTTTTTTCTGCTCTAAAAATATCCAATCCTCCCATACCTAAATGTCCATCAGAAGAAAAGTAAAGTGTGCCGTCGTCGTGTAAACTAGGGAAAACTTCGTTGGCAGAGGTGTTAATTTCAGATCCTAAATTAGTTGGAGGGCTCCATTTTTTTTCTTTTTTATTATAGGTGCTAGTCCAAATATCATTACCTCCTTGTCCACCAGGCATATCAGAGGAGAATAGCAATGTTAAGCCTCCTGAAGAAATAGAAGGAGAAGCAAATTTATTTGAATCATTACAGAACCAGAATTTTTCAGGTTCGCCCCATGCATTGCCTTTTTTCACAGAAAACCACAATTGATTTAAAGAGTTTTTGTTTTTTTCGGAAGTACAACGAGTAAAAATTAATAAATCGCCTTTTTTAGTCATTGAACTAAGCCCCTCATTTTCTTCTGTATTTACTGGAGGAGGTAAAGGAGTAGGGGTGCTCCATCTTCCATTTTTATCCATTTGGGTTTCAAAAATATCGCTATAAAACTCTCCCAGTGAACCATCGAAAGCTCCTCCAGTAACTCCTGGACGCATAGATGTGAATAACAATTTATTGTATTTTTTATCGGCGTAAGTAGGGCAAAAGTCGGGGTCTTTGGTATTTATTAGTGTCATATTTTCAACTTTATAACGGGAAGGGTTCTCTTTCCATTTTGTAGCTAATTCACATGATTTAATGCCGTTCTCCCCTCTTGGATCAGCAGGCGCATCTGATTTATAATTTGCAAATTCAATTAGGGCTTCACTGTATTTTTCTTGTGCTTTTTTTGCCTCAGCCAAATATAATTTAGCAAGCGGATTTGTATAATTAGCTTTTACAGCCTTTACATACCAAGCTTCTGATTGTTTGTTGTCGCCAGTTAATCGGTAACATTCTCCTATTGTGAAAATGATAAGTGCTTTATCTTCTTTTTTCTTCGCTTTTGTATATGCTTTTTTATAAAGTTCAATAGCATTGAAATACTGTTTGTTGCTGAATGCGATATCGGCATCTGCAGAAAAGTTTTTCTGCGCCATTGAGTTAACCGAAAATGTTAAAGTTACGACGAGTGCAACAAGTACTTTTGAAATTATATTCATATCTTTTTTTTAGATTTAACTAATTAAAGGTGCTAAATTAAAAAAAATATTCAAACAAAAGAAAATCTAAATGATTATTTTAAGATTATTGAAAAAAAATGGTCCTATTTAATTAATTATAGATTAATATTAAATTGGTTCTTATATTAAAATTAATTTTAATATTCGGGACTGTTAATGGGTGTTTAAAAAGGATAATAGCCAATAAAAAAAGCATATATATGAGATAGGAGAAGGGTTTTTATTCATATTTTACCTTCCCCTCAATACTTTGTGAATTTGGGCCGCACATTTAAATAAAAGCTCGTTTTTTATTTAAAACCATGCTTTTTTCGTTTAAAGCAGCGAATTGAAGTATTAAAATATAAAAATGGGGCGATGCCTTGAAAATATTCAAAAAAAAGGTTTAAAAGCAATTATGGCCTAAATATTTTTTTGCGCGTATCAAATTCAACTATCATTTACGTGTTTAATAGAATTTAGAATGCTTTTAACCTTCTTTTTTAATTCGGTATTTTTTTATGCGCAATTTTTTTAATTTATTTGAGGTAGTTCTTTATAAATAAACGCATCTTTTATTTTTGCTTGGTTTGGATTCTCCCTTCTCGAAGTAATTAATTTGGAGATGCTGTGTGCGCTCATTTTATTTTCATCAAAAGGCAGCATCAAATTTTCGATGGCTTTTTTGTCTGTTAATGGGTTAAGCCATTGGTGCATGGCATTTTCAGGGAGTATTAAAGGCATTCTCATTTTTAAATTATGGATTTTTGCCATTAAGGGGTTGGCGGCTGTTGTTATAATAGAAGTTGTAGTAATTATTTCCCCTGTATTTTTATTTACCCACGACTCGTAGATGCCTCCCAAAGTGAAGACCTGCTGCTTTTTTAAATATATATAATAAGGGTATTTTTTATTATTATAATCTCGCCATTCATAAAATCCCTTCACAAAAACTAAACACCTTTTATCTTTTATGCTAGCTCTGAACGAAGGTTTTTCAAATATTGTTTCACATTTCGCATTTAATGTTTTTGTTCTAATTTCTTTTGCTTGCGCCTCATCCTTGCACCATTTAGGGATTAAGCCCCAATTAAATGTTTGTATGTTTTCCTGATCTTCTGTTGTTAATACCGGTATTTTTGAAAAAGTAAAACCTGACATTATATGGCAGCTTTCGTCCCACTCATTATTGCAAATTTTATTATCTAATACGCAATTAATAAAAGTGCTGAGTTCTGTTTTTACTGGGATTTCTATATTATAACACATCTGTTTGTTTCTAAATCTAGTTTTTTGTATAACTCATTCTTGCCATCTTTTGAATTTCAATACTTGGAAATCCAAACTCTTGTACAACTTTACCCAAAATTAAATAAATTCCAGCGCCTGTAAAAGGATAATTTACTAATTCTGTTGGAAAATGCGTGGTGTCAAAAAAAACACCATCCTCGTCCAAGAAGGTTCCAAAAGCCATTATATCACCTCGTATTGTTCTTACTCTTTTATAAGTAACATAACTACCTACCATTCGCACTACTTTGCCAACAAAATTTAAAAGTTCATTCGCTTTACATTCTCCCCTAAAGTTTGATTTTGTTAAATCAAATAGGCTTAAGGAAACGGGGAATTCCAATAATTCTAATTCATCATACATGTCGGAGATTTTGTTCTCTTTTAATATAGGGATTTTCCATTCTATTGGCGGCGCAGCAAACAGGGGAATAGAGGAGGCAAATTGTTTTGTTTTTTCTTTATCAAATAACAGCTGAGCTTCCCAAAGTAGTTGCCTTTTGTTTTTTCCGGTAAAGCGCAATGCGTTTATTCTTATCAATGTACGTAAAGTTTCTATTCGGGTATTTATTCTCGAAATAAAATCTTCTAAACTTTCATACGGCCCATTTTTTTCTCGTTCAATTTCGATTGTTTGCGCAGTAGATTGTTCGAGGGATTTGATGTGTATAAATCCTAGAAATACATCTTTGCCATAAAGAGATGTTAAGTAGAAGCCTTTGTTCACGCAAGGCAAATGAATTATACCTCCAGCCTTTTTTGTTTCGTTTATGTAAACACTGGTGGCGTAAAATCCACCAAAGTTATTTATTACAGCTACCATAAACTCCAAAGGGTAATGCGTTTTTAGAAATAAACTTTGATAGCTTTCTGCAGCGTAGCTAGCAGAGTGAGCCTTGCTAAAGCTATATCCGGCAAAAGATTCTATTTGTCGCCACACTTCTTTACTTACCTTTTCTGAATATCCTGCCGCTTTGCAATGAGCAAAATATTTATCTGTAATTAGTTCTAAATGTTTTTTATTTCTTGATTTGCCACTCATCATCCTTCTGAGCACATCGGCATCGGCTAAATCTAAACCACCAAAATGGTGTCCTACTTTTAATACATCTTCCTGAAAGACCATTACGCCATAAGTTTCGTTAAGTTGCTCCTCTATTATGGGGTGTAAATATTTAATAGTTGAGGGGTTGTGAAAGCGTTGGATATATGCTTTCATCATGCCGCTTTTTGCTACTCCTGGACGAATAATAGAGCTTGCAGCCACTAATGTCAAATAGTTCTCGCATTTTAATTTTTTTAATAAGCTTCGCATAGCTGGGCTTTCAATATAAAAACACCCAATGGTATCGCCAGCCTTTAATTGCGCTTTTATTTTATCATCTTTTTTGAATTTTTCAACTTCATGAACATCTACTTTTACTCCTCTGTTTTTATATATTAATTCAGCGGCATCCTTAATATGTCCAATCCCTCTTTGGCTAAGTATATCAAGCTTTTCAAATCCTATGTCTTCGGCAGTATACATATCAAAATGTGTTGAGGGAAATCCTTTAGGTGTTAAATCTAAAGCAGTATAATAGGTAATGGGCTCTTCGGATATTAGTATGCCGCAAGAGTGGGTGGTACGTATATTAGGATAGTTTTCTATGGCTGAATAATGAGTTATAATATTTTTGCAAATTTCATTCTGATTTAAGGGCGAGCCAGGGTTTTTAATTAATCGGTCTATATCTTCTTTAGGCAAGCCGTATACTTTACCCATTTCACGTATAATCGAACGGTCTTTAAATGTTGAAATAGCCCCCAGCAATGCCGTATTTTTTTTTCCATATCTTTTGAAGATATACTCCATAACATCGTCCCTTTCTCTCCAGCTGTAATCGATATCAAAATCGGGAGGCGATTTTCGTTTGGGGTTTAAAAAGCGTTCAAAATATAGATTTAACTCTATTGGACAAACATCTGTAATTCTCAAACAGTATGCTACTATACTATTTGCACCACTGCCTCTACCAACATGGTAATAACCCCTTAACATGGAGTAACGTATGATATCTGCTGTTATTAGGAAGTACGCTGAAAAGTTAAGGTTGTGAATGATTTCCAGCTCTTTATTAACCCGGTCTATTGCCGTTTTGTTGAACGAGCCATACCGATATTTTAAGCCATCGTAGGCGAGCTTTTCCAACAAAATTTTATCATCATAAATGCTGGCTGTATAGGATTTTTTATTTTTCGTATTTTTAAAATCAAAAGAAAAATTACAATCGTTTATTATTTTATTTGTATTTTCTATTATGTGTGGGTAATCTTCGTATTTTTTAAGTAATTGTTTTTTTGTGCTTATGTATTCATCTGCGCCTCCTAATTGGGACTCTTCTACCTGCGATAAGAGTATATTATGACTAATCGCTCTTAATTTTTTATGCGTTTCATATCCTTGATAATCTTTGTAAGTATACGCTTGCTGAATAACATATTTGGCTTGTTGCTGTTTTTTTTTATGTCTTAATTGGTTTAGCTGACTAGGCCTTACCCCAACATATTCATTCTCTTTGAGCGAATTTTCTTCAATTTTCCCATATGGATAAATGATATAACAGTTTAAAAAAGTATGTTTTTCCGGAAGTTTATTTTGTGACAAATTACAGCGAGTCATTAATTCGTTTATCTCTTTAAACCCTTCCCTATTTCTAGCAATTGCAATAAATAAGAATTCGTTAGCATTTCTGAATTCCATTCCAACAAGTGGCTTTACACCTTTTTCAAGACATATCTTAACAAAGCTTAAAGCGCCAGATGAATTATTTATATCTGTAATTGCAATTGCTTCGTAGTTATTTTCAACACAAGATTCCACGAGCTCTTCTAATGAAAGAACACCGTATCGCAGGCTGTAATTTGAGTGTGCATTTAATATCATTTTTTAGTTTTTAATCCAACACTTTTCATTATTGCTTTGTAGCCAAAACGCAATCGTATTTTGTCGAGCGATTGGTATAAGTTTATCATTTCTTCGGTATCATCGAATAAATTAATTTGTGTTTGCCCGGGAATAAGCAGGCTAAATTTTATGCCAATCAAACGAATTAATACGCGACGAGTATAATTTTTTTTAAATAAGGCCAATACCTTGTCGAGTAACACATGGTCAGAAGCCGTGTATGCAATTTTACTTTGAAATGTATGTGTTTGAAAATCGGAATATCTTAGTTTTAGGCTAAGGCAGCCGGTTACTTTATTTTTTTTTCGTAAATCAAAAGCCAAGCCTTCAATCATTGTAATTAAAACTCTTTTAAGTTGCTGTATGTCTGTGGTATCTTTATCAAAAGTTGTTTCGGTGCTTATGCTTTTTTTTTCGGAGTGGGCTTCTACCAAGCTGTTGTCAATTCCATTGGCCATTTTCCATAGCATTTGACCATTTTCGCCGAGCATTTTTTTAATAATTTCGATGGGCATTTCTTGGATTTGCCCTACCTGTTCAATGCCCATATTCCGAAATATTATATATGTTTTGTGGCCTATACCAGGAATTTTTTTTATTGAAAGGGGGGCTAAAAATTTTTTTTCAATTCCTGCATCAATTTTTTTTTCTCCATTCGGCTTTGATTCTCCTGTTGCTATTTTAGAAACTGTTTTATTTACGGACAGTCCGTAAGAAATTGGCAAGCCCGTTTCTTTAATAATTGTATGTCGTAATTCATGTGCCCACAACATGCTGTTTTTTACATAGCGATCCATGCCTGTTATATCAAGATAGTGCTCATCAATGGAGGCTTTTTCAGATAGAGGAGCCCTTTCTTCTATAATTTGAGTAACCATATTCGAATACTTTGAATAGGTATCCATATCACCACGGATAAATATTGCCTGAGGGCATAACTGCTTTGCCATTTTTGCAGGCATAGCACTATGTACCCCAAATTTTCTTGCTTCATAACTGCATGAAGCAACGACCCCTCTGTCTGATGTTCCACCAATAATTACAGGTTTACCAAGCAAGCTGCTATCTAAAAGGCGCTCCACCGAGACAAAAAAGGAATCTAAATCCATATGTACTATTGCTCTTTCCATTTTTATTTTATACATTTGTTAATATTATTAACAAATGTTAGTTAATAATAATAACAATAAAAAATGAAAACGCAAAATAGTTATTTAACAAGTAACCTTAAGTTGTTGAGAGAGAGGCAAAAAAAAAGCCAAGAAGATATTGCGTCAGCCATAGGTGTGAAGCGATCTAAATACAATTCGTATGAAAACGGAGTGGCCCTAAACCCTCCTATCGATGTTTTAAGAAGCTTTACCAAATATTTTAAAATAAGCGCAGATTCTTTACTGTGGGTTAATTTAAAACGTTTATCCGAATTGCAACTTCGTAATTTAGAGGCCGGTAATGACGAGTATATTATGGGCACACAAATTCGTGTATTGGCTACCACCCTTGACGCGAAAAACAGAGAAAATATTGAAATCGTTCCAATTAAAGCAAAGGCTGGCTATTCCGCTGGATACAGCAATCCTGAGTTTATACAATCATTAGAAACTTTTCATTTTCCTGTATTATCGTCAAATAAAAAATTTAGGATGTTTCAAATAGAGGGCGATTCTATGCTTCCTATTCCTGACAAATCGTTTGTTATTGCAGCGTTTGTTCAAGATTGGAGAGATATTAAAAATGGTCAGGCATGTATTGTGCTTACAAAAGAGGAGGGAATTATTTTTAAAGAGCTAACAAATAATATTAAAAAAGACAGAAGTTTTAAAATGCACTCCATGAACCCTCTTTTTAAGGACTATGTTGTAAAAGCGTCCGAAATTAATGAGATTTGGGTATTTCACAACTATATAAGTACCCAAATACCGCAAATAGAGTCCAATCTAGAAACTTTAAGCCGAACGCTTAGTGAAATAAAATCAGCACTTTTAAAGTCAAAAAAGCTTGATTAGTCAGCTTAAAATATTTTTTTTGAATCTATTTTAAGAATAATTTTAAAAATAATTTGTAAAAATAATTATTTCCCGTACATTTGCATTCCTAAAATAAATGGCCCGTTCGTCTAGGGGTTAGGACGCCAGGTTTTCATCCTGGTAAGAGGGGTTCGATTCCCCTACGGGCTACGAAAGTAGAGCAAAAATCATCAGTAAACCAAGTGTTTGCTGGTGATTTTTGCTTTTAATGCAACGACAGACTAATAAGTATTCAGATAATTTGATTTTTTGGCTAGTATTAATTTTCAGAGTAGGAATTTTAAACGCTACGAGTTTTTTTGGTATTCTTCCTTTGGCAAAGGCAGACCTCTGAGTTTTATTTAGTGTTGTCAAACGCCATTTCTCTGCCCCATAATTTTCCGAAGAAAGTTATATACCATAGAAATCCAAGGATAAAGTTTGCAATTATCGCTATAATGATAGCAAGAATCTTAATATGTATGTTTGGGGATGTTACTTTTAAAAAAACATCTTAATATGACAAGACGAATTAATATAATACAGCTTTGTTATTATATATTATATTTTTGGTGACGTTCTTCAATATTTGACCAGCCTGCAACAGCATGTCAAAACCCGAAGGGAAAGGCATTGGTCTTTTTCCTAAATTTGCTTTCGTTTCAGGTTTCAAAGCATTAATGTCACCTATTGCAAGGAAAGAGATATAATAAAAAACATTTTCGCTTGCTATTGGATCCGTTTTTATTAATTGCCCAGTACTATTATTTATATAATCGAGAGTTCCTGCTATAATAGATTTTTTGTTCTGGATGGTTTCAATCACATTACAGGAAATAGTTTTTGTTTTAGGCTTTTTTAAATCCCTTCCACTTGAATCTTTTTTTACATTCCCATTGGCATCCAAAATATATTCGAACCCATCTGGAACAACTTTTGTTTCGGTAAAGTTTGATTCTTTAATAGATTCAGGAGAAACATTAATATTTTTCATGTTCACAACTATAACATAATCATAATTTAAATTATTTGTTTCATGCGTGTGGTACGACAACCACTCGGAATTTAACTCCGTCAAACTTATTTTTGTTAACTCATCCTCAAATGAAGGAGGAAGGGGGATCCCAGTTGTATTTTTCATCTTAAAAAGCACGTAACTAGTACCCATATTTTTTGCACGAGCCAATTCCTTATCAATTTCTTTATAGTTATTGGAAAAAGCTTTCACCTTTAATAATTCTGAGTATGCTCTCCTAGAATCGGACTTATTATTATTATTCAATAAAGAAAGCGCGTGAACATAAAAATATTCCGTTGCTGTTTTTTTAGCTTGAATAATTTCATCACTATAATTAACAATATTAAAATCAGCATACCTGTTCTGGCTCAAAATATTCAATGGGAGTAAAGACTTTATATTTTCCTGCCTTTGCGACATTTTAGAATAAACAAGGAATATCTCCTCCCAATTTTCTGGTCGTCCTTCTTTTTTTAAAAAAAGCACTCTCTCCCTATCTCTCTCATTTGCTTTGGCGTAAGCCTTTTCCAAAACAACAACCTCCTTATCATTTTGTTTTTTGCGATTTAATTTTCTTGTTGATTTTTGAATGGAGGCATCATAATTGCCTTTATTCATTAGCTTCGAAGAGCTAGAACAAGACACTATAAAAATAAATACCAATAAAGAAACAAGGGTTTTTTGTGTAAAATAAATTATTTTATTTTTCATAGATGTATTGTTTTAGTTCGTATTTAATAGCTAGTCGCCTTATTTTACAATTAGATTAAAAAGACCTTAAATTTAATGTTTTAGTAATTTCAATTTTATTATTAAGCTTTACGCTTCAATTGTTAGCAATATAAATAGTTTGATATAAATCCTTAACTTAAGTTTTTAAATTAGCCACTAAAAAGATATTTATCCATTTTTTTTAGTGTTCTTGCATTAATCATACCATAATTTTAAATTAAATTAATGTATGGTATATTATTCCGGTTTTTAATGCAACCTTCTTTCTGTTTACAAATATATTGGAATATCTATTTACTTTTTAATGTTTTAGTTTAGAATCTGCATTTTTTATTAGCAATTTTATTTTAAAAAAGCACAAAATTGTTTCGTAGCATCAGATTTCAGGAGAAAAAAATTATATTAATTACAATAAAAAATGCTGAATGAAGATTAAATATAAAAAAGTAGTAATAAAAGGCAATAAATTAACTGAAAATTCGATTTTGTTAGCATACAAAGCGATAAACTCCTTTTGTAGTTTTAAAAATGATTTAATAATAATTAAGCCAAATCTGTATATGAAATAGTTATATATTGCTTACCAAGGAATTTACTAATTTATATCGGGAGGGATTAAAGTATAAATTTTTACGCAGAATAACAAACCGGGGAGGGTAATAAAATAAGGCACAACCATTAAATTAAAGTTTTTTAGCTTAACCCATGTTTAATTTTTTTTATGTACAATTACAAGAACGTATTAACTTAGTCCGCAGGGATAATTTTGTCCCAAGTATGGGAGAATTAAGAGGCGATGAAGAGCATAACTTTTCAACTCTTCCTGTTTGATAAAATTAGTTTTCCATAGAATTTTATAAAATAATTATTTTAAAATTTGTGTTTTAATATCTAATATATGAATCCTGAAAAATTAAGCACAATTTCTAATGCTTCTCAAAAACCATATACACTATTTAGGTATTTGAAACGCATTTTAATTTTTCTGTTTATTTCTCTCGCTCTAATTCTTGGAGCAATTTTTATTGCAGGGTACATTTATCAGAATGAGGTTAAAGAATATGTGATTAAACAATTAAACGAGCAATTAAATACCCAATTAATTATTGATGCAAAAGACATTGATTTTACTGTATTGCAAAACTTCCCACATGCTAGTGTCGATTTTAAAAACATAAAAGTGATGGAAGTGGTCGAAAGTAAAAACAAAGACACTTTATTTAAAGCGGGGAAAGTTTCATTTTTTTTTAATTTGATCGATATTTTTAATAAAAATTACCATCTTAAAAAAATAAGGATGGATGACCTCAGTATTAAAATTAAAATTAACAAAAATGGAAAAGACAATTATCATTTTTGGAAAACATCTTCTGTAAAAGATTCCACATCCTTTTCATTTGCATTAGAAAATGTGGAATTAAACAAAATTGAAGTATCTTATATCGATAATTCAACAAATAAAAACATAAACCTGTTTATTATTAAAAGTATTATATCTGGAAACTTTTCTAAAGAAAAATACACCTTGCAAACAGAAAGTGAATTCATTGTAAATCTCATTAAATATGATGGCTTAACCTTATTAAGTAAAAAAAATATTCTTACAGCATTTGATTTAGATATTAATAATACAATATCTTCCTACACAATAAAAAAAGGGGAAATAAAAATTGAAAAGATATTGTTTGAAGTAATTGGAAGCATTAGCAATGCAAACAATGAATCTTTAGTAAACATAGGCATAAATGGTAAAAATATCGATATACAGTCCTTGCTATCATTAATTCCAAATCAATATAAAGTCAAAATAAAAGATTATAAAAGCGCTGGCGAGTTTTATTTTAATGCAACAGTTAAGGGCAGTGTAGCAAGAGGGTTGGCGCCAGATATAAAAGCGGATTTCGGCATTAATAACGCCGAAATCACCCAAGTAGAAGAAGATATTGTTTTGCGACAAGTAAATTTAAAAGGGCGTTACATAAGCGAAAAAAAAGCAAATTCTAATCTTTCACTCTTTGAGTTAAACCCTTTTTCTGCAAGAATTGATCAGGGTAAAATATCGGGAGAGTTGTCAATTAGCAATTTTGAAAACCCTAAGGTTTCGGCGAAGTTAATTGCAGATATAAGTCTAGGAAATTTACAACATTTAATTAAAATTGATGCGATAGAAAAACTAACAGGACAAATAAAAATAGACGCCTCCTTTAATGGTGAGGGAAATGCATTTAACAGTACAAATTATCAAAATATAAGTACAAAAGGTAATTTGCAAATTTCAGATGTAAGCATGAAATTTAAAAACAATGCTTTAATGCTCACTAATTTTAACGGGCAATTCAAATTTAACAACAGTGATTTGGAGGTGGAGAAATTGGACGGAAGTATTTCACATAGCGATTTTGAGTTAAAAGGCGTTTTCAGAAATAGCATTGACTATATGCTAAAGGAAAACCAAGATATAACAGTAGAAGCAAAATTGTTTTCAAAAAATATTGATTTAAATGAATTACTCGCTAATAATAACGAAAATGTAAAATCAAAAAGTAATTACAAGCTACAGTTTTCAGAACATATCAATTTAATTCTAAACAGTGAAATTAAACACATTGAATTCAGAGAGTTTGAGGCGTTCAATATAAATGGGCTAGTTAAATTGGAACAAAAAAAAATGAATTTAGAGCGCCTATCACTTTCTACAATGAATGGCAACATCAACACTAGTGGACTAATTGATGGAAGCGATTCAACAAAAATCCTTATTTCTTGTGTTTCCGAAGCTACAGGTATAAATATTGATAAAATGTTCAATGCTTTTGAAAACTTTGGTGGAACTACTATAACAGATAAAAATATTAAAGGCTCTGCAGATGCTGAGATAAAATTAATAATGGAACTCAGCCCTGAATTAGAAATAGATTTGGAAAAACTATCGGCCGAAGTGGATCTGAAAATAGAAAATGGAGAGTTAAACAATGTTGAATCTATGAAAAGTTTGTCGCGTTTTATAGACTTAAAAGAATTAGAAAATATTAGATTCGAAACTTTAAAAAACAAATTAGAAATTAAAAATAAAAAGATTTCTATGCCCAAAATGGAGATACTGTCAAGTGCTTTAAATCTTACTGCATATGGCACACACACTTTTAACAATGAAATTAATTACAAAATAAAATTATCCTTAAACGACTTGTTATCAAAAAAAGCTAAGAGAGCAAAAAAACAAAACGATGAGTTTGGAACAATCGCTGACGACGGATTGGGTCGGACCGATATTTTTTTATCAATGACAGGAACTGTCGACAACCCAATAATTAAATATGACCCCAAAAGTGCAATACAAAGTATAAAGCAAGATTTAAAAGCAGAAAAACAAACCCTAAAATCAATATTAAAAGAAGAATTTGGCCTTTTTAAAAAAGATACAGCAATTAAAAATAAAGTTAAAAAATCAAATGATAAAAACACTAAATTTATTATAAAATGGGATGAGCCAAAAGCTGATGAAAAAAAAACAGAATTGAAAAAACCTAAAAAAGAAGAGCAAGATGATTTTTAAATACATCGTCTGTCACTCTATTATAGGATATGTGTAGTTCTAATAAAAAGTTTTAAATTCGCACCCCTTAATATAAAGAAGAGCAATGAGCATTTATTTACAAAAACAACAATGGAAATTATGGCTATTTATGTCGGCAATTATTATTGTTTCCATTTCATTGTGGTATACCAATATATTGGTAAATAAAATTGCTAAAGAGGAGCGCAAAAAAGTGAGGTTGTGGGCCGATGCGGTACAAAAAAAAGCAAACCTTGTGAAATATACCAATGAATTATTTAATAAAATAAAAATTGAAGAACGCAAAAAAGTCGAATTGTGGGCAGAGGCTACCAAACAATTATCCAAGGACCTGAGCGATTATGGCTTTGTTTTAAAGGTTGTTTCCGATAACACTACTGTTCCCGTTATACTTGCCGATGAAAAAGGGGTGCCTATCACTTCCCGAAATTTAGACCCAAACAAAGAAAAGGATAAAAATTATTTAATCCAACAAATGGAGTTGATGAGAAATATTCAGGAGCCTATTGAAATAAATATTTATATGGGCAAAAAAAACTATTTGTTTTATCAGGACTCGAAACTTTTTTCTGAATTAAAAAATGTATTGGACGACCTCGTAAAATCTTTTATTTCGGAAGTAGCCGTAAACTCAGCGTCGGTGCCTGTAATTTATACCGATTCAACTAAGTTAAATGTGCTTGCTTCGGGGAACGTAGATTCGTTGAAAATTAAAAACTCCGATTTTTTAAAAACCACCATTTCAAATATGGCAGCTAAAAATCAGCCTATTGAAGTGGCCTTGGGTGATGGGACCAAAAGCTTTATTTTTTACCAAGAGTCAATTTTGTTGACACAGCTAAAATATTATCCTTACGTAATGTTTGGAATTATAGGCCTTTTTTTATTGATAGCGTATTTACTTTTTAGCACCGCTCGTAAAGTGGAACAAAATCAGGTATGGGTTGGAATGGCTAAAGAAACAGCCCATCAGCTTGGTACTCCTCTTTCTGCTTTAATCGCTTGGCTAGAATATTTAAAGATAAAAGGCCTTGATAGTGCCACAGCTTTTGAAATTGAAAAAGATATTAAACGCCTAGAGACAATTACGGATCGCTTTTCTAAAATTGGATCCACACCTAAATTAGATAAAGTTAATTTAGTAAGTGTTTTAATTGAGTCGATTAGTTATATTAAATTAAGGGTATCGAAAAATGTTTTATTTTCAATTGACCAGGATAATCAAACAGAAATAATAGCCCTTTTAAATATCCCCTTATTCGAATGGGTTATAGAGAATTTATGTAAAAATGCTGTAGATTCTATGACAGGTAGTGGCTTAATAAGTATAACAATTTCAGATCAAACACAATTCGTTTATATTGATATAACAGACACAGGGAAAGGAATACCGAAATCAAAATATAAAACAGTTTTCGAACCAGGCTATACTACAAAAAAAAGAGGATGGGGACTAGGATTGTCTCTCACTAAAAGGATCATAGAGAATTATCATTCGGGAAAAATATTCGTAAAAAACTCTGATTTAAATAAGGGCACAACTTTTAGAATAGTATTAAATAAATAAGATTTTAAACATAGCATTTAACACTTTGAATCGATTGTGCGTATACCTTGCATGAGGCTAGTTTTTATAAACTGGAAAAAATATTATTACTATTTATATAATTCTTTTAAAAAATAATTTGTTTTAAAATGCTATTTATAATGCGGCAAAATTCGATAGCATTATAAAAAAATTAAATCCACCTTTTTTTACGAAAATACAATAACAAGGAAGCCATAGTGGCAATAATTACAGCCCAAGTAATTGGGTAGCCCCAGGTTGAATGAATCTCTGGCATAAAATCGAAGTTCATCCCATAAACACCTACAATAAAAGTTACAGGGACAAAAAGTGTCGTAATAATTGTTAAAACCTTCATTGTCTCATTCATTCTGTTACTAACGCTCGACAAATAAATATCCATCATGCCAGAGAGTAAATCACGAAAAGTTTCTACAGTATCTATAACCCTAACAGCGTGGTCATGCAAATCGCGTAAATAAATATCTGTACTAGGTTTTATTAACTCTGTTTCACTACGCTCTAGATTACTAATCAACTCCCGCATTGGCCAAACAGCTTTACGCAAAAAAATCATTTCTCGTTTTAAGTGATGAATTTGAGTTAATGTTTTTTTTGATGGGGCAGCCACAACCTCATCTTCCATCAATTCAATTTTGTCGCCTATTTTTTCAAGAACATTAAAATAAAAATCTACAACGGCATCCAATAAGGCATAAGCTAAATAGTCTGCTCCCATCCTTCGCACTCGCCCCTTCCCTAATCGCAGTCTGTTGCGGATCATATCAAAGGCATCACCGCCATAAATTTCCTGAAACGAAATAACCATACCGTCCATTAATATTACACTAAGCTGCTCCGAATGTATCCCATTTTCATAGTATATCATTTTCATAATAGCTACTAAATAGGTGTCGTAATCTTCAGATTTAGAACGCTGATTGGTATTAACAATATCTTCAAGCGTTAGTGAGTGAATATTGAAATGTTTGCCAATTGTCTCGATTAATTCAACCTGATGAATTCCATTCACATTAATCCACTTTATCCTATCAGGTGTCATGGCTTTTTTACACTCCTCAAAATCGTAAAAATCCTTCTCAACATAAGTCCCTTCATTATATTCAACAAGAGTGATTTTTACTTTCTCGGCTGTTTCTTTCCCCCTGTATACAAGCGTTCCTGGTGGGGCTCCTGTTTTGCTTTGGTTATATTCCATTTCTTAATTAATTATTAAATATTAATTACAGTAACTCAATTTGTGTTTTTATTACCTTCCAACACAATTACAATTTCTCCCTTTATTTTTTTGTCTTTATAATAATTAAGTATTTCCAAGAGAGACCCTCTTGTTGTTTCTTCAAACATTTTAGTTATTTCCCGCGAAACAGAAGCTTTTCTTTCTGCACCAAAATATTCTATAAATTGCTCCAGTGATTTTATTAAACGGTGCGGCGATTCATAAAAAATCATTGTTCGATGTTCTGTTAATAATGATTTTATTTTCGTTTGACGACCTTTTTTTTGAGGTAAAAAACCCTCAAAACAAAATGCGTCGCTCGCCAAGCCCGAATTTACTAAAGCGGGGACGAAAGCTGTTGCCCCAGGCAAACAGTCTATTTGAATCCCCCTTTTTATGCACTCTCGCACCAATAAAAAGCCTGGGTCAGATATTGCAGGAGTGCCAGCATCCGTTATTAAGGCTATATTTTCCCCATTAGCAATTCGGTCGGCTATTATGGTGGCTGTTTTATGTTCATTGTGTTGGTGATGGGCAAGCATTTTTTTTGTAATATTTAAATGCTTTAACAAAATACCTGATTTACGGGTGTCTTCAGCCAATATTAAGTCAACTTCTTTTAAAACACGTATTGACCGAAGTGTTATATCCTCTAGGTTTCCGATAGGTGTTGGGACAATATATAGTTTCATTTTTATTTTAAAATTCTTGTTTTTTATTCACTAATTATATAGGATAATAGCCCCCTCAATCATTTTTGAATTAAAGCGGAGGGGTGGGGGAAAAACACCCTTCCAAAATTACAGCGCTATTATTCAAATTAGTATATATTTATTACATACAAATATATAGGTTTGATTTTAAATTTTAAAGAAAAAATTATATGTGTAATATTTTTATTACTTTTACGAATTATATAGAAAACTGTATGAAATACAAACTGCTTTTATTTTTTATTTTAATGTTTTTAATGCCCCTGCTTTCAGAGGCTTCCTGCCCTGGTGATACTGTGCGTTTTAATAACGCAACAAGCGGGTGCAATTCGAAAACTGTTTCATTTACAAATACTTCTGTTGGTACAAATACTTATTTTTGGGATTTTGGCGATAATTCCACCTTAGCTGATACATCATTACTTCAAAATCCACCGGATTACACATATCCAACTTTAGGGAATTATACCGCTACACTTATTATCAATAAAGGCTTAGCATGCTCTGATACTGCTTCATCCTTTGTAAATTTATCTTTTGTCACGGCCTCTTTTTTAAGCAATACCAATAGTTGTATAAGTGATTCTGTAGTATTCAACGACTCTTCCTCTGTTGAATTTGGAGGCTCCATTGCAAGTTGGAAATGGAATTTTGGCGATGCTGGCTCAGGCATTAACAATACTTCTACATTTAAAAACCCCTCTCATTTATTCAGTGCTGGCAACCAAACATTCCTTGTTAAATTGGTTACTACATCGCTAGCTGGATGCAAGGACTCTGTTACTATTGGCCTGAATATTCAAAATTTAATAATTGTAAATGCAGGGACTGATATTATTAGTTGTGACAATAATTTAACTGTTAATTTAAGTGCTAGTATTTTGAATGCCGGAGGCCTTTTTTGGAGTGGTTCTGGAGCCTTTTCCAACCAAATTTCATTAAGTCCAATTTATACGCCAACCCTTGCTGCGAAAGCTAGTGGGTCTGATACTTTAATATTAATATCAACCAATAACTTATTTTGTGCAGGCGATAGTGATACCATCGTAATTCTTTTTAATACTGGCCCTACTGTTAATGTAGGCCCCGACATCACGGTTTGTAAAGATGTGTCTGAGATAAGTATCTCAGCATCTTCGCTTGGTGCTTTTGGTGGATTATGGACTACAACCGACAATGGAGGAACTTTTACCGACTCCACCTCTTCAATAACTAATTATTACCCTAGTTCAGCAGATACGGCAGCGGGCTTTGTAATTCTTTGCAGACAAACTTTAGGAAATGGAATTTGTAATGCAGCGCGCGACTCCCTTACAATAACTTTTGGCCCACTCCCAACGGTTATTATTAAAACAGAGGATAGCGCTTGTTCAGGAAGCATTGTGGTTTTAAATGTTACTGTTTCAACCGGCTCAGGAACTTGGAGTACTTCAGGTACAGGTGTTTTTGTCCCTTCTAATACTTCCCTTAACGGATATTACTACCCAAGTGCGGCTGACGAACTTGCAGGAGTTATTACACTGATGTTTGAATCTGGCAACAACGCTGGATGTCAACCTGTTTCTGATACATTGGATGTGTTTTCAAAACCAGCACCTACTGCAGCATTTACAAGTACTAGCGCTTGTGTAGACGACAGTGTTGTATTTGTTAATACTTCAACATCCGTTAATTCAATAATTGGCTCCACATGGACTTTTGGAGATCTTAGCCTCCCTAGCATATCCGCTTCCCCTTCGCATGCATACTCCTCCTGTGGATACAAAAATGTTGTATTGACAGTATATGCTAGCAACGGTTGTTTGGATACCGAAAGTCAAAATATTGAAGTATATTGCAATCCCTTTGCAAATTTTAGTGCTATCGGAGTTTGTGTTAATGAGGCTACAGTTTTCACTAACCTATCTACTGTTAATAGCGGATCTACCATATCTAGTTCAAGTTGGGATTTTGGTAATATGGCAATTGATACTGCTTTTAATACTAGCCATTTGTTTCCCACAGGAGGTTCTTTCCCCGTTTCCTTAACTGTTACCTCTAACTTTGGTTGTATTGCTAGTGTTACACAAACATTAAGTTTAGAAACTGGCCCGCAGGCATCATTTACTGCAAGTGACGCATACCCTAAGATAGGGCAAAGTGTATCTTTTGAAAATAAATCAACGAATGCTGTTTCTTGGGCCTGGGATTTTGGAGACTCCTCCGACGAATCCAATTTGCAATTCCCTAGCCATACTTATGCTACAGGAGGAGTTTATTATGTTTGCCTGGTTGCTACAGATTTAAGTGGTTGTATGGATGTTATATGCAATAAAGAAATTGTTGCAACTTACCCTAGTGTTCCTAGCGGATTTTCGCCAAACGGGGATGGGCAAAATGATGTTTTATATATTTATGGCGGTCCTTTCAAAAAGTTTTCTTTTAAAATATTTAATAACTGGGGTCAATTATTATTTGAGTCTACAAAACAATCAGATGGATGGGATGGGAAATTTAAAGATATTGACCAGGCTGTTGGTGTTTATGTTTATTCTGTGGTTGGACTTTCTGATGACGATACGGAATATAAAATTTCTGGCGATATCACATTATTGAGGTAAGGCAAATTGTTACATAGTGTTTATTATTTTTTAATATAGCACAAAATTTACACGAGATAGATAAATAAAAAATGATTGCAAAAACAAATAATAACCTAAACGCATATACTAGCAAAAAGGCTTGTTTAGTGCGAGCTTATTGGAGAGGCATTGTTCTTTGTCTCCTGTTATTTTTTGCCCCCCTCCTTGCAAAATTTGCTGGTACAGCTACTGCTCAGGACTTTCAACTCTCTCAATACGATGCACCTCCTTTATTTTTAAATCCAGCCATGACAGGGATGTTTGATGGCCAATCTCGTATTCATACGCATTATAGGACTCAGTGGGCGGCCTTTACCAACAAACCTTTTAACACTACAGCTATATCGATAGACGCCCCTATTAAAAAGTTTGGTGTTGGCCTGCAAATAATGAATTACAGAGCTGGTGGAGGCGCTTATAATGTAAACAGCATACTCTTGTCAATAGGTTACGACGTAGTATTAGATGCTGAAAATAACCATCATTTAGCAATGGGGATGCAAGGGGGAACAATTCAGAAAAGCATTGACGTAGATGCCTTAACATTTGGAAATCAATTTATAGGATTAAATGGTGGTGGATTTGATCCTAGTTTGTCAAGTGGCGAAACTTTTACCAATTCTAGTTTTTTATTAAGCGACATAAATGCAGGTTTATTATATTATTATGCAAAAGAAACCTCCCTTTTTAATCCCTTTTTCGGTTTTTCAGCTTTCCATTTAACACAGCCAACAGAAACATTTTTAGGCAGCTCAAATAAAATACCAAGCAGGATTTATTTGCATGGTGGATCAAAGTTTAATCTAAATGGGAAAATACAATTATTACCAAAATTTATTTACATGAGACAAAAAAACAGCCAGTCGTTTGCTCTCTCTGTATTACTTCATTATTTTCTTAAAGAATCAGATACATATATTCTTTTGGGTCCTACTTATCGCTTTAATAGTGCCGCAATAATTGAAGCAGGTATAAAAAAGGGCAGATGCCTTGTTCGGGTAAGTTACGACTTTAACACCTCCTTGATAAAAACAGCTTATGGCTCAACTGGAGGATTTGAAATATCATTAACATACGTTACACGCCGAAACAAACCGAATCCTTTAGCAAACTGCCCAAGGCTTTAAAATTTCCAACAGTAATTGATGTAAATGTAAATTACAAAATTTAAAATAAAAAAACTTTATATTAGAATTTATTAAAATATGAAACGATTTATTACATTATTCTTTTTTCTTGGTTTATTTGTTGCCTCTGTTGCTCAAACAAAAAGAGAATGGATGAATTATGCAGATATCGCTTTTAATAAAGGCGATTATAATAATGCTGTAACATACTATTTGAAAGTTGTAAATAAAGAAACACCTTTTGATATTACCCATCCTTATGTTATAAAACCTTATGTTAAAGGTGTAACACAAGATAAAACTACAAAATCACTAAGGATATTTAAAAAACAGCTTTTGCCTGAACAAACACAAGACAGTGTTACGCTAATAAAAGATACAACACAATTAATTGAGTTTGCAAATTATTATTATAAGTATGCTGTTCATCAAATTGCATCTTGTTACCGCTTTAATCATGATTATAAAAATGCAGAAACTTGGTATCAGCAGTCCTTACAAATAAACCTAGCGGAATACCCTTTTGATTGTTATGGTTATGGCGATGCCCTAATGAAAAATAAAAAGTACCCTGCAGCAAATCTGCAATTTGAAACAGCATTGGCGTTTGCCATAGAAAAAAATGATACGGCAATGATTAACCTATCAAAATCAAAAATAGCTGGTTGCTACTTGGCAATAGATCCCAAAAGCGTGCAAAATGGAATTGTAGTTACTGAACTAGATTCCATTTTTAATGGCGGTGTTTCTAGTTTTGCTGTTAATTATTTCGGTGAAGAGAGGAAACTTTTATTTGCTTCTGCAAGAGAAGCAATTGTTTCAAATAAAAAACATAAAGCTGTTTTTACAAGTGATATTTATTTGCTCGACAAAACAGAAAATTCAGATAGTCCATTTAAAAAAATGGTTGGACCTATTAACACTAATAGAAATGAGGGTGCTGGTTTTTTAACTGCGGATGGCAATAGATTCTTTTTTACTCGATGGCTTACAAACAATACAAATGAGTGCGCTATCTATTTTTCAAGGTTATTTAATGGTGAATGGCTTCCATCTCAAAAAATGAACGAAAAAGTTAATCTTCCTGGATACAAGAGTTCCGACCCATGTGTTGTTCCAGATGGCAGCATTATTTATTATGCATCTAATCGTCCTGGAGGCTATGGGAAAATGGATATTTGGTACGAAAACATAGATGATGAGGGAAGAACTTATGGGGAGCCTATAAATATGGGTCCACTTTTTAATACAGCAGATGACGAGTCTAGTCCGTTTTTTCATGTAGGTACATCTACTCTCTATTTTAGCTCTGACGGGCATCCCGGTTTCGGTGGCTTGGATATATTAAAATCTTCCTTTAACGCTAGTGATTCCATTTGGTCGATGCCAAAAAATTTAGGTGCGCCGATAAACTCTAATTATGATGATTCTTATTTTATTTTGGATGAAAGTCAAGAATTGGGCTACCTTACATCCGATCGCAAAGAGTGTGATTTATGCGATGGTGGATCCTGCTTTAAGATTTATTCTGTTAGCAAAGAAAGAAATATTTTTGATTTGAGTGGTGTTGTTTATAATTCAGAAACTAATGAAGTAATCCCAAACGCAACCATTACTTTTAAAGATATAAGAAGTGATTGGGAACCATTTGTTATTTCCACAGATGCTGCAGGAGCCTATTCTTATCTGCTTAAAGAGGGTGTAGAATTATTTATTAAAGTACAAAAAAATAATTTTGCCAGCGATGCAGGAACAATAATAACAAGATCCTTAACGGAATCAAAACACTTCGAAAGAGATTTTTTTCTTGTACCCGCTACAAATGTCGTAGAAGCAAATAAATAAATCAACTTATTTATAAGTTCTCAATTTTACAGGCAGGTGTTAACGCATTATATATGCAGAAACTTTTAGGTCACTGAAAACCTTATAAAAAGGGATATAACAAAAATATAACTCTTGAAAGTTTGTTTAATTCATTTTTTATATTAAGTTTGTATTTTACCTTTATACTGCTTTTAATAAAATAATTATTTATTTAAAGGAATCATTTTCAATAAATATATAAATTTTTTTTATGAGGAATTCCACTTCATATTCAATAATAATCAACTTTTTTGTCGGTAATAGCTTGCCATTTATCTCCTATAAAGATAAAAGGTTTCATCTGCTAGGTGTATCCTTAATTATCTTTTTTTCTTTATTTGCCACTTTTTCTTACTCCCAAACTGAATTTGTTAATAACGGAGCCGATATAGTAAATTCAAATTCTATTTTTATAATAAATGGAAATGTGAGCCATCAGCTGGATGGTACTATCAACAATACAGGTCATTTCTATGTAAGAGGTGATTGGAAAAATAATAATGATCCAGGGAACACTATATTTGCTGCTGGTCCAAACGGATGGGTTCACTTGGATAGCGGATCGCAAACAATAGCAGGCTCTCATTTGACACATTTTAACAACCTAGAATTAGCTGGTACCGGAATAAAAAAATTATTAAATGTAGATGTTGAAATTGAAGATACGCTCGCATTAAATGACCACGAATTTGATGCAGGTGATAACACTGTGTTTGTATTGTCTACAGATACTGGCTCTATCACTCGTTCTGTTGGTTTTGTCAGTAATACTAATAATGGTTCTTTAGCACGTAATACTTTTTCTGAGGACCCTTATTTTTTTGCTGTAGGTTCAAGTGTTGGCACTCCTCGTTTTAGGCCTGTTACCATAGCAGCTAAAACAGCTGCCGCAAATACTTTTAGGGTAAGGTTTGCTAATGCAGATCCTACTATCGAAACGTTCGACCGTCAAATAAAAGAAGAAATAGTTGGGGATATTAATCCCAATTTCTTTCATAAAATAAACCGAACAGCAGGCACAGACAAAGCAGACATTACAGTATATTACGACCAAAATACCGATGGCGTTATCGTTTACGACATTAATGCCTATTGGGACGATGTTTCTGCACAATGGAAAAATCCAGGTTTAGCAGTAGCTTCCAGTAATTATGGTTTTAGCGGATTAACATCGGAAGCTTTTGACAACTTCAGTGCCGGGCCTTCACTTATTCCTTTTGCCTTATCTATAAATGTAGAAATTTCTACCAGTATTTTTGTAGCCAACGTTTTTTCTCCAAATGCAGATGGCAACAATGATGTGCTTCACATGATTGGAAAAGGGATTACTGATTTACAGTTTTTAATATATGATAGATGGGGCGAAAAAGTGTTTGAAACGAATGATATTAATATAGGTTGGGATGGAACATATAAAGGGGAACCCCTTAATATTGGGGTTTTTGTTTATTTTATAAAAGGGAAACTAAAAAATGGCGACGATATTAGTAAAAAAGGTAATGTTACACTAATGAGGTAATGTAAAATGTTTTATAAAAAATCGTTTTGCATGCATTAGTAATTTATTGTTTTTTAAAAATAGAAATAATATTAAATAAAGAAAAGTGAAAAAAACAATACAAATGTTTTATTCTAGTAAGTTAAATGCTTTTAAGAAAGCTTTGTCTTGCTATTTTATTTATTTAGCTGTCTTTTTTGGACAGGGGAGTGCTGGTATCTGTTACTCTCAGGACATCCATTTTTCGCAGTCGCATATGACGCCATTACTTCTTAATCCTAGTTTAGCAGGAGTTTTTGACGGAAGTTTTAGAGGTATATTTAATTATAAAAATCAATGGCAAGGAATGGGAGCTTCTGGTGCAACATTTAATACAGGCTTCTTTTCTTGCGATACAAGGTTAGAAAAAAGCAAATGGCAGAAAGGGTATCTAGCGCTTGGATTTACAGCTTTTAAAGATGTTGCAGGGGACTTAAAGTTGGGTACAACGCAACTGAACATATCCCTTTCAGGTACTGTATTTATTAACAAAGAGCAATCTATTGCTGGATCCATACAGGGCGGATATGTTCAAAAAAGTATTTCAGTAGCAGCAATGCAATGGGAAAATCAATATGATACTGGTTTAGGAGCTTACAATTCTGGTTTACTTTCAAATGAGGCAATAAGTCCTAGCCCTATATCTTTTGCTGCTTTTTCTTCCGGCTTTTCATGGAGGTTCAATAAATTACAAACTTCAGTTTCCGAAAATAATCAGCTAGAAGCGATTGTTGGTTTAGCAGCTTTCAACATTAATACCCCCAAACAAAGTTTTTATTCCTCTGGTAATTTTGAAGAACAGTATACTAAAATAATTATTCACGGGGAATCTCGGATCGGAATTAAAAATACTAATTTAACAGTATCTCCATCCGCTTACCTATTAAAGCAAGGGCCTTCGTATGAAATTAATATAGGATCTTTAGTTCGCTGGGCATTAAAAAACGAATCTACTTATACAAGTAATGTGAAAGGTTTGGCTCTTTCCTTGGGAGCAAACTATAGAATGAAAGATGCCTTTATTCCAATGGCAATGTTAGAATATTCATTATATGCTATAGGCATTAGCTACGATGTGAATACATCCTCCTTATTTCAAGGTACAACAGGAAAGGGGGGGATTGAAATATCCCTTCGTCTGATAACATCAAATATTAAAAATTCACCTAGGCGATTATTAGATTAATGAGGAAAATATTTTACATAATAGTATTTTTATATTTGATAAATTTTCAGACAATGGGTCAGGAAAAAGATAGCAATTTGAGTAAGGACTCTATATTGGAGAGCTCGATGCAAAAAAAAAATATTGCTAATTTAGGAGAAACCGTTAATTCCGTTTACGACGAATATGCACCTATTATTTCGGCTGATGGCTCCTTGATGATTTTTACTTCTAGGCGCCCAATTTCTGAAATAGAAATTAAAAATCAAATTAATGGCAGAGAAAATATTTTTATTTCTGAATATAATGATATGATATGGAAATGGCAGAAAGCAACAATTTTAGAGCCCCCTATAAATCAATTGAACAGAAATAATTCTGCCATTGCGCTTTCTAATGATGGTCAGCGCATGTTAATTTACAGAGGCGATCGCAATGGTAATATTTACGAATCGGTTTTAGAAGGGGAGGTATGGTCGGAGCCAGTAAAAATGCCGGAGCCTATTAACTCAAAAAAACATGAATCATCGGCAAGCTTTTCACCTGACGGTAGAACTATCTATTTTATTAGCAACCGAAAAAATGGTCAAGGAGGCTTGGATATTTGGATGTGTCGCGCTAATAGCGATGGCAAATGGGGAGAAGCTGAAAATATAGGCCAGTCTGTTAATACCAAAGAAAATGAAGAAGGGGTGTTCATGCATCCCGATGGTAAAACACTTTTTTTTAGCTCTAAAGGTCATAATTCGTTGGGAGGGTATGATATTTTCAAATCAGTTTTTGAGGATAATAAATGGAGCCCCCCTGCCAATATGGGTGATACAATTAATACCACCAATGATGATTTGTTTTTTAATTTAACAGCAGACGGTAAAACAGGATACTATTCTTCTGGGCGAGAGGGTGGTTTAGGCAAGAAAGATATTTATGAATTAAAAATTAATAATAATAATAATAAAACAACACAGGGGCTTATTCTTTTTAAAGGTGTAGTAAAAGATAAAGAATCTTTATTGCCCATTGGTGCCGATATTGAAATAGTAGACAATGAAAAAAATGAAGTTATTGCAACTTTAAAGTCCAATAGCGCTTCTGGTAAATTCCTTGTTTCCTTGCCGGCAGGTACAAACTATGGCATCACAATTAACAAAAAAGAATATTTGTTTTACTCCGAAAATTTGAATATTCCTAAAGATGCCGATTATGAAGAATTACGAATTGTTATCTCATTAAATAAAATTTCTATTGGAGATAAAATGGTGTTGAAAAATATTTTTTATGATTATGGTAAGGCGAACCTGCTTCCCGAATCTATTTCTGAACTTAATCGTTTAGTTAAATTGGTGAATTTAAGTACTGACTTTAAAATTGAAATAGCTAGTTATACTGATAGTAAAAGTTCGGCGGAGTTTAATTTAATTCTCTCCCTAGCTAGGTCCCAGGTTGTTTTAGACTATCTTTTTGCTGCAGGAATCAGCAGAGATCAAGTTATAGCCAGAGGCTATGGCGAGGAAAATCCAATAGCCTCCAATGATACTGAGGAAGGAAGAAAACTTAATCGCCGTACTGAAATTAAAATACTAGATAAATAATATTATTTATTTTATTTTAATTAAAAGAATTTTTGACATAAATAATAAAAACAGAAACATGAAATCAAAAAACATTATTAAGCCATTAGTGAAAAAAATGTCATCCTTGCGTTTTTCTTTTGCAATGTTTACTTTTTTTGTAGCTCTAAATTGTTTGCTTTCAAATTACACCATGGCTCAGAACAACGTAGGTATAGGTGTTTTAGTTCCGGCCCCTACTTCATTGCTCGATTTAACAGCTAATGATAAAGGACTATTGGTTCCTCGCCTTACTCTTGTTCAGCGCGACGCTATTGTTTTACCGGCAACGGGCTTATTAATTTATAATACCGATTGTAATGTTTTTAATTATTTTAATGGAATTGTCTGGCTTTCTTTAGATGGTCTTAATATATCCGGTCCTATCTCTGGTATTCCTGATGCATGTAAAAACGCTATCGGTATCGCTTATTCCATCCAGGCAATCTCGGGCGCTACTGGCTATAACTGGTCTGTGCCAACTGGGTCAACGATCGCTTCCGGACAAGGAACTACAAGCATCATTGTTAATTTTGGAACTTTAGATGGAAATGTTTGTGTAACAGCTTCTAATAGTTGTGAAGTTAGTGACACTAACTGTTTGGCTATAAGACTTTCTACAGCTTCCTTTGCCCCTGTTGCATTGCCTGCTTCTGATTTTACATGTACTTCTTTTAACGCTAACTGGGGTGCTACTCCTGGAGCTACTACCTATTTGTTAGACGTGGCTACTGATCCTGCATTTACTTTACCTGTAGGCATCTATAGCAGTTTGCAGGTTGGTAACTTTTCAAACGTAGGAATTACAGGGTTGACTCCAAGTATTACTTATTATTATAAGGTGCGTTCAATAAATGGTTGCGATACAAGTTTATCTTCTAATACCATTATAGTTAGTACTACAGCCCCCGTTTCTCCAACAGCAACAGCCCCTTCCAATTTTACATGTATATCATTTAATGCAAATTGGGGAGCAGCTTCAGGTGCAACCTCTTATTATTTAGATGTTTCTACGAGTGTATTATTTAGTCCAGGTACTTTTATTTCTGGTTATGATAATGAGAATGTTAGTAACGTAACCAGCTATAATGTTATAGGCTTAACCGCCAACATCACCTATTATTACCGGGTACGTGCAGGTAATGGCTGCGACATCAGTTTGTATTCTAATACCATTTCCGCCAGTACAACTGCTCCTATTGCTCCTACTGCAACTGCTGCCTCTAACTTTACCTGTACTTCTATGAATGTAAACTGGGGAGCTGTTTCAGGCGCTACCGGATATTTTCTGGATGTGGCTACGGATGCTTCGTTTACCACATTTGTTGCAGGATATAATAACTTGATCACTGGCGATGTTACAACTTATAATATTACGGGCTTAACGGCAAATACCACTTATTATTACCGCATCCGTGCAAATAATGGTTGTAGCACCAGTTTAAATTCCAATACTATATCTATTGGAACAACTGCTCCTGTATCTCCTACAGCAACATCTGCTTCCAACTTTACCTGTACTTCCATGAACGCTAATTGGGGGGCTGTAACAGGTGGAATCGCCTATTTCTTAGATGTTGCTACTGACGCTTCATTTACAGCATTTGTTACCGGTTACAGCAATTTGAATGTTGGAAACGTAACTACTTATAATATTACAACCTTAGTAGCTAACACAGACTATTATTACCGTGTGCGTGCTGATAATGGTTGTAGTATCAGTTTAAATTCAAATACCATAAGCATTGGAACAACCGCTCCGATTTCTCCTACAGCAACACCGGCATCCAACTTTACCTGTACCTCCATGAATGCAAACTGGGGAGCAGTTCCAGGCGGAACCATCTATTATTTAGATGTTGCCACTGATGCTGCATTTACAACATTCGTAACTGGGTATAACGATTTGAACGTTGGTAACGTTACTACTTATAATATTACTACCTTAATTGCAAATACTACTTATTATTACCGCCTTCGTGCAGACAATGGTTGTAGCATAAGTTTAAATTCCAATACAATAAGCATTGGAACTACGGCTCCAATTTCCCCTACTGCAACAGCTGCATCTAACTTTACTTGTACCTCATTGAATGCAAACTGGGGGGCAGTTGCTGGTGCCTCAATTTATTATTTAGATGTTGCTACTGACGCTTCTTTTACTGCATTCGTTGCTGGTTATAGTAATTTAAACGTAAGTAATACTACCACTTATAACGTAACGGGCCTGGTAGCAAATACTACTTACCATTACCGTGTTCGTGCAGACAATGGTTGTAGTACT
Organism: Chitinophaga pinensis; assembly: GCA_945865315.1. Classification (GTDB taxonomy): domain Bacteria; phylum Bacteroidota; class Bacteroidia; order 2-12-FULL-35-15; family 2-12-FULL-35-15; genus 2-12-FULL-35-15. The sequence goes on along the minus strand of CAMBDK010000006.1, from coordinate 10,772 downwards.
AGTTTAAATTCCAATACAATAAGTATAGGGACTACTGCTCCAATTTCCCCTACTGCAACAGCAGCATCCAACTTTACCTGTACTTCCTTGAATGCAAATTGGGGGGCCGTTCCAGGTGCTACTGCATACTTTTTGGATGTTGCTACAGATGCTTCTTTTACTTCAATTTTACCATCTTATAGTAATATCAATGTAGGTAACGTAACTACTTATAATGTTACAGGTTTAATTGCTAATACTACTTACCATTACCGTGTTCGCGCCGACAATGGTTGTAGTGCCAGTTTAAATTCAAATACAATCAGTATTGGTACTACAGCTCCAATTTCTCCAACAGCAACTTCGGCTTCCAATTTCACTTGTACTTCTTTAAATGCAAATTGGGGGGCTGTTGCAGGTACCACCGCTTATTTTTTAGATGTTGCAACAGATGCTTCTTTTACTACGTTTGTTGCTGGATATAGCAACTTGAACGTTGGAAACGTAACCACTTATAACGTAACTAGTTTAACTGCAAATACTGTTTATCATTACCGTGTGCGCGCCGACAATGGCTGTAGCACCAGTTTAAATTCTAATACTGTTACTGTTGGTACTATTCCACCAATTTCTCCTACGGCAACTTCTGCATCCAATTTTACTTGTACTTCGATGAATGCAAACTGGGGAGCTGTTTCAGGTGCAATCTCTTACTTTTTAGACGTTGCTACAGATGCATCATTCACCGCACTTTTACCGGGTTATTCAAATTTAAATGTTGGTAACGTAACTACTTATAATATAACTAGTCTTATTCCTAATACCATTTATCATTACCGCGTTCGTGCCGACAATGGCTGTAGTACCAGTTTAAATTCAAATACTATTAGTATTGGTACTACTCCTCCAATTTCTCCAACAGCAACATCTGCTGATAACTTTACCTGTACTTCCCTCAATGCTAATTGGGGTGCGGTTTCTAGTGCGACTTTATACTTTTTGGATGTAGCTACTAACGCATCTTTTATCACGTTTGTTCCTGGATACAATAACTTGAACGTAGGTAACGTAACCACTTATAACGTAACTGGATTAACTGCAAATACCACTTATTATTACCGTTTACGTGCCGATAATGGGTGTTTGGTGAGTTTAAATTCGAATACAATAACAGTTGCTACATCACCTCCAATTTCTCCTACTGCTACATCTGCTTCCAACTTTACATGTACTTCAATGAACGCGAATTGGGGAGCTGTTTCAGCAGCTATCACTTACTTCCTGGATGTAGCTACTGATGCTTCGTTCACTGGTTTTGTAACAGGCTACAGTAATTTAAATGTTGGAAACGTAACTACCTATAATATCACAGGCTTGTTGTCTAATACCACTTATCATTACCGTGTACGTGCCGACAATGGTTGCTCTACCAGTTTAAATTCCAATACCATTAGCGTTGGTACTACTGCTCCAATTTCTCCTACAGCAACTGCAGCTTCGAATTTTACCTGTACTTCAATGAATGCAAATTGGGGTGCTGTTTCAGGTGCAACTATTTATTTTTTAGATGTAGCTACTGATGCTTCATTTACCACGTTTGTTGCCGGTTATAGTAACTTGAACGCAGGTAACGTAACTACTTATAATATAACAGCTTTAACACCGAATACTTCTTATTTCTATCGTGTTCGTGCTGATAATGGATGTTTAGTAAGTTTGAATTCGAATACAATAACTGTTGCAACAAGCGCACCGGTATCTCCAACAGCAACACAAGCAGATAACTTTACCTGTACTTCTTTGAACGCTAATTGGGGAGCTGTTTCAGGTGCTTCCTTCTATTTTTTAGATGTATCAACAAGTGCTACATTTTCGACATTTGTTCCTGGTTATAGCAATTTAAACGTAGGTAATGTAACCACTTATAACGTAACCGGTTTAACAGCAAATACTACTTATCATTACCGTGTACGTGCCGATAATGGTTGCTCTACCAGTTTGAACTCCAATACAATTACTATTGGAACTACTGCTCCAATTGCTCCTGCAGCATCATCCGCTTCTAACTTTACATGTACTTCCTTGAATGCGAACTGGGGCGCTGTTTCAGGTGCTACCGCCTATTTATTAGATGTTGCCACTGATGCTGCGTTTACTGTATTTGTTACAGGTTATAATGACTTAAACGTAGGTAACGTAACCACTTATAACGTAACCGGCTTAACAGCAAATACTACGTATCATTACCGTGTACGTGCTGATAATGGTTGCTCTACCAGTTTGAACTCCAATACAATTACTATTGGAACTACTGCTCCAATTGCTCCAACAGCAGTATCAGCCTCTAACTTTACCTGTACTTCCTTGAATGCGAACTGGGGTGCTGTTTCAGGTACTACTCAGTATTTCTTAGATGTATCAACAAGTGCTACATTTTCGACATTTGTTCCTGGTTATAGTAACTTAAACGTAGGTAACGTTACCACTTATAACGTAACCGCCTTAACAGCAAATACTATTTATCATTACCGTGTGCGTGCCGACAATGGTTGTTCTACCAGTTTGAACTCCAATACAATTACTATTGGAACTACTGCTCCAGTTGCCCCTGCAGCATCATCTGCTTCTAACTTTACCTGTACTTCCATGAATGCGAACTGGGGTGCGGTTTCAGGCGCCACACAGTATTTCCTAGACGTGGCTACGGATGCTGCATTTACAACTTTTGTTCCTAGTTATAGTAACTTAAACGTAGGTAACGTTACCACTTATAACGTAACCGGCTTAACAGCAAATACTACTTATCATTACCGTGTGCGTGCCGACAATGGTTGTTCTACCAGTTTGAACTCCAATACAATTACTATTGGAACTACAGCTCCAGTTGCCCCTGCAGCATCATCTGCTTCTAACTTTACCTGTACTTCCTTGAATGCGAACTGGGGTGCTGTTTCAGGTGCTACTCAGTATTTCTTAGATGTAGCTACTGATGCTGCATTTACAACTTTTGTTCCTGGTTATAGCAACTTGAACGTAAGCAACGTAACTACTTATAACGTAACCGGCTTAACAGCAAATACTACCTACCATTATAGGATACGTGCCGACAATGGTTGCAGTACCAGTTTAAATTCCAATACCATAACTATTGGTACTACGGCCCCTATTGCTCCAACTGCGGTAGCGGCCTCCAACTTTACCTGTACTTCGATGAATGCCAACTGGGGTGCTGTTTCAGGCGCAACACAGTATTTCCTAGACGTGGCTACGGATGCTGCATTCACTGCATTCGTTACCGGATACAACAACTTGAACGTGGGCAGCGTAACTACTTATAATATTACCGGTTTAACAGCCAATACTACCTACCATTATAGGATACGTGCCGGCAATGGCTGCAGTACCAGTTTAAATTCCAATACAATAACCATTGGCACTACGGCCCCTGTTGCTCCAACTGCGGTAGCAGCCTCCAATTTTACTTGTACTTCCATGAATGCGAACTGGGGTGCTGTTTCAGGCGCAACACAGTATTTCTTAGACGTGGCTACGGATGCTGCATTCACTGCATTCGTTACAGGATACAGCAACTTGAACGTGGGCAGCGTAACTACTTATAATATCACCGGTTTAACAGCCAATACTACCTACCATTACCGCATAAGGGCGAGCAATGGTTGTAGTACCAGTTTAAATTCCAATACAATAACTATTGGTACAACAGCCCCGGTTTCACCAACCGCCACGGCTGCCGATAATTTTACCTGTACTTCTATGAATGCCAACTGGGGTGCTGTTTCAGGCGCATCACAGTATTTCTTAGACGTGGCTACGGATGCTGCATTCACTGCATTCGTTACCGGATACAGCAACTTGAACGTGGGCAGCGTAACTACTTATAATATCACCAGTTTAATAGCTAACACTACTTATTATTATCGTATACGAGCAAGCAATGGTTGCAGTACCAGTTTAAATTCCAATACAATAACTACCGGTACAACAGCCCCTATTGCTCCAACTGCCTTAGCAGCCTCCAACTTTACCTGTACTTCACTAAATGCCAATTGGGGTGCGGTTGCGGGTGCTACTTCCTTCTTTTTAGATGTCGCTACCGATGCCGCTTTCACTACCTTTGTAACAGGTTACAGCAATCTGAATGTAAGCAATGTAACCACCTACAATGTAACGGGATTGATTATAAATACCACTTATTATTACCGCATACGTTCCGGCAATGGCTGTAGTACCAGTTTAAATTCCAATACGATTACGGTTATTACTACCGCTCCTCTTGCCCCTGTGGCAGTTGATGCTTCCAACATTACTTGTACATCTCTGAATGCGAATTGGTCGGCAGCTGGAGGTGCAACCGCCTACTTCCTGGATGTCGCTACTGATGCCTCTTTCGCTTCACTTGTAACGGGTTACAATAATCTGAATGTAGGAAATGTAACCACTTATAATGTAACGGGTTTGACTGTAAATACGACTTATTATTTCAGATTACGTGCAAGTAACGGTTGTAGCACCAGTTTAAATTCCAATTCTATTAACATTACCACTACCTCACCTCTTGCTCCTGTGGCAATTGACGCTTCTAACTTTACCTGTAGTTCCATCAACGCAAATTGGGGAGTTTCTATAGGCGCTACCACTTACTTTTTAGATATTTCTACCAGCGCTACATTCGCTACTTTTGTTGCGGGTTACAATAACCTGAATGTAGGTAATGTAACCACCAATAATGTAACAGGATTAACCATAAACACTATCTATTATTATCGGGTACGTGCAAGTAATGGCTGTAATACCAGTTTAAATTCCAATACCATAACGGTAAGTACTTCTGCGCCTATTGCCCCTACAGCAACAGGTGCTTCCAACTTCACCTGTACTTCCCTGAACGCCAACTGGGTTGGAGTTGCAGGTGCAACTACCTATTTTTTAGATGTTGCTACTGATGCCGCATTCTCCGCGTTTATAACTGGTTACAATAATCTGGGTGTTGGTAATACCACCACTACTAACGTAACTGGTTTAACAACAGGCACCACTTACTTTTACCGTGTGCGTGCAGTGAATGGCTGTGCCACCAGTTTAAATTCCAATACCATAACGGTTACTACTTCTGCTCCAATTGCTCCTACAGCATTAGCTGCTTCCAACTTTACCTGTACCTCAATGAATACCAACTGGGGTGCAGTTGCAGGCGCTACCGCATATTTTTTAGATGTTGCTACCGACGCCGCATTCTCTGCGTTTGTAACGGGTTATAATAACCTGAATGTAAACAATGTAACCACCCTGAATATAACGGGATTGACAGTAAACACTACTTACTATTATAGGATACGTGCTGTGAATGGCTGTGCCACTAGTTTAAATTCCAATACCATCACGGTTAGTACTTCTGCTCCAATTTCTCCCACAGCGGCGGGTGCTTCCAACTTGGCCTGTATTTCCTTGAATGCCAACTGGGGTGCAGTAGCAGGTGCAATCACTTATTTTTTAGATGTCGCTACTGATGCCTCATTTACTACGTTTGTAACAGGTTATAATAACCTGAATGTAGGTAACGTAACTACCTATAATGTAACCGGTTTAACAGTAAACACCACTTATTATTATCGTTTACGCGTAAGCAATGGTTGCAGTACCAGTTTAAATTCCAATACGGTTATGGTTATTACTTCCGGCCCTTTTGCTCCTATAGCAATTGCTCCTAATAATTTTACCTGTACATCTATGAATGCTAATTGGGGCGCGGTAATAGGTGCAACACAGTATTTCTTAGATGTTTCTACAGGTCCTTTATTTTCTACGTTTTTACCAGGTTATAGTAACTTGAATGTAAACAATGCAACAACTTATAATATAACAGGTTTAACTCAGGGTAGCACTTATTATTACCGTGTGCGGGCAGGTAATGCGTGTACTGTCAGTTCAAATTCTAATACTATTAATGTTACTATTGCTTCTCCAAGTTCTCCGATAGCATTATCTCCTTCCAATGTTGTTTGTACATCCATAAATGCCAACTGGTCGGTATCAATAGGAGCAATAACTTATTTTTTAGATGTTGCTACTGACGCTTCATTCACTACTTTTGTAACAGGTTTCAATAATTTGAATGTAAATGATGTATCAACCTATAATGTAACGGGCTTAACTGCAGGAGTTGCCTATTATTACCGGGTACGTGCTGCTAATGGTTGCAGTGCAAGCGTCAATTCCAATTTTATAACGGTTCAAACTTCAGCCATCACCGCCCCTGTAGCATTTGCAGCCACGGATATTGCTTGTACCGTTTTTAATGCCAACTGGGGTGCTGTATCAGGCGCGGTGTCCTACGCTTTAGATGTTTCTACGAGTGCTTCGTTCGCCACATTTGTTGCCGGCTATAACAATTTGAATGTAGGCAATGTAAACACTTATAATGTAACGGGTTTAACTGTGAACACCACTTATTATTACCGCATACGGGCAGTGAGTGGGTGTACCACGAGCTCGAATTCCACTACCATAACAGCAAGTACTAATGCACCTGCTGCTCCTGTGGCAACTGCTGCAAGCAATGTTACCTGTACATCTATGAATGCAAATTGGACCGCATCCACAGGTGCAATAACCTACTTTTTGGATGTTGCTACCGATGCCACATTCACTACTTTTGTTACAGGGTATAACAATTTTAACGCAGGCAACGTAACTACCTTTAATGTAACTGGTTTAACCGGCATTACCGTTTTTTATAGGGTACGTGCCGCCAGTGGTTGCGCTTCCGGTGGAAATTCTAATTTCATAACTGTTAATCCTTCGCTCATTACTGCTCCTGTTGCATTTGCAGCTACCGGTGTTGCGTGTACGGTGCTTAACGCAAACTGGGGTGCTGTAACAGGTGCTATAAATTACTTTTTAGATGTTTCTACAAGTATCTCTTTCGCAACACTTCTTCCTGGCTCTCCTATTTCAGTTGGGAATGTATTAACCTATAATGTAACAGGCTTAACTGTAAATACAAATTATTATTATCGCGTGCGTTCACAGAACGCTTGTGTTACAAGTCCAAATTCGAACAGTATTACAGCAAGTACAAACGCCCCTGCTGCGCCTGTTGCAACTGCCGCTACCAATGTTACTTGTACTTCAATGAATACGAACTGGTCTGCAGTAACTGGTGCGATAAATTATTTTTTAGATGTTTCAACAGATGCTTCATTTGGTAGTTTTGTTGGGGCGTACAATAATTTGAATGTTGGTAATGTAACCACCTATAATGTAACTGGCTTACCTGGCACCACCGTTTATTATAGAGTTCGCGCAGCAAGTGGGTGTGCCTCAGGCAATAACTCTAACTTTATAATGGTTAACCCTTCTGCCATAACTGCACCAGTAGCTTTTGCTGCTTCCGGGGTAGCATGTACGGTATTTAATGCGAACTGGGCTGCTGTAACCGGTGCTGTTAATTACTTTTTAGATGTTTCTACAAGTATCTCTTTCGCAACACTTCTTCCAGGTTCTCCTATTTCTGTTGGGAATGTATTAACCTATAATGTAACAGGCTTAACTGTAAATACAAATTATTATTATCGCGTACGTTCACAGAATGCTTGTGTTACAAGTCCAAATTCGAACAGTATTACAGCAAGTACAAATGCCCCTGCTGCTCCTGTTGCAACTGCCGCTACCAATGTTACTTGTGTTTCAATGAATACTAACTGGTCAGCAGTAAGTGGTGCGATAACTTATTTTTTAGATGTTTCAACGAATGCTTCATTTAGTAGTTTTGTTGGGGCATACAGTAATTTTAATGTTGGCAATGTAACCACCTATAATGTAACAGGCTTACCAGGCATCACTGTTTATTATCGTGTGCGTGCAGCAAGTGGTTGCGCTTCTGGAAGTAACTCTAATTTTATCATGGTTAATCCTTCTGCCATAGCTGCACCAGTAGCTTTTGCTGCTAGCGGAGTAGCGTGTACGGTATTTAATGCGAATTGGGCTGCTGTAACCGGTGCTGTTAATTACTTTTTAGATGTTTCTACAAGTATCTCTTTCGCAACACTTCTTCCAGGTTCTCCTATTTCTGTTGGGAATGTATTAACATATAATGTAACAGGGTTAACTGTAAATACAAATTATTATTATCGTGTTCGAGCTCAGAACGCATGCGTTACAAGTACAAATTCAAATAGCATAACAGCAAGTACAAACGCTCCCGCAGCCCCAATTGCTTTAGAAGAAACAAATATTTCTTGTACTTCTATGAATTGTAATTGGAGTGCAGTATCCGGTGCTATAACTTATTATTTGGATATTTCAACTGTTGCAAGTTTTGCTACATTTATTACTGGTTATAACAATTTAGATGTAGGCAATGTAACCACCTACAATGCAACAGGTTTGCCAGGTAGTGTTAGGTATTACAGGGTACGCGCAGCAAGTGGTTGTGCCTCAGGAGGGAATTCTAATTTTATTGTGGCTGACCCCTCTATACTTGTGGCTCCAGTTGCCACTAATGCTACAAGCATAACTTGTACAAATATGAACGCTAACTGGCAAGCAGCAGCTGGTGCAATAGCGTATGAAATTGATGTTTCTACAAGCTCATCTTTTGCTACTATAATGGCAGGGTATCCTTTAAATGTGGGGAATGTCTTAAGTTATAATATAACAGGTTTAACAATCAATACATTTTATTATTATCGAATTCGAGCAGTGAATGCTTGCGTTACTAGTACAAATTCAATTACCATAACAGCTAGCACTTTTGCTCCTAACGCTCCTGCTGCAAGTGCAGCTACTAATCTTACTTGTTCAGATTTTAATGCCAATTGGAGTGCAGTATCTGGTGCTATTGGATATAATATAGATTTATCTACAGACCCTGCTTTCGGATCATTTGTTGGTATTTATAATAATTTAAATGTAGGTAATACTACTTCCTATAATTTAATTAGTTTGAGTGCCAGCACAATTTATTATTACCGAATACGTGCAAGAAATGGTTGTAGTACAAGTGGTTATTCTAATATTGTAACAGCAATAACTACTGCTCCAGCAATTACATCGTCCAATACGGTTACAGGCTTTACTTGTACATCTTTCGTTGCTTCATGGGCAGCCGTTTCGAATGCTACAAGTTATGCCATAGATGTGTCGAATGTTTCAAATTTTGCCACCTTTATTACTGGTTATAACAACCTTAATGTAGGGAATGTAACAAGTATAAGCGTAACCGGGTTATCATCAGGAATTATATATTATTACCGGGTTCGCACAATTAATAATTGTGGTACCAGTGGAAATTCAAACGTAGTCTCCTTTATAATAGCCGCTCCCACTATCCCTGTGCCAACTTCTAGTTCTATTAGTTGTTCCCCCGCAGCCTTTTCTGCTTGTTGGAGTTTATCGGCAGGTGCCACCAACTATTTTTTAGATATTTCTACAAATGCTTCTTTCACTACATTTGTAAGTGGATACAATAATTTGTCGTTAGGAAATGTTCAGTGTTTTAGTGTAAGCACCAATATTTTTTCAGGTAATAATTATTATTACAGGGTAAGGTCGGCTAATTCATGCGGTAGTAGTGGAAATTCAAACAATGTATTTGTTACAACTTCAATTCCAGGAATTCCTTCCGTTACAGATGTTCCACTTACTGAAATTAGTTGCACCTCATTTTTGGCCTTATGGGGGAATAATGGAAGCGCAGGTACAACCACTTATTTCTTAGATGTTTCAACATCCTCTTCTTTCGGAACGGGAACGTTTGTTGGGGTATTTAATGATTTTAATGCAGGGGGGCAAACCTCCTTTAATGTAACCTCATTAACTGCTGGATTAACCTATTACTACAGGGTACGTTCAAGTAACGGATGTGGTACTAGTTTAAGTTCTAATACCATTACAGTAAATACTGCAGCACCAGTTGCTCCTGTTGCCACTGCGGCTTCAAGTTTAGCTAGCAATAGCTTTACAGCTAATTGGAATGCAGCTCCAAACACAACAACTTATTATTTAGATGTTGCAACAGATGGTATATTTTCAAATTTTGTTACCTTACATAATAATAAAAATGTTGGAAATGTGTATAGCATATCTGTATCGGGATTAACCCCATTTACAACCTATCGTTATAGGGTTAGAGCAGCTAATAGTTGTAATACCAGCGTTAATTCAAATCCTATAAGTTTAACAACAACACCTTAATTACAAAACTGCAGAGTTTTTTTAAAAATTGAAAAATTAATACTTTTAATGCTGAAAACAAATAAAAAAAAATTGAATATAAAATTACGGTTTGCAAATATTCCAATTTTTATTGCACTGCTAATTTTGCATACTTCCTATTCTTTTATACTCGCACAAAGTGTTGGGATAGGTACTTTAAGCCCTCACGGATCAGCCTTGCTTGATATTAACGCAAGTCCTTTAAATAATAAAGGGATTTTAATCCCTAGACTAACTGCTGTTCAAAGAATAACAATGAGTGGTATGGCAAATAGTTTATTGGTTTTTGATACCGATTCTGCTTGTTTTTTTTATTGGGATGGGCTTGCCTTTGCATGGAAATCATTGTGCAACAATGGCTCAGGAGGGGTAGGGGTAATAGGTAATACAGGAAATACAGGTTCAACTGGTAGCTCCGGTTCAACCGGTAGCACTGGTAGCACTGGTGCAACAGGTACGACAGGCCCTTCGGGTATTGCAGGATCATCAGGAATAATAGGCTCAACAGGAATCCAAGGGTTTAGTTGCTGGGATACAAATCAAAATGGCCTGAATGA
>CAMBDK010000005.1 GCA_945865315.1 Chitinophaga pinensis | reverse complement strand
GGCCCTTACGCTGATCCCGATGGTGTTGATAACCCTTCATGGAGCGTTCCCGCTAGTTATTTAAATTATGACGATGGTATTATCGATAACGAACGAATAGGTATGTCTAAGTTTATTTATTACAATAATAACTCAGATCCGGTAAATGGAAATCCTAATGGTGGTGATGATTTTTATCAATACTTATCTGGCACTTGGAAAAATGGTACGCCTATAACTTATGGTGGGAATGGAACAACGGGTTCTGTTCCTTGTAATTTCATGTTCCCAGGATTATCCGATCCTGCAGGTTTTGGTGTAGGTGGCAATGCTAATAATCCTATTTTAATGCCAAACTGGAACGAGGATAATAATGCGCCCGATGATAGACGCTTTATACAAAGTGCCGGCCCTTTTACCTTACAACCTGGAGCCAAAAATGTAATTACTATTGGTGTGCCTTGGGCCAGAGCTACCCAAGGTGGGCCTCTTGCTTCTGTAGCACTTTTAAAAGGTGCCGATGCAATTGCTCAGCTATTATTTAATAATTGCTTCGCTACGCTTAACGGACCTACTGCTCCGCAACTTGCTATTCAAGAATTGGATAAGGAATTAATTTTGACATGGACCAATCCTAGTACTTCCAATAATTATAACGAAAATTATTCTGAAGATTATGATAAACAAGATCCTCTCAATGCCCCATATCTTTTTCAGGGTTACCAATTATATCAATTAAAAAATGGATTTGTTAGTCAAACTGATTTAAATGATGTAAACAAAGCGCGATTAGTGCTTCAGTGTGATAAAGCAGATAATATTTCACAAATTATAAATTATTCGAATGACGTATCCTTATCTGCACTTATTCCTACAGAAATGGTTAACGGATCTAATACAGGTATTGTTCATTCTATTTCTGTTTCTGAGGATTTATTTGCTACCGGCGCTAAACGTTTGGTGAACCATAAAACATATTATTATGCCATTATTGCTTACGGCCATAGTACTTCAATAAGTGTTGACTATAATGTATTAAAAGATTATAAACCATATATTGCAGGAAGAAAAAATGCTGATTTTGCTTTTTTCACCCCTCATACCGGTATTCCTCACATTCCTTCTCCTGAATCTGGTGGGTTAGAACAACATTCAAATTATGGCAATGGTCCTAAATTAACTAGAATAGAAGGTAGCGGTAATGGAAGCAATATTTTAGATTTTACTAGCGAAACAGTGTCTGCAATTTTAGCTTCATCTGCCTCAAGGGTTAAATATCCTACTTATGAAAATGGGGCCGGCCCGGTATCTATAAAAGTTATCGATCCATTAAATGTTCCTGCTGAAACAAATTTCCGTTTTATTTTGAAAGCTAAATACCCTAGCTCTGGAAATAGTGCTTTTGTTCCCCAGGATTCTTCTACTTGGGAATTGATTAATTTAACAACGAATGATACTGTTTTTTCTGAAACAACTATAAAATTAGCTAACGAACAACTTATTAATGGACAATCAACGGGTACTGCAGTAATACCTAAATGGGGATTGTCTGTTAATGTTTCCTTCGTTTATAATCCAGGAGAAATTGCTGCAGATGTTTACCCTCCTAATAATTCATTTTTAAAAGATGGCTCCTTCCAAACTTTTGATAATCCTTCCTTGCAATGGTTGGAAGGTTTAGCAGATGAGGATAATGAGTCGAATTTTAACTGGATACGTTCCGGCACTACTTCTGCCACAGCAGCACCCTCTAGCCTCTATAACGATTACGCTGGTATTGATAATATACAGGCTTTTGAAAAAGTACTAGGAGGTACCTGGGCGCCATATAGATTATGTGGTACTACACCTACTGCTACTCCAAATCCAATTGTGAATGCTGGAGGTCCTGCATGGGGAAGTAATTTGACGCTCAACAAAATAAAAAATATTTCAAGTGTGGATGTTGTTATAACTAGTGATCAATCAAAATGGAGCCGCTGCCCTGTATTAGAGATGCAAGAAGAAACAGCACTTGCAATAGGTAATACCAAAAAACTGCACATGCGCAGCTCATTATCTGTGGATAAAAACGGACTAAATAATTTACAGACTGGATATAATGCTGCAGATGGTGACCTTAACGGCGCAACAGGGATGGGTTGGTTTCCTGGTTATGCTATTAACCTTGAAACAGGAGAAAGACTAAATATGGCTTTTGGTGAAGATTCATGGTTGTCTTCTGAAAATGGAGGGGATATGAAATGGAATCCAAGTTCAAATGTTTCACAAATAATTAATGGTGCTTCCCTGTTTGGTGGTAAACATTATATTTATGTGTTTGGTCATAACGGAGATGCTGCCTATGTTAATGATGCCAATATGTTAAATGGTTTAAAGGATATTCCTCGTTACGATGCAGGCAAGGCAATGCATGATTTATTTGCTGCAGCAGCTGCAACAACTTCATCCTTAAGCGATGGGTATAAAAGAGAGATTTTTACAGATGCTATGTGGGTGAATATCCCCTTACTTAAAAGAGGTCATAGTTTATTAGAAACGGATGTAAAAATTAAGTTGAGAGTTTGCAAAGCTTATACTAAATACGGAACTGGAGATAATGTTGCTTCTGGTGATCTTATTGCTGGGCAAACTTATTTTGTAGAACAGGGCCCCATCGTACATAATGGCGTAAATCGCACTGTAGGAAGTTCCTTTGTTGCTGCAAATAATACCTATACAAGTACAATAGCAAGTCCGGCAGTATTATTAGCAGTGAATAATGCCGATCCTATCTATGATTTTAATACTAACGATATTGGCGTGCATAAGGAAGATGCTGTTGCTGCTGAAGATGCGCTTAGTTTAATTAATATTGTTCCTAATCCATATTATGCATATTCAGGGTATGAAGAAAAAACAGGCGATAATATTGTTAAAATAACAAATTTACCTAGGAATTGCAATGTTTCCATCTATACTTTAAATGGCAGCTTAATTAGAACATTAAGAAAAGCCGATGATGATGCAAAAGCTTCTTTGGATTGGGATCTTAAAAATAATGCTAGAATCCCTATAGCTAGTGGAATGTATATCATACATGTGGATGTTCCTAATGTAGGTGAAAAAATTCTTAAATGGTTTGGTGTAATGCGTCCTTTGGATTTAGAAGCGTATTAATGCAAGCATATTTTTTTAATTTTATTAATGAATTAATAAGCTGTGCGTTATAATTTGAGAAGTTTTAGAATATTTAAAATAAATTAATTACTACAACAATATGATAAAGAAAAAACTTATAATTTTAACAATACTTTCTTTCTCCCTTCCTTTTATAAAGGATTGGGGTGGTGCATGTATATTTGCTGGTAACCCCGACCGTGCAGGTCAAGCTGGTGCTACCGAATTATTAATTAACCCATGGGCACGTAGTTCGGGTTGGGCTGGTGCTAATGTTGCTGGTGCAAAGGGTCTTGAAGCTATGTTTTTAAATGTAGCAGGTACAGCCTTTACTAAAAGAACGGAATTGTTATTTACCCGCACGCAATGGTTAAAAGGCTCTGATATCAATATTAATGCTTTTGGATTAACACAAAGAGTTGGAGAAACGGGAGCTATAGGTTTTGCTATCATGGCAATGGATTTTGGCGATATTGAAATAACTTCCTTTGAAAAGCCTGAAGGCGGATTAGGTACTTATTCTCCCCAATTTCTTAACATCAGTTTGTCCTATGCAAAAGGTTTTTCTGATAATATTTATGGAGGTATTGCAGCTAAAATAATAACTGAAAAAACATCTAATATCAATGCGAGAGGTATCGCCTTGGATGCTGGTATACAATATGTAGCAGGAAAAAATGACCAACTAAAATTTGGTGTTTCTTTAAAAAATATTGGGCCCAGAATGAAATTTAGTGGTGACGGATTGTCCTTTAAAACACCGGTACCTTCAAGTACACTAGGAACTACCATGACAGTGGAGCAAAGATCTTCACAATATGAATTACCTTCCTTTTTAAATATTGGAGTTGGTTATGATTTATATATTTTAGAAGATAGCATTTCTAAAAAAACGCATAGAATTACTACTATGGGTAATTACAGCTCTTATTCATTTGGTAAAGATCAATTTAAAATAGGTGTTGAATATGGGTGGAAAGAAATTTTAATGTTGCGCGTAGGGTATTGCTATGAAAAGGGGATTTTAAAAACAGAGGAAAGAACGTCTGCTTTTACAGGACCTAGCGCAGGATTCACTTTTGAAATGCCATTTGGAAAAAACAAGTCCACCTTCGCTATTGATTATTCCTATAGGGCAACAAACCCTTTTAATGGAACACATTCAATAGGTGCAAGAATTAATTTATAATATTAAAAGAGGGTAGTTTTTTTTACTTTGGCATTATCCTTGTTACGTAAAATTAAAAAATAGTAAGAAAAAATAATTTATATTAATCAGGAGAGTCTTTTCGCTTGAACCGAAAAGATTCTTTTTTATTTTAATAATTGTCATTAATAAAAAAACATGTCACACATCTCATATTATACAGAAGAAGGATTAAAAAAGCTTAAAGATGAATTACATCAATTAAAAACGCATGAGCGTTTATATATTTCTAAGCAAATTGCTGAAGCACGAGATAAAGGAGATTTATCGGAGAATGCAGAGTACGATGCTGCTAAGGAAGCTCAAGGATTACTTGAGCTAAAGATTTCGAAAATGGAAGAAATAATGAGCAGTGCTCGTTTGATAGACGCTTCCACATTGGATGCAACCAAAGTACTTATCCTATCAAAAGTTAAATTAAAAAATATTGCCAATGGTTCAATAATGGCATATACACTTGTTGCAGAAAATGAAGCAGATTTAAAAGCAAACAAAATATCCGTTGATTCGCCAATAGGTAAAGGATTATTAGGCAAAAAAGCTGGTGAAATAGCTAATATAATTGTTCCTTCTGGTAGCATTAAATTGGAAGTACTTGAAATAAGTAGATAATCATTAATTTCCGCAGCTTTATATTAAAGAATTAGCACGAAACAATATAGTTATGTCAAGTATATTCACAAAAATAGTTAATGGAGAAATACCTTGTTATAAGATCTTTGAAAATGAAAAATTCTTAGCATTTTTAGATGTTTTCCCGCTTGTAATTGGTCATATTTTAGTGATACCGAAAAAAGAAACGGATTATATTTTTGACATGGATGACATAGCCTTAGCAGAAATGGTAGTTTTTGCCAAGTTTGTTGCTAAGGGTCAAAAAAAAGCGGTTAAATGCAAAAGAATAGGTGTTGCAGTGATCGGTTTAGAAGTTCCTCACGCACATATTCATTTAGTGCCCATGAATACCTCCAATGACTTAAATTTTACACAGCCTAAATTAAAACCATCTCAGGATGAACTCATTACTATGGCTCAGAAAATACGTTCGGAATTTCAATAATTAAGCTCGGTTATTTATTTTATCCTTTTTTACCTGGATTTTCAGTTAAAAACGACTTCCAGCTGTTGTATGTTTTTTTTGTTTCACCAGGTTTGCGTTGGAAGTAGTGACATACAGCCACTGCCAATCCATCAGTAGCATCTAAAAATTCTGGACTTTCTTTAAAGTTTAAAAGTGTTTTTAACATGGCTGAAACTTGCTCTTTCGAAGCATTTCCGTTCCCTGTTATAGATTGTTTGATTTTTCTGGGAGAATATTCTTGTATTGTAATATCTCTTGACAGTGCAGCCGCAATAGCCACCCCTTGAGCTCTTCCCAATTTTAACATGGATTGAACATTTTTTCCAAAAAAAGGAGCTTCGATGGCTAATTCATCGGGCTTATATTCATCAATTAATGAAATAACACGGTTGAAAATTTTATGAAGCTTTAACGCGTGATCACCAATTTTTTCGAGACGCAAAATCCCCATCACTATCAATTCCATCTTATTCCCACTAATATTAATAAGACCATAGCCCATTATGTTAGTTCCTGGGTCAATGCCTAAAATTATTTTATCAGTATTTTTTGTAAGTATCAATTTTAGTTTATTTTTTGTAAAATCATTAGCAAAAGAAAATAAATTTTTCGTTTTTTTATTTTAGAATTGAGCTTCTAATAATCGATATTTTGTATTGGTTTACAAAGTTAAAAAACCTGAGAAAAATAGGCTATTTATTTTAAAAAATAATAAATAAAACATATCTATTTTAAAATACATGGATAACAACCGATCTTATTTTAATAATTTATAGCTCTAAGTAAAGCTTTCAAAATAATTTAGACAAAATAGATATGTTAATAAAAACAGAAGTTTTCATTTTTTTGCAAAAAATATGCTTATGAAAACGCGCGTGAGGAATGAAAAAACGCGATGCAGGGTTGCAGGTGGGGAGAAATCGTTTATTCTTGATTTTTTGTTTCTTTTGTATCAGGATAAAAGAAAAACACACAGTTTTTGAACCATTTAATTTGCGGGAGTTATTTCGAAAACTACACTAATCTTCATCTAAAGCATGCATTATTCATATATTGTTATTATTTTTAGGCAGAAAAATTTTAAAAACGTTATTCAATTTCTTAATTTTTTCATTTTTGTCACACAACCATCTTAAGTTTTTTTTATTATATTACAAATGGCAATAAAAAGAAATAAAAATTATTCATATTCCCTTTCTTATTTAGCCTGGCAGCGCTTTAAAAAAAACAAGTTGGCAGTATTTGGTTTGTCAATAATTGCATTGTGCATGTTAATTTCTATCCTAGGTTATTCAATAACGCCAGATTCAAGCCCTGATGCGAATGAACAATTGCTTGAACTTTCAAAAAAACCACCAGGATTTAAGGTGCAAATGCTTCAAAGTTGTAAGAATGAACCTAAACATCAATCAAACTTTTTTTCTAAAATGATGTTTGGTAAAGTTAGTGATTACCGTTATATCCCTTTTGCTAATTATAGGTTTGAAGGTGCCGAAATTGTTCTGCTCGAATATACGGGTGAAAAAAATATAAAAGGAAATGAATATAAATTTAACCTTGCCGATGTTATTTATGCTTTAGATTGCCATAAAGAAATAAAAAATAATTTAGAAAATGGCTATATAGAATTTTATGAATTTGAAAACAGCCGTAAATTAAAAAAAACTATAAAAGAGTTACAAGTTGAAATTGAGAAAAATAATATTATTACTAAGAAGTTTATTTTGGGAACAGATCCAGCAGGTCGTGATTTATTGAGCCGTTTGATAATTGGAACAAGGGTTTCTTTTTCGGTAGGCTTGATTGCAGTTTTTATTTCAGTAATAATAGGAGTTTTAATGGGTTCCCTTGCAGGCTATTATAGGGGTAGAGTGGATGATGTAATTATTTGGTTTATCAATGTTGTATGGTCAATTCCAACATTATTACTTATAATAGCTTTAACATTGGCATTAGGTAAGGGGTTTTGGCAAGTATTTATTGCCGTAGGTTTAACTATGTGGGTAGAGGTAGCACGAGTTGTTAGAGGGCAGATAATGAGTTTGCGCGAAAAAGATTTTATAGAGGCTGCAAGAGCTTTGGGGTTTTCTAATGCTAGAATTATAGTGCGTCATGTATTGCCAAATGTGATGGGTTCAGTAATAGTTATTTCAGCTGCAAATTTTGCTGCTGCAATATTAATTGAAGCGGGCTTAAGTTTTCTAGGTATTGGATCGCAGCCTCCAACAGCATCGTGGGGTTCTATGATTAATGCGCACAGGGGTTATATTATTGGGGACTCTCCATATTTGGCATTTCTGCCAGGATTGGCAATCATGTTTATTGTTCTAGCTTTTGTATTGCTAGCAAATGGTTTACGTGATTCTTTGGATGTTAAAGTTATAGATGAGGATCAGGTAATATATTAAATAAAAAAAAGGAGAGTTATTTATTTAAATAACTCTCCTTTTTTCTTAATATAAACGAAAGGTTTTAGAACGGTAAATCATCACTTTCTGTCGCTGCAGTAATAGGTTCTGAAAAACCTTCTTTTTTGGTGGAAGATGTATTTGCTGGACCGGAATTAGCACCACCTTCAATACGCCATGCTTCAAGAGTATTAAAATATTTAATTTCACCCTGTGGGCTAGCCCATTCGCGACCGCGCAAATTAAAATGTACTTTTATTTCTGCTCCAACATTATATACATCAATCAAATTACATTTGTCTTGAGTTAATTGAAATGATATGTGTTGAGGGTATTGAGAGGAGTTGTCGGTGAGAACAAAATCTCTTTTTTTAAATTTGTCAGATACTTGCTGTGCTTCGCTTTTTACTTTTAAGATTCCTGTTATGTCCATTTTTTTTAATTGTTAAATTGTTGATTATAATTTATTATTTAATTTTTTTCCTTTTTAAAAACATATCTTCAATCTTCTAATATTGTATTATAATTATATACCTAAAGATTCAAATATTTAATTTAATAGCTTACTGTTGATGGATAGTATCAATTTTTTTCTAGTAATAGAATTTTCCATGCTACTTCCACTTTGCCATTTTCCAAATATTTTTTTGCAATATGATGCAGGCTATTTTCAAGTTTGTCTATTTCGTATGTATTCATTACTTCCTTGATTTCGTTTGAATTTTTAAATTCCTCTACCTCCATGTTAGTTGGTATATTTTCAACATTTGCTAACTGTCCTAAATTATTGCCAGTTAATATTTTCGAATTGCGAATATACTCAGGAATTTGATCAATTCCTATCCCTAAATTCATCAATGGTTTTGCAACTTCAAACAGTGCATTTCCCGAGGTTCTGCTATACCAGTTTGCTCCTAAACTACCTACCAAGTCAATTTTATTAGGATTTATTTGCTTATTAGCATCTAATACATTTTCGTTGATATGCATCAATAGAATTTCGCAAATAATTAAATTACCTGCGCCACCATTTTGCCCAAGCTCAATCACTTGATTTACAACACACTCTAACTGAACTGGTGATTCCTTTACTCTAAATGGTTTTACTAATTCCGATGAAATAGCCGAAAATCCGGCCTTTGTAAATTCATTAACACCTTTTGGATATTCGGTACTAGCCAAGGAAGTTTGTTGAACCATGTCGTAATTAACCATATTAATAACAACTTCAGGGATTTCCTTTATATTATTATAGGTATGTTTTGTTTGTCCGGTCCTACCACTGCGTGCAGGAGAAAAAATTGCAATAGGAGGGCTAGCACTAAAAACATTAAAAAAGCTAAAGGGTGCTAGATTAGGATTGCCTTCCTTGTCTATAGTACTTGCAAAAGCAATAGGACGAGGAGCAACAGCACCAAGCAAATAACTATGAAAAACGGAAACAGGTACTTCTTTTGGGTTTATCGTCAACATTATCACCAATTATTATGCAAAAATATAGCAAAATTTACTAAAAATAAAAATATGTTATTAACGAATCCATAGTAATTGTTGATAAAGTTAAAACTAAATTCACCACCTTTTTATTTAAGTAATTGATTATTAGAATTATATGCAATTAATTAAAATGAAAGTAAAAAAGTCTGGCTAAAGATTTAAAATTTAAATTCTGGTAAATAATTTAATTTTAGATTAAAAGTTTAATTTAAGTAGTGGTTTAACCACCATATGGGGTTTGATTTTATATTTTTTAATCTTATTTAATGAGATTAAATCAATAAAAATAGAAAAGCCGTATAAACGAGTTTTATTTCAATAAATCTGGTCTTCTTTCTTTTGTTCGTTCAATACTTTGCTCGTGTCTCCATTCTTCAATATTTTTATTATGTCCTGATAATAATATATCGGGCACCTTCCATCCGTTATATTCAGCGGGTCTTGTATATACTGGAGGAGCCAATAAATTATCTTGAAAAGAGTCTGTTAATGCCGAAGTTTCATCTGAAATTGCGCCGGGTATTAACCGTATAATGCTATCGCACAAAACGGCAGCGGCTAACTCACCACCAGAAAGCACATAATCACCGATAGATATTTCTCTTGTAATTAAATGCTTGCGTACACGCTCATCTACCCCTTTATAATGCCCACAAAGGATAATGATATTTTTAAAAGTAGACAATTGATTGGCTGTTTTTTGATTTAATGTTTCACCATCAGGGCTTGTGTATATAATCTCATCATAATTTCGCTGCGCCTTTAATGCTGCTATACAATTAGCTATGGGTTCAATTCTCATAACCATACCAGCTCCTCCACCAAAAGCATAATCGTCGACACTTTTTTGTTTTTGTGTAGAATAATCACGTAAATTAATTAAATTAATTTCTACAATTTCCTTATCAATAGCTCGTTTTAATATACTATGTTGGAAAGGACTTTCTAATAATTGAGGTAAAATAGTTATTATATCTATTCTCATATTTTTGTATACAAATACTAAATGAACTTATATTATAATAGTATGGTAATGATAAATTTAAAATGTGTTAATTCGCAGTTTGTAAATAAATTATTTTGACAAATTCAGTCTTAATTTTAATGAATAAGGCTAACCCAAATGTATGTTTTTTTATTAAAGAAAAAATAAATAAATATTAGAAATAAAAATGATCAAAAAATCGTTTGTAAAATAGCGCTATATACATACTTATTACTATTATTAACATAAATAATTTTTAAAATATAATTGGTTTTTGTATTTTTAAAATAATTTTTTATAATTTAAAAAAATGACAATGACTATTCGATTTTTTATTATTGCTATATTTCTATTTTTAATTGATTTATATTTTTATCAAGCCATTTCGCTTATATTAAAAGAAAGCACAGCAATTAAAAAATCACTTGCATTTTTTATTTATTGGGGAATTACATTATTTACATTTTTCGTATTGTTTACTTATGTTTTTTTATCAATTAATGATTTACCAAAATATATTAGAATATATTTATTTGCAACACTATTAATCCTATTGATCAGTAAAATTATAGGTTCTATATTTATATTAACAGATGATTTAATTCGATTGTTTCGGTGGATTGGAAGCTACATGGTAACTTCAACCAAAGAAAATATTGTTGAAAATGTGCATTCAATTTCAAGGTTGAAATTTTTAAATCAAATAGCATTAGGGTTTTCATTATTCACATTTTCTGGATTAATATATGGTATTATTAAAGGAGCTTTTAATTATAAAGTACATTCTATTAAAATAGTTTTACCAAATCTTCCATCAGCATTTAATGGATTGAAAATAATACAAATTTCAGACATTCATTCGGGTAGCTTTGTTTCATCTTCACCTTTAGAGGAAGTTGTGAAAATCATTGATAAACAAAATCCTGATATTATATTTTTTACTGGAGATTTAGTTAATGACAGGGCTTCTGAAACAGATTTGCTTATTGAGGTTTTAAGTAAAATAAAGGCTCCATTGGGTGTTTACAGCACCCTTGGTAATCATGATTATGGCGATTATGTAACTTGGGAAAGTGAAATAGCCAAAACTAAAAATCTAGAAAGTCTAAAAAATGTGCATTCAAAAATAGGCTGGAAACTATTAATGAATGAGCATGTTACTATTAAAAAAAATGATGCTGAAATTGCAATAATAGGAATTGAAAACTGGGGAGGGAATTTCAATTTTCCAAAATATGGGGATTTGAAAAAAGCTTATGCAGGTGCTGAAAATTATCCAGTTAAATTGTTGCTGTCGCACGATCCTTCGCACTGGAATTTAGAGGTGATAGAAAAATTTAAAAATATTGATATTACTTTCAGTGGTCATACCCATGGTGCGCAATTTGGGATTGAGATACCGGGGTTTAGATGGAGCCCTTCACAATATGCTTATAAACAATGGGCGGGCTTATATAATCAGCAAAATCAATATTTATATGTCAACCGTGGTGTAGGTTTTTTAGGTTACCCGGGGAGGATAGGTATATCGCCTGAGATAACTGTTATGGAGCTTTTTAATTCCTAATTGGTTTCCAATTTATAATTCTTGTTTTATCATACTAATAAATTAATTAAAAAATTATTAGCAACTTTTTAATGGCAGAACCACTAAAGAATATGTTTAATATAAAATTCTTTGAGCATCTTGCTGAAGAGTTTAGTAGGGTACATATACATTTTAAGCCAGAAAAGTTTGTTATTGATATGACGGAAAATATAACGCCTTTGTCTCTTAATGAGCGAATGCGTAAAACTTCTATTGTATTAAAAAAACAATTGCCATTGGATTATAAAAAATCAATGGGAATAATGATACAAGTGATTCCGAAGTTAAAAAAAGGTTATACATCTCTTGTATTTCCAGATTTTGTTGGCTTGTATGGCCATAATGATTTTATATTGTCGATGGAAGCATTAAAATATTTCACACAATTTGGCTCATCCGAATTTGCGATTCGAGAATTTTTAAGACGTGATTTTAAAAAGACTATCAATATAATGGATAATTGGGCTGCTGATAAAAACTATCATGTAAGGCGCTTAGCTTCTGAAGGCAGCAGGCCACGATTACCTTGGTCGTTTAAACTAGACGAAGTAATTAAAAATCCTGGTATTACTCAATCTATATTGGAAAAATTAAAGGCTGATGATGACAAATATGTAATGAAATCGGTAGCGAATCATTTAAATGATATTTCAAAAGATAATGTAAGTTATTTACTTAACATTTTAGGAACTTGGGATAAAACTAATCCAAATACCCTATGGATAATAAAACACGCAAGCCGAACACTTATTAAAAAAGGAAATTCTAAAGCTCTTTTAATTTTCGATTTCAAAAAAAATATTAAAATTAATGTTATAAATTTTAAGTTAAATAAATCAAAAATATATTTGGGAGAATACTTGCAATTTGAATTTTCTGTAGTATCCAGAAAATTATTAATGCAAAAATTAGTTATTGATTTTGCTATTCATTACTTAAAAAAATCTGGCGAACTATCAGCTAAAGTTTTTAAATTAAAGCAGATGGATTTATTGTCAAAACAAACAATATTCGTATCAAAAAAAATCTTTTTTAAAGATTTTACAACACGGAAACATTATTTTGGAATACACAGGATAGAGATTTTGATTAACGGGAAATCCTTTGATACAGCTAATTTTGAACTTCTTTCTAATTAGAGTCTTTCTATAATGTCCGATTTACTCATAAATATATTATTTTTAAAGGCATTCGTGAGTTTGTTTCACTCGGGTCTTCGTTATTCTTGTTTTAATAACCAGTCATTTACAAATATAAACTGCTGATTTTCAAAACTACGAAAGCCTCGAACTCTAAAATTATAGTTCAGACTCTCGACTCTATGGACAGACACTAATTAATGAATTTGCTACCTTTTTTATTAAAAATTTTATTTTTCAATAATTATTTTTTATTTATGATTTTAGATCCTTTTGAGTTCAAATAGTTTTCAATAAGTTTTGGAACAGGGTAATGAAAAATATCTTTTCTATTAATTTTAATACATGTTTTCGGGAGAGATTTTGTAAATATTTTATCACATTCTATCTCCCAAAAGCGAGCATAAATTTTCTGGTGAGTTAAAATATGTTTGTAAGTAATTGAAACTGATTTTATTATATATTTTTTATTTAGTATAAATTCTTTCCAATTTTTCGAATTTAAAAATTCTTCTTCATCAATTTCTTTTTCAGTTTCAATTAGTGGAAAGTCGTAAAGATTTATCCATATATCTTTTTCCTCTCTCTTATTAATTATGATGCATGAGTGATGGTTCAACACGATATAATTAAAGAAGCGCTTACGAACCAATATTTTTTTTGCTTTAAAAGGTAATTCTTTTATTTTGTTATTAGCAAAAGCGAAACACATTTCACTGAATGGACAAATGGAACATTTTGGATTAATTGGTTTACATTGTATAGCACCAAATTCCATGATGGCTTGGTTATGAGTTCCCGACTTTTTTTTATCTATTAATTCATTTGCTAATTGGTTAAATTCTTTTTTTCCATCATTGCTGTCGATAGGAGTACTGATGCCAAATATTCGTGACAAAACACGGTACACATTTCCATCTACAGTAGCATGAGGTTTATCAAATGCAAATGACGCAATTGCAGCTGCAGTATAATCTCCTACACCTTTTAATTTAAGAAGTTCATTGTAAGTATTTGGGAATAGGCTATAATAATTTTCGCTTATATTTTTTGCTGTTTCATGTAAATTACGAGCCCGTGAATAGTAACCTAAGCCTTGCCATAATTTCATTACCTTATTATTTTCGGCCTGTGCTAAACTTTTTACGGTAGGGAATTCTTTTGCAAAAGCAAAATAATAAGATAAGCCTTGCTCTACTTTTGTTTGCTGTAATATTATTTCAGAGAGCCAAATTAAATAAGGATCCTTTGTATTCCTCCATGGCAGGTCTCTTTTATTTTGTAAGTACCAGTTTATTAATTTTCCAGAAAAATAATTCATGCTTATATTTTCGGTAGGCATAATTTAGATGAAAAATTTGGTGGTAAACTAATTAAAATAAATAAATTTAAGTTCTTTGGTGTTGAGAGATAAAAGATTTCTAAAAGATTATTTCATGCACTTTATAATTAAGCTTTTACCTAAGGTCTGCATTTATTTCGTTTAGCATTGATGCTCCTGGACAAAGATCTGATTTTAAAAGTGTATTTAAAGGCTTATCACAAGTTCTTAGCATTTGATGCAAGTCATTACAGTCAGGGTTTACATATAATAAACCTGTTAATATTTCATTTTTTGCTCTTGCATTGTGAATAGCGGTGACGGCAGATAGCCTGTCCAATGGATCCCAATCTTGAGAAAGTTTATTTAATGAGATAAAAGAGCCATCGTGCATTTTCACTTTTTTAGTTGTTCCTTCGTCATACTTAGCAGTTATTTCAGTCATTTCAGGAACAAAATCAATAGTTGAGGTAGCAGCAATGTGCTCTCGCACGAAATCGTATGATTTTGTAGAACCTACATTATTGTTAAAAGTAACACAGGGAGAAATTACATTAATAAAAGCGAATCCAGGATGTTTTAAACCAGCTTTAATGAGCGGCACTAACTGGGTTTTATCGCCCGAAAAACTTTGGGCAACAAAAGTGGCACCAAGTTCGAGAGATAAACTTGCCAAATCAATAGCTTCGAATAAATTAATATTGCCTGTTTTGTTTTTGGATCCCTGATCTGCAGTGGCGGAGTCCTGACCTTTAGTAAGGCCATAACAACCGTTATTCATAACTATGTAAAGCATATTTAGGTTTCTTCTGATAACGTGAACAAATTGTCCCATACCAATTGATGCAGTATCACCATCACCGGAAACGCCCAAATAAATGAGGTCTTTATTAGCAAGATTTGCTCCTGTAGCTACAGAAGGCATTCTTCCATGAACAGAATTAAATCCATGAGAATTACTAAGAACATAGGCGGGGCTTTTCGACGAGCAACCTATTCCTGAAAGTTTCGCTAATCGATGGGGTTCAATACTTAATTCATAACAGGCTTGGATAATTCCTGCACTTATTGAATCGTGTCCACATCCAGCACACAATGTAGAGAGAGCACCTTCATAATAATCAACAGTATATCCTAATTTATTTTTAATAAGTTCGGGATGGCGGAATTTCGGACGGGTATAAGACATAATGATATTTTATAACTCTCATCATATTAGCATTAAGCTAAATATGATGCTGAGTATGTTAGTTTGTTATTGAATTTTGTTTGTTTTTTTTACCATTTGCTTCCTCTTTTAATGGGCTAGATTTAAGAGATAAAATTTGATTTGTTATTTGATTGAAAATATTTTCTGCTGTGATAGGCATACCATCATAATTAAGAACAGAAATTAATTTTTGATGGTTAGCTACTAATTCAATAAGTAGTAAACTTTTCATTTGTGCATCGCGATTTTGTTCAATAACAAAAACTTTTTCATGAGAATCAATAAAATCTTGCACAGTTTTGTTGAATGGGAAAGACTTTATGCGGATAGCATCTACAATTATTTTTTTTTGATTCAATAAGTCTATTGCTTCTTCAGCGGAACACTGAGAGGTTCCGAAAAAAAGAATGCCATATTCACTTTTGTTTTTATCTTGATACACCTGAGGTGCAGGGACTATATCTTTTGCTGTGTTCCATTTTTTAATTAAGCGATCAACATTTCTTTTATAAGCTCCACTATCTTCAGAATAAGTAGCGTACTCATCACGAGAAGTACCGCGGGTAAAAAAAGATCCTTTGGTAGGATGCGTACCTGGGTAGGTACGGTAGGCAATACCATCATTATCAACATCTAGGTAGCGTCCAAATTTCACTATATTATCAAGTGCAGCAGCGTCCAAGATTTTGCCTCTGTTGTATTCCCGTTTATCATCCCATTCAAATGGTTCAGAAATATGGTCATTCATTCCAAGATCGAGATCGGTAAGCATTATCACTGGTGTTTGAAGATATTCAGCAAGATCAAATGCATCTACAGTAAGATCAAAACATTCTTTAGGGTTGGAAGGGAAAAGCAAAACATGTTTAGTATCACCATGCGAGGCATAAGCGGCTTCCAGAATATCCGATTGTTGCGTTCTAGTAGGCATACCTGTTGATGGACCAGTACGCTGCACGTCAATTAAAACGGTTGGTATTTCAGCAAAATAGGCTAGTCCAAGTAGTTCATTCATTAAGGATAATCCAGGACCACTTGAAGCAGTGAAGGAACGTGCTCCATTCCAGCTAGCTCCAATAACCATTCCTATAGCAGATAGCTCATCCTCAGCCTGAATAATAGCAAAGTTTTTCTTGCCAGTAATTTTATTTACACGAAACTCTTCAGCGTATGCGTTATAGGCTTCCACCACGGAGGTTGATGGTGTAATAGGATACCATGCAGCAACTGTAGCACCTGCATAAACAGCTCCTAATCCGCAAGCTGAATTGCCATCAATCATGATAGAATTACCAATCAAATTACGTCTTTCAACACGAATATCTAAAGGGTATTTAAAATTTGCATAAATATAATCGGCACCCAATTTGAGGGCTTTAACATTGGCTGGTATTAATTTTTCTTTACCTTTAAACTGTTCTCCAAGAAGTTCCTCTAACACATCAAACTCAATTTCGAACAACGCAGCTAGCGCTCCTACATAAACTATGTTTTTAAATAATTGTCGTTGTCGTGGGTCAGTATATGCTTCGTTACACATTAGCATCAATGGTATACCAATATAATTAATGTCTTGACGAATATATTGATCATGCAATTTTTTTGAGCTGTCGTATAAAAAATATCCACCAGCTTTAACGCTTTGCACATCATTTAACATGCTTTGTGGATTCACAGAAACAACAAAATCGATACCTTCTCTGCGTCCTAAATATCCTTTTTCACTAATCCGTACTTCGTACCATGTAGGTAAACCTTGTATGTTGGAGGGGAAAATATTTTTTGGAGTAACAGGGATACCCATTCTGAAAATTGCTTTAGTAAAAAGAAAATTAGCACTGGCAGAGCCTGTTCCATTTACATTAGCAAATCTTACAACAAAATCGTTTACTTTATTTTCAATTAATGACATGCTTTTTTTTCTGCTTTAGTTACGTTATAAAAGAATTTGGTCATATCCCATGCTGCAGTTGGGCATCGTTCAGCACATAATCCACAATGCAGACATACATTTTCATCTTTTATCATTACTCTTTTTGTTGGTAATTCACTAGATACATAAAGGCTTTGACTTAAATTAGTAGCTGGCACTTTTAACATTGATCTTAAATCATTTTCTTCGGCATTTTCAGTAAAAGTGATGCATGCAACCGGGCAAACATCAACACAAGCATCACATTCTATGCATTTATCAGTTGTAAAAACAGTTTGAACATCGCAATTAAGGCAGCGTTCAGCTTCTTTATAACCAGTAATATGATCAAAGCCAAGCTCTACTTCTTTTTTTCTATTAAGTAGCGTTAA
Organism: Chitinophaga pinensis; assembly: GCA_945865315.1. GTDB lineage: Bacteria > Bacteroidota > Bacteroidia > 2-12-FULL-35-15 > 2-12-FULL-35-15 > 2-12-FULL-35-15. Next base: position 37,600 of record CAMBDK010000005.1, on the reverse strand, counting down.
TTTTTTATCCGCTTGTGGAACAATATATCTATCGTCATCTACAACAGCACTATCAAAGGCCCATTCATGAATACCCATTTTTTGACTTACCAAATTTACATATGGAGAAGGGCGAACATTCAAATCTTTATTCATGCAAAAAAGATCAATAGATATAGCACCTTGATGACCTTGAGCAACTGCTGTAATAACGTTTTTTGGTCCGAAAGAGGAATCACCACCGAAGAAAACTTTATTATTAGTAGATGCATAAGTAACAGGATCAACAACAGGCATGCCCCATTTATCGAATTCAACACCAAGGTCGCGTTCAATCCAAGGGAAACTATTTTCTTGACCCACTGCAATTAGCACATCGTTGGCCTCAATAAAAACATCAGGGCCACCTTCTGCAATAAGCTGTCTTTTGCCATTAGCGTCATATACAGCCTTTACAATTTCAAAAGTCATTCCAACTAAAACACCATTTTCAACAACAAAAGATTTAGGAACATGGTTATCAATAATAGGAATATCTTCATGAGCGGCATCTTCTTTTTCCCAGGGTGATGCTTTCATTTCTTTAAAAGGACTTCGCACAACAACTTTTACTTGTTCCCCTCCTAATCTACGGGCAGTGCGGCAGCAGTCCATCGCTGTATTTCCGCCACCTAAAACAATTACTTTTTTTCCTATATGTTTCGTATGCTCGAAGGCAACACTTCCTAACCAATTAATTCCGATATGAATATTTGCTGCTCCTTCTTTTCTACCAATCAAATCAGGTAAATCTCTCCCTTGAGGTGCGCCGGTACCTACAAAAACAGCATCATAATCTTTAGAAAGTATTTCTTTAAGACTAGAAACATAAGTATTAAAATGGGTATGAATTCCTAAATCGAGAATAAAATTTACTTCCTCATTTAGAACAGTTTCGGGAAGACGAAATGCTGGAATTTGGCTTCTCATAAATCCACCACCCAATTTATGTTCATCGTATAAATGCAGTTCGTAGCCTATAGTAGCAAGGTCGCGAGCAACAGTAAGCGATGCTGGTCCTGCGCCAATTAATGCTACTTTTTTACCATTAGAGGGGAAAGGACCTTGTGGCATGTGTTTTTTAACATCCCCTTTATTATCAGCAGCAACACGCTTCAAGCGACAAATAGCTACAGGCTCCTCGTCAATACGCCCTCTACGGCACGCTGGCTCGCAAGGACGGTCGCAGGTGCGGCCAAGCACTCCCGGAAATACGTTAGAATCCCAGTTGATCATATAGGCCTCTGTGTATTTCTCTTCTGCAATCAGTCTAATGTATTCAGGAACTGGAGTATGAGCAGGACAGGCATGCTGGCAGTCGACTACTTTATGGAAGTACTCCGGGTCATTAATGTCGGTTGGTTTCAAATATTTTTATTTTAATAAAATGTGTAATTTTTTTATAAATTAATTTCATCAAAATGTGTCAATTAAACCCATTGATTAAATTAAACTGTAACGGTTATTTACTGATTCAAAAGTACTATTATTAATTTAAAATATACAAGGATATATACATAATTTTAAGCACAGAAATTCACAACAAAAACCAATAAATGTAATTTGTTGATATACAAACTTTTGAGCAATATTTTTGGGAATAAATTAGAATAAAAATAAAGCGCAATCTAAATAAAAACGCAAGCTTGGTATTGGATTAGGAAGGTTTAGAAAATGAGTTTTAAAAAAATATAGGTTTACCTTTTTCTTTTGAAAGGATATTAATTATGTTGTATTCGATAAAAAAAAATAATATATTTGTTTGAGATTAACTAATAAAGTTTATCATGAAAAAAATACTCTACATTTTTTTTATTTTTATTTTTATAAATAACCTTCAGGCGCAGGATAATTCAGCTTTGTGGAAACCAATTAATGAATCAGAAATTGTTGTAAGTGCTGAACGCACCATCATTCCCAAACTTTATAAAACATATCACCTGATTGATCATAATTTAAAGACACTTCTTTTTTCATCCCCTAACGAAAAGAATATGGCGCTTGCCAATTCTCCAGTAATTATTGAATTGCCATTACCAGATGGTTCTATTCAACAATTCAGAGTTGTTGAATCTCCTGTTATGACTCCTGAACTGGCGGCTCAATTCCCCAACATTAAAACATTTAATGTAAAAAGCACTGATGGAGCCAATTTTTTCGGGAAATTGGACTGGAATGATTTTGGGTTTCATGCCATGATCCGTATGCCTGCCGGTGATATTTTTATTGATCCTTATTGTAGAAATAATGTATCGGATTACATTTCCTATTACACTGCTGATTTTAAAAAGGATGCAAGCAAAATAATTCCTGAAAAAAGTGTAATCATTCCAGAAAAAGTTAAAAAAAAAGAAGATTTTTCAATAGGCGCGGAAAAAAAACTGAGAGTAATGATATGCGCAGGTGAAAACTTGAGAACTTTCCGCTTAGCAGTTGCGTGTACCGGCGAATACGCACAAGCAGCAACTGGTTTATCAAGTCCTAGTGTTTCTCAAATATTGTCGGTCGTAGTTACTTCGGTAAATCGTGTTGACGGTGTATACGAAACCGAAGTTGCAGTTAAATTAATATTAGTATCGAACGAAACTAGTATTTTATATGCTGATGAAAACAATGATCCTTTCGCAGGTAATGATGATGCCAGTATACTTATAGCTGAGAGCCAAACCGTTATTGATAATTTGATTGGTGATGCCAATTATGATATTGGCCATACGTTTAGCACTGGAGGTGGCGGGCTTGCTTATTTAGGTTGTGTTTGTTATTCAGGTATAAAAGCAAGTGCTATTACGGGTGGTTCCAATCCGGTAGGTGATCCTTATGATATTGATTATGTTGCTCATGAAATAGGCCATCAATTTAGTGGAAATCATACTTTCACATCAAATACTGGCAGTTGTTCCGGAAATGCAAATTTAAATACAGAAATGGAACCTGGCAGCGGGGTTACCATCATGGCTTATGCTGGGATATGCGACATTAATAATGTGGCTTTGAACAGTATTGCCTATTTTCATTCTGTTAGTTTTGACGAAATCATGGAGTTTACAACTAATGCAAATGGAAGCATTTGTCCTGTTATTACTTCTACAGGAAACAACGCCCCGGTAGTTACAGGTTCGGCAACATACACCATTCCTCAATCTACACCTTTTATCTTAACAGGTTCGGCAACAGACATAAATGGTGATGTGCTCACGTATCAATGGGAAGAAAATGACCTTGGACTGGATAATGACTGGAACTCCGGAGCAGCTCCTTATTTCCGTTCATACGCACCTGTTAGTTCTCCCAGCAGAATGTTTCCTAAATTAAATGTTGTATTGAGTGGTTACTATAACGATACTATTGGAGAATATTTACCCTCTACACCGCAAACCTTAAAATTCATATTTACAGCACGTGATAATAAAATGGGAGGAGGGGGAGTTTGTTATGCCAGTTCACAGGTTATAATTGCTTCTTCAGGTCCATTTGCAGTATCATCGCCAAATACAACCGGCATTGTATGGGCTGAAAACAGTTCCCAAACAGTTACCTGGAGTGTAAATGGAACCAATTTATCTCCTGTTAGTTGTTCAAACGTAAATATTTTGCTTTCAATAAACGGAGGTTTAACATTCTCTACCTTATTGGCGAATACACCAAATGATGGAAGTCAACTCATTATAGTGCCAATAGTTGGTTCAACGAAATCCAATTGCAGAATAAAAGTGGAGAGTATTGGTAATGTATTTTTAGATATTAATGATCATGATTTTACAATCACTTCGCTAATAAGCGATATTATCCCTTTTCAAACATTAAATTCAATCATTGTAAAATTTGTACCCAATCCTTTTACGAATGAAATACAACTATCAATTAATGGATTGGATAAAAAAGTAAAAACCAATTTGATAGTTTATGATGTTTTGGGAAATGTGTTAATGACAGATATTTTTATAGGTAAAGATGAAATAGATCAAAAATATGATTTGTCGCTCCTAAGTAAAGGTGTTTATGTAATTGAGGTTTCAAATGCTAAACAAAAAAGGGTATCACGATTAGTGAAACAATAAATTACGAAACATTAATAATTAATTGGTTCTTCGCCATTCTTAATGGGTAATTAATTAATTTGAGAAAAACTATTTCAATCCATATTTAATTTTATATTTTTCATAAAGTATTTTTTGAGTATTATTTAAATCAATACTAATACCTTTCAAAAAAGCTATTTCTACATTATTGGTTTTCATATCCAATGCATCTCCTGTTGAAATAAAAATGTTTGCTTCTTTACCAAGTTCAATACTCCCTGTAGTTTTATCGATACCTAAAATTTTCGCAGTATTTAATGTAATTGCTTTTAATGCTTGTTCCTTTGTTAAGCCATAAGCAGCTGCTGTTCCCGCCATAAACGGTAAATTTCGAGTTCCCATAGCTTCCTTATCGCCTCCATTATTTAAGCAAAATAATATTCCAGCTTTTTGTAATAAATAAGGAAGTTTAAAAGGTAAGTCAATATCGTCTTCAGGATTTTTAGGTAGATTGTGCACTCTTGAAACAATTACAGCAATATTATTTTCGCGCAACAAATCTAAAATCATCCAAGAATCTCTTCCCCCAACAATTACTACTTTTTTTAAGTCGTATTGTTTTGTAAAATTTACAGCTTCAATAATTTCTTTAACATTATTACTATGAATAAATACTGATTGAGCACCATTAAAAACAGCCTTCATAGCTTCGAAACGAAGATTTTTCTCTTCTTTAAATTCCGAATTGTTATATGCTTTCGCCTCGGCAAATATTTTTTTCAATTCATTAGTTTGTCTAGTATATTCTTTATTTGTATCATCATAACCATGATACATATTGCCCTCCTCTGAAAATTTATGTGATTGTATGTGTGGCCAGTTAATGTGAATTCCATCATCAATTTTATAAGCGGCATCCTCCCAGTTCCAGCCATCTAACATCATAATACTTGAAGTGCCTGATATTATGCCACCGCGGGGAGTTATTTGAGCTAATAAAATTCCATTACTTCGCACTGTAGGAATAATTTTCGAGTCGGTATTATAGGCAATTAATGAACGTACATTAGGTATTATTGTTCCAACTTCATTAAAATCATTCGACGCTCTAACAGCATCTACCTCCGAAAGACCTAATGTTGAATTAGGTGCAATAAAAGCTGGATAGATATGTTTACCAAAAACATTTATTATTTCATTAAATGCAGTTTTATCTAAAGTAATGGATCGTGCATCGCCTACCAGAATAATTTTTCCATCTTTTATACCAATAGCGGAATTCTGGATGATGCTATCGTTACCTAAATGGGCAACACCATTCATCAGCAAAATGCTTTTATTTTGCGCCGATGTAATTACTGTAATTAAAAGTAGAATAATAAAAAGGATGTTTTTCATTGCCTTAAGTATTTAAAAATATTTAAATTATAGATTTAGCTTTTAATAATTTTACAGGCGCAAGATTTATAATTAATAATTCTTTTTATCATGGTATAAAAGCCTATTATTATTTTCATACTAAATCTTCTAAACTTCGATTTTATAATGCTTATAATAGATATTAGTCATTGTATTTTTTTATCTAGGAGTTTTTTTATTCCTTCAAATAATCTAATTCTATAGATTCACAGCCATCTAATTTTTTTATTTTATTGTGAATTTTTTGAGTTAGCGCACCACCTTTTTTATCACTTAACATTTTTTGAATAATACGTGAACGTTCTTTTTGAATATCCTTGCGTAATATCAAGTCCTCCTCCTTGTCGAAATAAATTAGTCCATCAATAATTGTTTTTTCAACTTTTGCATAAATTGATAAAGGGTTATCAGACCATACGACTAAATCAGCATCCTTCCCTACTTTAATGCTACCAACTTTAGAATCGATATGTAATAATTTCGCTGGGTTTAGCGTTATCAATTTCAAAGCATCCTCTTCGCTCATTTTCCCATATTTAATAGATTTTGCAGCCTCCTGATTTAATCTGCGACCCATTTCCGCATCATCAGAATTGATAGCGGTAATAATACCCATTTGATTTAATAAGGAAGCATTGTATGGTATAGCATCCTGCACTTCTATTTTATATGCCCACCAATCGCTAAAAGTAGAAGCACCTGCGCCATGTAGTTTCATTTTGTCGGCTACTTTATAACCTTCTAAAATATGTGTAAAGGTGTTGATTTTAAATCCCATTGAGTCAGCAACATGCATGAGCATATTAATTTCAGATTGCACATAGGAATGACAAGTAATAAATCGTTTGTTATTTAAAATTTCGGCCAAAGCCTCCATTTCTAAATCTTTTCGATAAGGTATTGTGTATGCCTTTTCTTTTTCAGATAATGCAATAAATGATTTTTGTTTTAATATATATTCTTTAGCGCGAGTAAAATAATCATAATAAACTTGCTCAACACCCATGCGCGATTGGGGGAATCGTGTGGTATAATATTCCCCCCAGTTACTTTGTTTAACATTTTCGCCCAAAGCAAATTTTATAAAACCATCGGCTTTTGCAAACTTCATTTCTTCCGGAGCTTTACCCCAGCGTAATTTAATAATTGCCGATTGTCCACCAATAGGATTTGCTGAACCATGCAGCAATTGCGCAGTAGTAACACCACCAGCTAATTGACGGTAAATATTAATATCCTCAGAATTTATAACATCCTCAATTCTTACTTCGGCACTTGATGCTTGGGTTGCTTCATTTACACCATTTGAAATTGCTATATGTGAATGTTCATCAATAATACCAGCAGTAAGATGTTTACCTTCCCCATCAATTATTTTTGCAAAAGCTAACTTAGTTGCATTTATCTCATCGGCTATCCGAACTATTCGGCCTTCTGTAATATAAACATCTTTATTTTTTAATATTCCTTCAGCTTCATTTGTCCAAACCGTAATATTCTTAATTAAAATAGCATCATAACGGTTTTTAAAATCATAAACTATTTTATTGAACCCATCACGGTCCTCTAGTTTTTTACCAAAGGCAGAAAATGGATAAATAACTTGTCCGTAATTTATTGTTTCTATTTTTATTAATAAATCTGTTTTAGAAATATAAGGTAATTTGTATTTAGCTTGCCAGTCCAACCAATCGCCATTAGGTGTTTGAGCAGTGCCAATCATTTTTAATGTTTCATTATTTATATTACCACTTAATCGAATAGCTCCAGAAAAACCATTTTGGCAATAATTGGCATTAGTAGTATTAAATGAAATTGAAACGGAGTTTCCAGCAATGGCTATATTAATTGGGGTATTAATAGTATCTATTAAAACAGAGCCTTTAAGTTTTTCTATTTCACCTTCAATTTTTAATTTATAAATATCTTTATTATCAATAATTAAATCATAATCACCTCTAATATCGAGGCTATTGTATTCATTTAATTTATATGAAATTCCTTGAATCCAATTTTCAAATATTATAGTTGTTTCATCAAATAAATTTCCGGAAGTTATAATGAAATTAGCTAAAAAACCATTTTTTAATCTGCCAACTTTATCTGAAACATTAAGCATTTCGGCTGGAGTAACAGTAAGTGATTTCAGTGCTTGTTTTTCTGATAAGCCATTGCTGATAGCTTTACGAATATTTTTCCAAAAATCTTTTTTATCTTTTAAATCAGCTGTTGTAATTGCAAATGGGATAGAATATTTTTCTAATGCAAAGGGATTACTAGGTGCCATTTCCCAATGTTTAAGTTCTGCAAGAGATAGATTTAGAGCATCATATGCATCTTCTACATCATATGCAGCAGGGAAGTTAAGTGGGATAATAAATTTACAATTAGTAAGTTTTAATTCCTCTAAGCGCTGATATTCGTTTCCTGAAGCTTTTATTATATATTTTACATTAAATTCCGCAGCGATTTTATCAGCACGCAATGCACTTAATTTATCGGTTGTTTCAAAAATTTGTGGTAGTTTTTGCAAATTATTAAAGCCTTCTAAAGAAAAGTTAAGTTCAGTATGCTCTATAACATTTTTGATAGTACGATTCGGAATATTTGCAGAGGAGGAAGTTTGTTTTTTATACCAATCGGCATCCAAATAAGTCTGACGTAACAGTGCAACAGAACCCATTAAGGAGGATGGGTAATCTTGTGTAGAAGTTCCCTTGTCAAAAGAAAACATTGCTGCTGCTTTCTCGCATATTATTAGTTCGTTCTCTCGTCCATCCGCTAAGGAAACAAAAGCCGCTGAGCCACGCACGATACCATCTTTTTGAAAGGTAAGAACGGCACCAAATCCAATTTTGCGCATTTCTTCGGCAGCTTTACTATCGGAGTTAAAAATTCTGTGTGCTTCAATTTCAGCTTTAACGGACTGATTCCAGCCACAAGCTCCTTTAGAATTACTTTCCATTTGAGGTATTGTGCCTTTCGTAATTAGCCTAGGCTCGGGCATCCCATAGTTTGTATAAGCATCAATTAAAGAGGGATAAATAAATTTCCCTTTTAAATCAAATATGACAGTTCCTTTAGGTAGTTCAAGGTTTTCACCTATACCAACAATTAGGCCCTCTTTAATTAATAAAATTCCATTTTCAATTATTATTTCGTGGTCAACAAATATTTTAGCATTGGTAAAAGCATAAAAAATATGCTTATTGTTTGAAACACCATTATATGGAAATGTTTGCTGGGCAACCAATGTGGTATGGAAAAGATAAAAAAAAAGATATAAAACTATTTTTCTCATAATTAAGTTTTAAAATTTCCCCGTTGTAATTTAAATTTTTTTGATTATATTATTCTTTAATTAATATCTATCTCTAGCATGTTTGTTAAGGCGACAAAATCAGCTACTGACAATTCTTCAGCACGTTGAGTGAGGTAAATATGATTTAAGTATTCTGGTTTTAATTTAAATGCTTTAATTGAATTTCTTAATGTTTTTCTGCGCTGATTAAAACCTGCTTTTACTAGTTGCTTAAACAATTTTTCATCACAGTTTAAATGTTGCACAGTATTTCTGGTTAACCTTATAACAGCTGATTTCACCTTAGGTGGAGGGACAAAGACATCTTCATTAACTGTAAATAAATATTCGATATCATAATAAGCTTGCAATAATACGCTAGTAATACCGTATGATTTTTTTCTAGGCTTTGAAGCTATCCTTTCAGCTACTTCTTTTTGAAACATGCCTACCACCTCAGGAACTTGATTTTTATGATCCAATACTTTAAATAATATTTCGGTAGAAATATTGTAAGGGAAGTTACCAATTACAGCAAATGATTCATTTTTAAATAAATTGTTGAAATCGAGTTTCAAAAAATCACCTTCAATTATATTATTACTGAGGCTAGGGAAATTACGCTTTAAATAGGTAATTGATTCTCTATCTATTTCAATAAGATGTGTATCAAAAGTAGGTTCTTTAATTAAATATTTTGTGAGTACACCCATTCCTGGTCCTACTTCCAATACATTTTTATAAAGTGAGTGATGCTTCAGACTTTTTACAATGCCCAGAGCAATCGTTTCATCTTTTAAAAAATGTTGCCCCAAATGTTTCTTAGCTCTTACAGTACCTTTCATTGTATCTGCTACCTTCATTTATAGTATGTATTTATGGGGATTTGAAAGTTAAATTTATAATATACCAGCTATTTATAAAAAAAATCTGAAATAGATTTTTTTTATAAGACCTCAAGTAAGGTACGAAAAGATACATATTTATTCATATATCTATCGGAATGTTCTTTTTGTAAACGAGGCGAATGATTTAGTTGATACTCTTCTAATTTCGCTATGCTTTCACAAATATATTGTACTGAATAAGTTGTCCCTTGTTCCTCATCCACCAATACTTTACAAATTTTATTTTCTAAGAAATAACCTGTATTCATAACATCAGGAATGTGCTTTTCTTTCATCCATTGTAACCATTCCTCCCGCACGTCATTTTCGATATTTACTGTGATATTATATATTATCATTTGAATTATAATTTTAAATATTGCGTAATAAAAATAAAGTATTAAAGTAATTGATTAAAAATGGTATTGGGCTTAATATTTATTTGATACAAATTGTGCAAGTTCAATTTCATTGTTTTCAAAAACTACAAATCCATTTATCTATTAAATAATGACTGTTAAAATTTCTAATTAAAACTATCACCTCTCAATTTTCTAAATTGTTTTCTTGCTTCTACCACGTATAAACTACCTGGATACTTTATTATTAATTCCTGATACAAATCTTTTGCTTTTATTGTATTTTTAATTTGATATTGGTTTAATTCAGCAAGTTTAAAAAGAGCGTCGTCTCCTAAAATATCTTCCCCGTAATATTTTATAATGGTATCGTAAAATTCAGCAACTTTAATATAATTAGAGTGTTTGAATTCTATTTTCGCTTTTTGGTAAAAAACATTATCAGCTAATGCGTGATTAGGAAATAAAGTATTTATAGAATCGAGTGTTGTTTTTGCCTGTTCATCTTTATTTTGAAATGCGAGTAAATCAGCACGTGAGAATATCATTAATGGAGCAATATTAGTATCAATTGCCAATGCGTCGCTAATTAATAAAGATAAATCCATTGCATCGTTAGCAATTAGCTTAGCGGTAGCACCTTTTAAAACATCCAATTGCGCTTGTGCCCATACAAAATCTCCTGTATAATATGATATTTTGGCATTGCGAAATTTCGCTTCCTGTCCTATTATATCATATTTATATGATTTTTCAACTTGTGAATAGCGTAAAGAAGCCTCCCAAATATCTCCCGACATAAGTAAGATGTCTGCTAATTCTAATTTGAAAACAGCCTGCATTTGTGAGTTTACGCTTGTTACTAAAATAGTTTTTTCTAACAATTCAATTGCTTCATTTGTTTTATCTAAATAAAATGCTTTTAAATGCGCCAGATTTTTTATCATGGAGCTGGAACCATCAATTGAACTTATTTTAGCAGAGCTGGCGTCTAATCCTAGTTCAATAATAGCGACATTTAAATTTTTCTCTAGTTCCAATAAATCTGTTGTATTGTAATTGCCATTCAGTACTATTTTCTTATAATACAGGTCTAATAATTCGGTACGTGCTTGTTTATAAAGACTATTTGCGACACCTTTCGCAATAACATATTCATATGCCTTTATTGCAATATCATAGTTGTCATTTTCTGCACTAAGTTGTGCCAAGCCTATTAATCTTCCACCTTCTTCTTTTTTACGTTTATCAATTGCTTTTGCTTGTAGAAATGCCCCTCCAAAATCTTTTTGTTGAATTTGCATCCATATTAGCAGTTCTGAAAGTATTATTTTATCCGGCTTTTTAGCAATACGTTTTAACAATTCATTTTTTAATATTTCATTTTGCTTGATGTCAGCATCATTGCCAAAGCTTGTTTGTAGTGAATTTTGAACACTTTGTATATATGAATCTTGAATTTCTAAAACATCTAAATATTCATTTATCATGGCTATTTTGTCGCCAGTGATACTATAAATATCAGCTAATTCAAAACTATAAGGATAATTGTTAATTGATGTTTTTCTACCTTTTAGATAGGATTTGATGGCATACTCATATTCTTTTATTGCTATAAATGCTTTAGCAAGAGGAAGTATTTGTTCATCGGATTTAGAAGATTTGATACCCTGTTCCCAAGTATTTTTAGCTTTATCGGCATCATTGGTATAGGTATAAACTATTCCTAAGTCTACATAGAATTCTGTTTTTTCTATATTTTGTTTTATTTGTTTTTTAACAATTTTCTCGGCTTTTTTAAAATCTTTAAGTTGAATTAAACAGTTAAAATAATTTAAATAGAATTGTTCCGTTGATTTTTTATTGTATAATTTTTCGTAATAATCAAGGGCTTTGTCATATTCTTTGTTCTGATAAAACTGTATCGCTAATTGTTCTTCAACACTTATTTGCGCGTGTATATTTAATTGCAGGAAAGCAAATATGCTAAGAGATAATATTTTTATTATTTTTTTCAATTTATTTTTTCTGTCCCCTATTATATTAATAGGTTATGGAACCTGAAAATATATTTTTGGGGGAGGGTTAATACTTTGTTGTATCTATCAATTATAAAAATAAATTTAATTTATAGATTAAATTCTCTTATTCTTTAATACTAGGTTTAAAATTTCTTAAATTATTAATTCCATAGATTTTGGTTGATTCCAATTTACATCTAATTATAGCAAAGTTAATAAAAGTCTTTACTTTAATTTCTAAGGCTAATTAATTATTACAAAAAGTATTAATTTAAATATTTCAATATTTCATTTTCCACTTCTACGGTATTCCATATTTTTTCAATGTCGGGCATGGACATAATTTTTTGCATAATAGTTTCTTGTGCACCCCCTATTTTAAAAGCTGTAGAATATCTTATGTGAGGACTATATGTAACCATGGAATAGAGTGGTATCCATTTATCAGGATACTTTTCACTGAAGCTTGCTTCAATTTTTTTTTGCAATAAAAATTTGGGATCAGCCGTTTTATCTCTCATTTCTATAAAATTCATCGTTGCCATATCAGCAATAGCGTCAGCATCAGGTTTTCGTAAATCCTGATATTCCTGAAGTATTTTTCCCCATTGGCTGTTTTCGTTTAAATCTAAATCATTCAAATTGGGGTCCAGGTATTTTTCGATAAGCTCATTGAGCACTACGCAGTCTTCAAATCCACAATTCATCCCCTGACCGTAAAATGGAACAATAGCATGTGCAGCATCTCCAATTAGTGCTATTTTGTTATTAAATATCCAAGGGAAACATTTTACCGTTACCAATGAGGAGCTTGGGTTATTAGTAAAATCGGTTATAAGAGTTGGCATTAAAGGCAGGGCATCAGCGAATTCAGTTTCAAAAAAATGTTTTATTTGTTCTGGGCTTTTTAAATTTGCAAATGATTTTTCACCTTCAAAAGGCAAAAATAAGGTGCAAGTGAAGTCCCCATCCATATTTGGTAATGCTATCATCATAAAACTCCCACGGGGCCATATGTGCAGGGCATTTTTTTCTAATAAAAACGATCCGTTTGCACCTGCAGGTATTAATAATTCTTTATATCCGGCTTCAATAAAATGTTGGTTGTATTCAAAACGATCATTTGCGAGTTGCATGTTTAATCGTGAAGCAGCAAATGCTCCATCGGCGCCAAAAAGCAGATCGCTGTTTATAGATGACTTTTTTTTATTATTACCGTTTTCGAAATGAGCAGTTAAATTATTGCTTTCAATGCCAGTACATCGTTCGTCAAAATAAATAGTGACATTCTTTTGTTGTTCCGCTAGATCCATCAAACGCATATTTATTTCGGCGCGTGATACAGAATAAATTGCTTGCTTATCTTTGCCATAAGGTTGGTAGGCTGTTGAACCATCTTTATGATGAATGGCCCTGCCGTACATAGGTATCGCTATTTTCCGAATTTCGTCAGCAATACCAACACCTTCTAGCCCTTTCCATCCACGATCACTTAATGCAAGATTTATTGATTTTCCAGCGGCGATTTTTGTTTTCCGCATATCAGGTCTTCTTTCATAAATATTTACATGATAACCACGTTTGGCTAAATATATTGATAAAAGTGAGCCAACTAAGCCGGCACCCAAAATTGTTATGTTTTTTTCCATTGTGTAAATTTACAGATTGCTTTCCAATTTTGATTTATTTTTCAATTCATTTTTAAAATATCAAACGTACAACTATTTTTGATTAAATCATATGGATTATTTTCAAATTAATTTCCTGTATTGATATGGCTTTTAAACTTTTGTACTTTAGTATTTAAATAGAATAATTATATTAAATAAAAATAATATAAACTGTTCTCAAGCGTTAAATAATAAGTACTTTTGAGATTGGGTATTTTCTTAATTATTATCATACAATTTAATAATATTTTTTTATAGATAAAATAGTATGCTTTAAAAAATAATTTTTTTTGAAATTATTTTAGTTTCCAAAATAGCTGTTAAAAACAATAAATACATTAGGATTACAAATAAAAAAATGAATAAGCCAAAAATACTTTTCCCATCAAAAGCCTCTAGCAGTAAAGAAATGCATGACTATATATATTCCAAGAAATTAAAGGACATTGATTGGAAAAAAGGAAAAGCATTTTGTTTGGTATATTATCCTGGTGATGATCGCGCTAAATTGATTAAAGAGATATACGACTTATATTTCTCAGATAATGCATTAAATCCGACAGCCACCCCGAGTTTGGCAGAGTTGGAGGCCGAGACTGTAAGTATGTGTGCCGACTTATTTAACGGGGATGAAAATGTAAGAGGAAATTTAACAACAGGTGGCACCGAGAGTATTTTGTTGGCGGTGAAAACAGCTAGGGACTGGGCGCGTAAGCATAAGCCTAATATTAATAAACCCAATGTTGTGCTTCCTGTTTCTGCTCATCCTGCATTTATGAAGGCATTTCATTATTTTAATATTGATTTTATCCCTGTTGAACTAGGTATCGACTATCGGGCAGATGCTAAGGCTATGCGCAATGCTATTAATAAAGATACCATTATGCTTGTTGGTTCTGCACCTTCTTATCCTCACGGACTCTTAGATCCTATTTCGGAAATTGCTGCTATTGCAAAAGAAAAAAATATTCTTTGCCATGTAGATGCGTGTATAGGAGGGTTTATGTTACCATTTATTAAAAAATTGGGATACCCTATTTCTGAATTTGATTTTTTTATTGATGGTGTTACTTCAATCTCTACAGACATTCATAAATATGGATACTCTTCCAAAGGTTCATCGGTTATATTATATAAAAATGCTGAAATACGAAAATTCCAATTTTCAATATATACTAAATGGAATGGTGGAGTTTATGGCTCACCTACTATGACTGGCACAAGAGCTGGAGGGAGCATTGCAGGTGCCTGGGCGGCATTAAATGCCATTGGTATGGATGGCTATTTGGAAATGGCAAATGCTACTATGGAGGCAACAAATAAATTAAAGGCAGCTATTAAATCTATCAAGGAGCTCAACATAATTGGTGAGCCCGACATGAGCATAATAGCATTTTATTCTAATAAATTAGATGTTTTTAAACTAGCAGATATTCTCAATAAAAAGGGATGGCATTTTGAAAGACAGCAGCTTCCTGCCAGTTTACATTTCACATTAAACTATATCCATCGATTGGTAATTGATGATTTTATAAAGGACCTTATAGAATCTGTTGAATTAGCAAAAAAATTTAGCATAGATTCTTTTGCAAATAATCTGCAGACAAAAACGGTAAAAGGCTTAAGTAAAATATTGCCTTCAGGTACTATTGCCAAATTTAAAAAAAGTGGTTCTGCCTCACCAATAAAAAAAGAAAATACAGCAGCTATGTATGGGATGTTAGGCGCTTTAAGCGGAACAGATGATTTAGAAGAAATAGTACTTGATTTTTTAGATAAAATAAATTCTGTGAAGTAAATATTTTTATTGCATGTTGGAAGCTATTTTTCAAGGAATAATTATGGGTTTAATATTAAGCACTTTTTGTGGACCTATTTTTTTTATGATTATTAATCTTGGTATTACAAATAGTTTAAAATCAGTTTTTTATTTATCCTTTGGCGTTTTTTTAAGTGATGCTCTTATCATATTTTTTCTTCTTTTTGTTGCCCTGGCATCTATTGCAGAACTAAAATATTTAGACATTCTTTATTATTTTGGCGGTACTTTATTAATTTATTTTGGTATCCGTAATTTAATTAAAAAACCTAAAGTATTTGAATCGAATGAAGTTTCTACTAAGGACTTAAATAAGTTAATGCTAAAAGGATTTCTTATTAATAGCTTTAATCCTACCATTTTATTTTTTTGGTTTGGAGCATTGATGTTATCTATTAATAATTTTCATAATGATAGAAATCTTGTTTTGGCGCAGTTTATTACTGGACTAATAGTTACATTATTTACCGACTGCTTAAAAGGATATTTAGCATTTCAATTAAAAGGGTACGCGAAACCAAGTTTTATTAAAATATTAAATATATTTTCAGGAATAATAATCATTGGATTTGGTTTGAAATTGATATTTTTCCATTGATTATATTTATTTATGATTGGGTTATTTTCTTGGTTACTTGCAAAGCAGCCATTAGCAAACACCCTATTGCTGCTATAGATAAAGCGAATGACACAATTTTATTCACCTGCAAGGATTACAAAAGTAATAGACGAAAGAAAGAATTACAATTAAATTCCATGGAGTTTCTAACCAGGTTTAGTTTAGATATTTTACCAAAAGCATTTCTACGTATCAGACATTTTGGAATACTCAGCAGTACTGCTAATAAAAGGCTATTGAAACAATAAGAAAACAATTACCTCAACAAAAACTAAACTTATAAAACTACAAGCTCACCCCTTGCAACCCCTAAAAATAATCATGCTAAAAGCAAGGAACAATGTTACTAATTTTAACTTTTGACCAACGCAGACCACCAAAAATCTGACAGGCAGTAAATAAACAACTTTTACGAAGCTAAAATATGAATTAAATTTTTACTGCTAAACAGCTGGAGGGATGAGCATTGCGCATTGAAAAAAAATAAACATAAAAAAAGGTTTGAAAAATTATTTAGTCGGAAAAATAAAAAAAAATGCGTCAAACCTTTTTAAAAGTAAGAGAAAAAAAATAAAAAATTAAAAGCGAACCTCCTAAAAAAAATTGCATTTTGATAAACAAAATATAAGCATCGTAACAAATTTATAACCCGATATCCCCTACCCCACCGTGCGGTTGCGTGCAACACTGGTTTCATTGTTCGCCTTTATGGCGCAACAATACCATAGCTATTATGGGTAGAGCTAAATTGATTTTATAATTTACCAGCACATAACAAGAGATGGGAACTCGGCATTAAATAATTAATCCTCCTTAAACTCCGAGATAAAGTGAAATTTAATATCAGGATTTTTCTCTTGCGCCATTTGCAATGCCCATGGCGATTCAGCCAAAAACACAGGGCGCCCTTCTTTATCGGTAGCCATGTGATGCAGTTTCTCGAAAATAAATTCTTCTATTTTTTTCTTATTTTTACTACTTATCCAGCAGGCTTTAAAAAGCGCAATGTGTTCAAAATTACAAGAAGCCGAATACTCGCTCTTTAATCGGTGCTGAATAACTTCAAATTGCAATGCACCAACAGTGCCGAGCACTTTACGATTATCGGTTTTTTTAGTAAACAATTGCGCTACACCTTCGTCGGTAAGTTGCTCGAGACCTTTATTTAATTGTTTTGTTTTTAAAGGATCTGCATTTACAACATATTTAAATAATTCGGGAGAGAATTGAGGAATACCTTTAAAATTCATTTTTTCACCTTCGGTTAAGGTATCACCAATTTTAAAAATGCCCGAATCGTATAATCCAATAATATCGCCAGGAAAAGCTTCATCCACCACATTTTTTTCCTGCGCCATAAAAGCTGTGGGATTTGAAAACTTTAAAGTTCGATTTTCCCTTACATGATAATAATTTTTATTTCGTTCGAAGTTACCAGAACATATTCTTAAAAATGCTATTCTGTCGCGATGTTTGGGATCCAAATTAGCGTGTATTTTAAATACAAAACCAGAAAAATTTTTATCCTCCGGCTTTACAATCTTTGTATCCGTTTCTCGTGGACGCGGAATAGGCGCAATTTTAATGAAACTATCCAACAATTCCCGGACCCCAAAATTATAAACAGCACTACCAAAAAAAACAGGCGAAACCATCGCTTCTAGATATTCCTCTTGCTCAAATTTAGTATATACGCCATCAATTAATTCTATATCATGTCTTAATGTATTTGCGAAATCTTCACCTATAATTTCATCGATAGCCCCATCATTTAAATCTTTTATTTCAATTGTATTTTCAATGGTTTGTTTTTCACCTTGGTTAAAAAGTATAAGACTTTTTTCATGCAAATTATAAACTCCCTTAAATGTTTTTCCAATACTTATCGGCCATGTTAATGGTCGTAAATCTATTCTTAATTCTCTTTCAATTTCATCTAATAAATCGAATGGGTTTTTCCCTTCACGATCCATTTTATTAACAAACACAATAACGGGAGTATTGCGCATACGGCACACTTCAAGTAATTTCCTTGTTTGTGGTTCCACACCTTTTGCACAATCGATAACCATTATTACACTATCAACAGCTGTAAGCGTGCGATAGGTATCTTCTGCAAAATCTTCGTGACCGGGAGTATCCAATAAATTTATTTTAACACCCTTGTATTCAAAACCCATTACCGAGGTGGCAACTGAAATACCACGCTGACGTTCTATCTCCATAAAATCGGAAGTAGCATGTTTTTTAATTTTATTCGATTTTACAGCACCGGCTTTTTGAATAGCGCCACCAAACAAAAGCAACTTTTCAGTTAAAGTAGTTTTTCCTGCATCAGGGTGAGAGATGATGCCAAAAGTTCTGCGTTTTTCTATTTCTTCCTTCAAAGCCATTCTATAATTTTTTTTATTCGTTCATATAAGAAAACAATAATGAATACAGCTATCCCTATTAATTTATTCTATTATTAAAAAGAAAAATAATGCCGGAAATATTAAATTAGTATATATTAAAACCTAAAGATTTTTCAACTTAACCTACAAAAAATGGTTTATTTATAAGTATAGCATTTATAATTAAAAAAAAATTGGTATATAAACAAAAACCCCTACCATCCCCAAAAAGGGATGGAAGGGGTTTTTGTAGACATTTATAGTATACTTATTGTTTTTTTTCAACGATACGAGCAGCTTTGCCCGTTAAGCCTCTTAAGTAGAACATGCGTGCTCTGCGAACTACACCAACTTTGTTCACTTCCACTTTGTCAATATATGGAGAACAAACAGGGAAAACACGCTCCACACCAACTGAATTGCTCATTTTGCGCACAGTAAATGTTTCTGTAGCACCAGAACCTTTACGTTGAATAACTACGCCTTGGTACTGCTGAACACGTTCTTTTTCACCTTCTCTAATTTTATAATGAACAGTTACAGTATCGCCAGCCTTAAATTTAGGGTGTTCTACTTTTTTTGTTAATTGCTCCTCTACGTATTTTAATAAATCGTTCATAACCTTTGTTTTATAGTATTAAAAATATAATATCCCTCGAAAAGGACTGCAAATATAGTTTATTTTTATTAATAAGAAAAATTATATATAAAAATATCCAAAACAGGGATATTAGAAATGAAATAATAAGTAACTTTGTTTCTCAAAATGATTGTTTTAATTAAGAATTAGGACAATTATAGTGAATTTCGACTGATTTTAATTAGAAACTATTTTATTTATTTCAGTTATATTAATTGCAATTTCCTTTGAAAAACAATAATTATATGATTTTTAATGTTTTTTTCAACATTTGTAATTTTTTAGATTAAAATTGAAACAAGTAAAAAGCTAAGGTTTTGTAACGAAATAAAGTGCATGGAATTGACGCAGTAATTTTATTCTTTTTCAAGGCATAAAATCTGCGAATAGCCTTAGCTACTTAAATATTTTATAACGAAGAAGGCAACCAGCTGGTGGCTGGGTGAGAGAGACTTTATGGTAGCGATAAAAAATCAAGTCAAAATGTATAGTTTATTTCTTTACAATGCCTAAGATCAAATATTTTTCTATTAATATAATTAACAGCAATTGTTAAAAGAATTTCTCCGTAAATTATTAAAATTTTAATTATTCATTTAAATAGTAACCATGCTAACAAAAATTTTACCTCAAACAAATAAGGAGGAAATTCTAAAAAATAATTTAGAGCATACTATTTTCTCTTGGTCGAAACAAAGTGGATTAAATCCCTTAAACATAGCCAATGCTAAAGGTGTATACTTATATG
This sequence comes from Chitinophaga pinensis, assembly GCA_945865315.1. Lineage (GTDB taxonomy): Bacteria > Bacteroidota > Bacteroidia > 2-12-FULL-35-15 > 2-12-FULL-35-15 > 2-12-FULL-35-15. Next base: position 17,684 of record CAMBDK010000005.1, on the reverse strand, counting down.
ACAGAAGTGGCAAACGTTATCTGGATTTCACTTCTCAGTTAATGAATGTTAATATAGGTCATGGCGACGCGCGCGTTAAAGAAGCTGTTGTAAAACAAATGAATGAGGTTAGTTACGTAAATCCAGGAATGGCTACCGAAGCACGAGGCTTATTAGGTAAAAAGTTGGCAGCAATTTCTCCCGGAACATTAAATAGAACATTTTTCACAAATGGCGGAACAGAAGCTGTTGAGCATGCAATTAAATTAGCAAGACTGCATACCGGAAGGCATAAAATAATCACTTTATTTCAAAGTTATCATGGTGCCACTTATGGTGCATTGTCTGCCGGAGGTGACCCAAGAGGTTTGCCGCATGACAGCCAGGGTATTCCAAATATTATACATGTTGAAAACCCATATTATTATCGTTGTCCATGGAACAGTTCAACGCCTGAAGAATGCTCCGAAAATGCTGCTGCTCACCTAGAACGCATAGTAAAATATGAGGGTCCTCAAAATATTGCCGCCATTTTAATGGAGGGGGAAAGTGGTTCATCAGGTTGTATAAAATATCCTATAGGATATTGGAAAAAAGTAAAGGCAATTGCTGATAAATATGGCATTTTAACTATTTGTGATGAAGTAATGAGTGGCTTTGGTCGCACAGGGAAATGGTTTGGAATTGACCACCATGGTGTGGAACCGGATATGATGTGCATCGCTAAAGGACTAACAGCCGGTTACATACCATTGGGCGGTATCATAGTAAAAGAGGAAATTGTAAAAGCATTTGATAACAAACCTCTACCAATAGGCTTAACTTATTCAGCCCACGCTGTTGCTTGTGCTGCTGCCAATGCAGTTATTGACATTTATGAAAGTGATAATTTAATAGAAAACGCCAAAATAATGGGTAATTATTTAGATGCCCAAGTTGAAAAACTAAAAGATAAACATCCAAGCATTGGCGATTATAGGAACACGGGGCTTTTAGGCTGTATTGAATTGGTAAAGAACAGAAAGACGAAAGAACCAATGGCGCCTTGGAATGCTGCAGCAAATGAAATGGAAATAATGAATAAAGTGGCTGCAAAATTAAGTGATTTAGGTATGTTTACCTTCGTTCGCTGGAATTGGATATTTACAGCACCACCATTAATAATTACTAAGGACCAAATAGACGAGGGCTTGGAAATTATTTCTAAGGGAATAGCTATTGCCGATGAGTTTTGTAATTAGAGTCTGTCTATCATATCCAATTTCTAAGTTATTTTTGACTCTATGGACAAATGCTAATTAAAAAAAAATTACAATTAAACTTTCATTTAATTTTGAAAAATCAAAAAAACATATTTTTATAAAAAAACACTAGCCTTTATAGGGATAAATGAAAAGTTTTAATATTCCCACATTTTATAAGAGTCCGATAATTTCAAAAGTAAAAGAAATGCGGAAAATAACAGATCCAAGAAAAAAGGATTTCACCCCTACTATTCTTGATTTTGGTACTGTTCGTTTTTATATTGCTCGTCATTTTGGTTTTTGTTATGGTGTAGAAAATGCAATAGAAATTGCATACCAGGCAATAGAAGAAAATCCTGACAAACGTATTTTTTTGCTCAGTGAAATGATACATAACCAATATGTGAATAAGGACTTGTTGGCAAAAGGTGCTAAATTTTTAATGGATACTGCAGGTAATCAAATTATTCCTTTCAATGAACTTAGTAAAAACGACATCGTTATAATTCCTGCTTTTGGTACCACCTTAGAAATTGAGAGCGGCCTTAATGAAATAGGTATTGAGGTTCGTAAGTATGACACTACTTGTCCATTTGTAGATCGTGTTTGGAAAAAATCGGAAAAGCTAGGCAATGATAATTACACAATAATTATTCATGGGAAATATAACCACGAAGAAACCAGAGCAACCTTTTCACGTAGCAAAAAAAATGCACCATCTATTATAGTAAAGGATATAATTGAGACGAAAATTTTGGGTGAATTTATTTTAGGAAATATCTCTACCGATGAATTCGAAGCTGTTTTTAAGGATAAATATTCCGAAAATTTTAATACTGCAGAGCATTTAAAAAAAATTGGTGTGATTAATCAAACCACTATGCTTGCAACAGAAACAGAAGGAATTGTCGATTATTTAAAGGCTATTATGCTTCAAAAATATCCCAACACAGAACTGAAAAATCATTTTGCTGATACGCGTGATACGCTATGTTATGCAACTAATGAAAACCAAGATTCAACTTATGGGTTACTAAAAGCTAATGCCGATATTGCCATTGTAGTTGGGGGTTATAATAGTTCAAACACATCCCACATTGTAGAGTTATGCGAAAAAAAACTACCTACTTACTTTATTTCTTCAGCCGAAGAAATAATATCAAAAACATGTATCCATCATTTTGATTTTAACAATCAAAAGCACTTAGTTACTGAAAACTATTTACCAGAAAAAAAACCCATCGAAATTATACTTACAAGTGGCGCATCCTGTCCCGATTTATTGGTAGATGATGTATTGCAAAAAATTATTTCATTTTATTCTAATTCCAAAAAGATAGAGGAAGTGCTTTCTGAAATTGAAAAATACCAACCCCATAAAATTTAATGAAACGCAAAAAATATTCAAATTTTCGGCAACAATTTATACTTTTAAAAGCACATCTTATTTTTCTATTTCTTGATAAGCAAAGCTTTCAAAATAATTTCGACAAAACAGATATATTAATAAAAACAGATGATTTCATTTTTTGCAAAAAATATCCTTATAAAAACGCGCGTGAGGAATGAACAAAAGCGATGCAGGGTTGCAGGTGTGGAGGAATCGTTTGTTCTTGATTTTTTGTTTCTTTTGTATCAAGACAAAAGAAAAACACACAACTTTTGAACCATTTAATTTGCGGATTTATTTCGGAAACTTCACTAAGAGAAAACCTAAAAAATATTTATTTAGCCATTATGGTTGGAACAAATTATTTGAATAGCAAATTATATATAAAACTTTCAAGTATTCACCTGCTTTTTTATTTATGCCTATTTATAGCTGCAGTGTCATGCCCCATAAAAGCCCAAAAAAATTGCACTTCAACAAACAAAGCTTTCCAGGCGGGTGAAAGTCTGAATTTTAAAATATATTATAACTGGGGAGTAATATGGATGGACGCTGGCGAGGTTAGTTTCTCTGCAACTATTACTGAATTAAACGCTAGAAAAGTGTATCATTTTGTAGGGGCAGGAGGAAGCTATCCAAAATACGATTGGTTTTATAAAGTAAACGATAAATATGAATCTTATTTTGATACATTAACATTAAAACCATTGCGGTTTATCAGAGATGTTCATGAAGGAGGCACTTCTGCCAAAGATGACTATATATTTAATTTCCAAAAAAATAAAATATATACCATGGAAAAGCGCAATAATAAACCCGCCAAGCTAGATTCTATTAATATTACTTCCTGCACCAATGATATTGGAACAGCAATTTATTATACCCGTTGTCTTGATTTTTCAAAGAGCAAAAAAAATGACACCATTCCCATAACATTTGTATTGGACGGAAAGGTTTATTATTCCTATATCCGTTATTTAGGAAAAGAGATAATTAATAGCGAACTATTGGGCAATGTGCGCTGCATAAAATTCAGCCCCAAATTAGTTGAAGGCACTATTTTTAAAGGTGGGGAGGGCATGGTTGTATGGGTGACAGACGACGAAAACAAAATCCCGATTTATGTAGAAACACCAATTATTGTAGGAGTAATAAAAGTAAAGTTAAGCGGCTATTACGGATTGCGAAATAAAATTGATTGTATAATATCAAAATAATTATTAGTAGATTTCGCAGACCCTAAAAACCTATTTTAAAATTTCAACAAATTGAATTAATTTAAAAGTTCTAAGTTTTTTAATGCTTGATTTGTTTCGTTTCTCAAACGTTCAATAATTTCCTTGCAGGAAAGAATATCATCAATAAGTTCTACACTTTGGCCAGCACACCATAATGAATCATAATTACCTGGTTTAACAGACTTTTCCAATTTCTTCATGCCGGTAACCTGCACCCACATTTTAAAATATTTTTTAGTGTTAGCGTTATTAGATAATGCTCGTTCCAACCAATTTTGTTTATATCCAATTTTTTTTGCGAATGCTGTATTAATAATTGTGCAAGGTGTTCCAGAAATTTTTTCGGTAAGCACAATGTCATTCATCTTTGAACTAACAATGGCATTTTTATAATCATCACTAACAGTAGCTTCAGCACTTGCAATAAATCTTGTTCCTATAGAAACACCTGCAGCACCTAATACTAGCATTGATAGGATACCTTCGCCACTAGCTATACCACCAGCAGCAATTACGGGAGTATTTTTGAATTTATGTTGAAGAGCAGGAATCAAAACTTGCAATGGGTTAGGCCCTGCATGCCCTCCAGCACCTTGTCCTACAGCTATAAAACCGTCGCAACCCAAATTAAAACATTTTTGAGCATGTTCCAAATTAGTAACATCACAAAACACTTTTGCACCATAAGCATGCGCCTTCTCAATTACCTCCTTAGGGCTACCCAATGAAGTAATATAATATGGCACTTTTTTTTCTACACATATATCCAAATGTTTCCTGTAAAGTGGATTTGTTTGCTGCACAATTAAATTTACACCGTAAGTACCATTTACATTTAACTTATTTTTTTCTATATTTAACCTATCCAATAATTCAAACAATTCACCATCTTTTCTGAAATTTAAACTAGGAAAAGCACCTGCAATGCCATTATTCATAGCCGCCACCACCATTGCTTCGTTACTCACTAAAAATAGTGGTGCCATAATAATGGGGAAATCAATATTTAAAAGTTGTGTTAGCTTAGTTTTCATATTTGATAATAAAAAGGTTATAAATAAAAAAAATGGACATTTGTCAAAGATACTAGATTTTAAACAGGTTAATAATAAAAATATTAACATTAGAATTCCCCTTTACAATTAATAAATTCTTAATTAATTAAGATTCGAAAATAGGGATTTCCTCTAAATATGCATAAGATTTTTTTGAATAGTCCATCAAACAACAAAAATGGCTTATACCATTAGTAACTACAAGGTATTTCACTTTAAATACCATATTATAACGAGCAATCTGGTCAAATACATCCTGTGTAATTTTAATTCCTGGAGCCTTGCATTCCACCATTAAATATGGTTTCCCAGACTTATCATATACCAGTACATCCGTCCTCATCTGTAATTGATTGTATTTTAATCCGGCCTCCACAGCAATAAGTGATGCAGGAAATTTTTTTTCCTGAATTAAAAATTGCAGGAAATTTTGACGCACCCACTCTTCGGGAGTTAATGTCACAAATTTTTTTCGAATAGCATCAAAAATCTGAGCACGATTTCCTTGTTGCTTTAGTTTAAATGTATAGGGAGGTAGGTTTAGATCTTGCATTTTTAATGGATGTACAATAGTGTTTTGCAAATACTTTTACAATTTAAAATAAATATTTCATAACAAAGCATCCTATCCAGTTCTTAATTACTAAATTCGCACTAAGATTTTTTCTTCAAAAATAAAGAAAAGATTCGTTATTTTAAGATACATAAAAAACAGAATCATTATAAATGAAAAGCAAAGAAGAAATTGTAGCAAATTGGTTACCCCGATATACAGGAATTCCACTCGAAGCATTTGGTAAGTATATATTACTTACAAATTTTAACAACTACGTTAAAATGTTTGCAGAATGGCACAATGTACCAATTAATGGGCAAGACATGCCTATGCCTAATGCTACTGCCAACGGCATTACAATTATTAATTTCAGCATGGGGAGTGCTAATGCAGCTACTATAATGGATTTATTAACAGCCATTCAACCCAAAGCAGTATTATTTCTTGGCAAATGCGGTGGATTAAAGAAGAAAAATGAATTAGGCGATTTAATTCTCCCTATTGCAGCCATACGCGGCGAAGGTACTTCTGATGATTATTTTCCACCAGAAGTTCCTGCATTGCCTTCTTTTAATCTTCAAAAGGCAATATCAACAACTATACGAAATCATAATTTAGATTATTGGACCGGCACAGTATATACTACCAACAGAAGAGTTTGGGAGCATGATGAGGAATTTAAAGATTACCTTCGCAAGATTCGTGTAATGGGAATTGACATGGAAACTGCTACTATATTCTCAACAGGATTTTTTAACCAGATACCTACCGGTGCCTTACTTTTAGTAAGTGACCAACCGATGACCATAGAGGGAGTAAAAACTGCCGAAAGCGATAAAAAGGTGACTCAAAATTTTGTCGACAAACATTTAAAAATAGGAATTGAATCATTGTATGAGTTAATAAACAATGGCTTAACAGTGAGACATTTGAGATTTGAATAATAAATTCCAATTTATTCCTCTTTCATTTCTAATGTTTTGTGCATCGTAAAAATTAATAATAATATATACGATTCATAAAAGCTATTAATCTGAATACTTTTTTTGCTCAATAAATAAGACCAAAATTAACGCCAGGACATTGGTAAAATAAAATATTTTTTTATGGAGTTTAATGATATAATGTCGGAGTTAAAAAAGAAGATTTATCGTCCCGTTTATTTTTTAATGGGAGAAGAGCCTTATTTTATTGATATTATTTCTGATTATATAGAAAAGCATGTATTGGATGATTCGGAAAAAGAATTTAATCAAAGTGTATTATATGGCCGCGATATTACTGCCGATGACCTAGTGGGTGCCGCCAAGCGTTTCCCTATGATGAGTGAGCACCAAGTTATAATTATTAAGGAAGCGCAAAACATAAAAGACCTTATTGATAAAGGGAAAAGCAATGAAAAAAGTAAAACAAAAGAAAAAGTTAAATCAAAATCCCCATTTGAAACTTACCTTGAAAAACCTCTGAAATCTACAATACTTGTCATTTGTTATAAATACAAAACTATTGATAAGCGCACTAGCATTGCAAAATTTATTGAAAAAAATGCAGTATTGTTCGAGTCAAAAAAAATATACGATAACAAAGTACCCGACTGGATCAACAACTATTTAAAGGCGAAAGAATATACTGTAAGTCCTAAAGCTAGCGCATTATTAACTGAGTATTTGGGCAGCAACCTAAGCAAAGTATCTAATGAGCTAGATAAACTAATGATTAACCTGCCTTTAAAGTCAGAAATTAAAGTAGAACACATACAAGCAAATATTGGAATAAGTAAGGATTATAATGTATTTGAATTACAAAGTGCTATTGGGAAAAAAGATGTGCTTAAAGCAAATCGTATTATTAATTTTTTCGCCTCTAATGAAAAGGAACATCCAATGGTTATGACTGTTTCATCCTTATATGGTTATTTTTGCAAGCTTCTTACCTATCATTTTTTATCAAACAAAACAAAAGGCAATATAGCCTCCGAATTGGGTATTCATCCATTTTTTGTTGATGAATATGAGCGGGCGGCAAAAAATTTTTCTCTCGAAAAATTAAAATTTATTTTCAGCTATTTAAGGGAGTACGATCTCAAATCGAAAGGTGTAGATAAAGTATCTGCATCAGAAAAAGAATTACTTAAAGAATTGATATTTAGAATTTTGCATTAATATAAAGAATTGAATTGCAAAATTTAATAACCAATTCTGAGGCAAAATTTTGATATTTATGATATATATGCGTAAGCAAACTAATGCAGCCAATTAAAATAGAAAATACCCTAGGAGGAATTGGCAGCACAATTGAAACTGCAAAAGTGATATTTTGACAGAAAAAGATTAAACGCTGCGCACTACAAACTATTTATCAAAGGAATATGCACATTATGATACTAAATTGATCTCATTTGAATTCGAACCATAAAACTGATAAGGATATACAATTGGAGTTGCAACAAGTGAACGCGGCAAAGGAAGATCCGCGTCGTTTTAATGTGTTATATGAGAATTATTTTAAATCCATTTACATATTTGTCTACCGCAGAACAGGAAATGAGGAGCAGGCGGCTGATATAACCTCTCTTGTGTTCTTAAAAGCCCTAATGAATATTAAAAAGTATGAATTTAAAGGCGTTCCGTTTTCAGGATGGTTATTCCGTATTGCTTTTAATGAAGTAAGCATGCATTTCAGAAAAAACAATGCCCATAGAATTGTTAGTATTGAGCAAAGCGGAATTATACAAATTGCCCAGGAAGCAGAAATAACAGACAATACTGAGGCAGTTCAATTAATGACCAATGCTCTAAAAAAATTAGATACGGAAGATATTCAATTAATAGAGTTGCGATTTTTTGAGAAACACTCTTTTGCAGAAGTTGGCGAGATTGTTGGTATAACTGAAAATAATGCCAAAGTGAGAGTGTATCGTATCATAGATAAATTGAAAAAATTAATGAAATTATAATATTTTGAATTAACTTTGAATCAAGGTATCAAGCTGTATTTAGAAAAATTGTGATGAAAAAACAATACAAAAATAATTTGAAATTTGAAACGGATAATACTACATTATCTGATGAACAGATTTCGAAGCATAAAAACTTCACTAAGTTGATGCACGAGTATCAGGATGCTACAAAACCTTTATATAAAACCCCTTTATATAAAAACAAAAAGGTTTTCCTGGTCATTATGCTAATATTATTGATATTGTTTGTCATCATGGAAAGTTTGCAGAAATAACAACATCAGGTATTTCGCATCCAATTTAGCCCTGAATTAGCTCCTCCTCCTCTTTATCATTCTATTCATTTGCTCTCCATGGATTAATTAAAATAATTTTATTTCTAATTATTTTTTTAATTCCTGTATCTTTTTTTTATTCCTACATTATGAGGTTAAATAAGATTTCCAAGATCGTATACTAACCTTAATAAATTAACGCCATGTCAGGAAGCAAAAACACCCCACGCCAGAAGATGATCGGTATGATGTACTTGATCTTAACCGCATTATTAGCATTAAACATTTCAAAGGATGTATTGGATGCATTTATAGTGGTTAATAAAGGATTAGAAAATACCAATAAAAATTTCGCTAATCGAAATGATGATCTGTATGCGCAATTCGACCTGGCAAAAAGCGTGGATCCTGTTCGTGTTTCGTCCAACTGGGAAAAAGCACAAAATGTAAAAAAGCAAGCGAAAAATTTAATAAAGTATATCAACGAACTGAAAGTAAAACTTATTGCGGAAACGGAAGGTGTTACCATACAAGTTGCAGACACCCTTCAAATGGCCAATATAAATGGCAAGGATAATTATGATATCCCTACGAACATCATGATAGGAAGTTCGGAAGATGGATCGAATGGCGCATCCCGTGACCTGAAGAATAAATTGATAGCCTATGAAAAACTGCTGTCCAACTATATATTGCCGATTGATAAAAAAAAGGTAGAGATCGATATCAATGCAGCCTACCCTCCTAAAAATGATAATAATGAGAACTGGGAGGTATATAATTTTTTTAACCGGCCTTTGGTAGCTTGTATCACTATATTATCCAAGTTCAGTAATGATGTGAAGAATTCAGAAGCTACGATTGTTGATTATTTGCTGAAACAGGTGGATGAAGGAAGTATGAAATTTGATACCATCGCAGCCAAAGTTATCCCTCAAAGCAATTATATTTTATTGGGAGAAGAATATAAAGCAGATCTGTTTCTAGCGGCTTTTAACAAAACAAAAAATCCGGAGATTGAAGTAGGTAATTATAACGAAACCACTTCCTCATTCGATGGTGTATCGAATAAGTTAACAGTTGAAAGCGGTTTGGGTAAATATAATGTTAGTACTACCAGAGAGGGCTTGGTGAGTTATTCCGGTACTATAAAAGTGGTGGCACCTTCAGGCAAAGAAATGGTCTTTCCTTTTAAATCTGAATACATTGTTGCTCGTCCGGCATTAACGGTTTCAGCCGACAATATGAATGTTTTTTATGCTGGACTTGATAACCCTGTTTCTGTTTCTGTACCGGGAATTCCCAATGATCGTTTAAAGGTTTCTATTAACAATGGAACAATTGCACCCTTAGGAAATGGGAAATTTAATGTAAATGTGATGAATGGTCCACAAGCCAATATATCTGTAGTTGCAAAAATGGAAAACGGAGAAGTAAGGAATATGGGAACATCCACATTCCGGGTTAAAAATATACCTAAAGGAACCGCACGTTTCGCAAACCAGATTTCAGACGGTAGTGTAACAAAAGGAGAGCTCAAAGCACAGCTTGGTTTGACAGCTTTTTATCAAAATTTCGAATTCAAAGCCGATTGCAGAGTGGTCTCTTTCGATCTGTCAATAATATCTGCTGGTATTTCAGAAGAATTTCACATAGTAGGAAATTCATTCAGTAGTGAAATGAAAACAAGGTTTGGGAAAATTAAAAGAGGGGATAAAATTATTTTTTCCAACATTAATTCTGTAGGACCGGATAAAAAAACCTTGCTCTTGGGTAGTTTGATGTTTAAGATAATAAGGTAAGAAGATAAAAAATGAAAAATTAGTATTAATCTATAAATATAAAAAATATGAAAAATCTATCTGTTTTTCTTGTAATGCTAATCACGATTAGCGTAAATAGCCAAGTAGTAAATAAAAAATTTAACCAGGAACGAAACAAAACTTTTTTTAAGAATGACTTTGAAATTATAGCAACTGAAAATAGCATTTCAATTATTACCCAAGTTATTTATAATGCTGTACCTGATGGATACCATATCACTTATACTACTTCTTTTATTGCCAACTCGGTAAATGATGTAGAAGCTAAGATGAACAAAAAGATAGATGATTTAATCGATAAGGTGAATGACATTCATTTGTCCAAAAAAAATGTGGTTGTGGATGTGATTTCCATAGACCCCATATTTGATTTTATTCATAATGATTCTATACCCATAGGCTATAAAATTGTAGAAAACATAACATTCGATATTAAGGATATTTCCTCCATTCGAAATTTATCTAAAATTTGTTTAGAATTTGGTATATACGATCTTATCGATGCGCAAGCATATCTTGAGAATTCGAAAGTTATCTATGATAGTTTATCTAAAAAAACAGTGCAGATATTAGAAATGAAGAAAAAGTTATGTTCAGATATTGGTTGGACTTTTACGCATGGAAAAATCGCTTTAACAAAATTTAAGGATGTATTATATCCAAGTGAACATTATTTGAAATCTTACATTTTAAACTCAAGCCTTTATAAACACAATATTTCACAAAACTCTACAATTAATATGGAAAGAAAGGTAGACGTGGATAATTATTTTAATTATAATTTAAAGGATGCAGATTTTGTTTTTAATGCTGGAAAAACGAGTCCTGTAATTCAATTCTATTATCAATTAAATTATAGCTACAATAAAACAGCTACAGAAGAAGAACTGAGAGAAAAAATTAAAAAAGAAGAAGAAAAGAAACAGGATAAATTATTTTATATAATCGATAAGACCGGGAATTTGAAAAAAGTTGACATGTAATTCTTCATTTTGTTGTAAATGGAAGTGTAGCACCAAAGCAGATTTTTATCCAAAAAACACACCATTACTTTTGTCCACATGGAGAAAAAATGGTTGAAAAAACCATTACTTTTGTCTATTATACCAAAAAAAATCGTCAGAAAATACAGATAAGAAAGGCTCATTTGGGAGTCTTTTTTTATGATTAAAAAAACATGAATTTTGTAAAAATATGCGACCAAATATGCCACCAAAATGCAAAATGGACCATTTTCGAAACCCTTAAAAATAAAAAAACCCTGAATATCAGCGGTTTTGAGTAGCGAAAAGGGGAGTTGAACCCCTGACCTCAGGGTTATGAAAAGTATTTTAAAAGCTACTTTGCAGCAAAAGCAATGCTTTCGGATGACCAAAAAGTCACTTTCAGGACAAAAATAAGCCAAAAAGCGACTACCAAAGCGACTCCTTTTTTTGAGTGAGAAATTTGAACAAGTTTTGAATTTCAAATTCAGATTTAAAAGAACTGCTCAAATATACCATGTTTTTTTTACTACTTTCCAGGTGAAATTTCCATCCAAGGTAAGTTTTTTTTGGATATTATAAAATTAGAATTATATTTGCACTCTCAATTCGCGAATCGCGAATCAAGATATAAAACAATTGAAAATGAAAAAACATAGTGGAATGCGTCCACAAGACATAGTAATATTATTGAAAATCATATCTTTCGGAAAAGAACCTTTTCTGCTTAAGGATTTAAGTATTCAACTAGGGATAAGCTCTTCAGAAGTAAGCGAGTCTATTAATCGTTCTGCTATGGCGGGACTAATTGCAGAGGATAAAAAAACTCCGATGAGAAAAGTCATTTATGATTTTTTAATTTACGGACTTCCATTTGTTTTTCCGCAACAACCGGGAGCTATGGTTCCAGGAATTCCTACTGCCCATTCCGCACCACCTTTAAACAAAGAGTTTAAGAATAGTGAATTGTTTGTTTGGCAAGATGCTAAAGAAGGGAAAGTGCGAGGTCAAAAGATAGAACCTTTTCACCCCGGACAAATAAAAGCAGCAAAAGAGGATAAAAATTTATATGAATTACTTGCATTATCAGATGCGTTAAGAGTTGGAAGAGCGAGAGAAAAAAAAATGGCAGCAATTGAACTTAAAAAAAGAATATTAGGATGAATCACCATACAAACATTTTAAGGCTAAGAGCCGTTGCGACAGTATTAGAAGAATGGAAAGAGAAAATTGTTTTTGTTGGAGGGGCAACAGTTAGCTTATATGCATCCAGGCCATTGGCTGTTACAGTTAGAGTGACTGACGATGTAGATGTTGTTGTTGAGTTAGTTTCAACAGCAGATTTTTATAAAATGCAGGAAAGATTATTGCAATTAGGTTTTAAAAATGATACAACAGCGCCAATTATTTCACGCTTTTTGTACCAAGATTTAAAAGTGGATTTCATGCCTATTGATCCATCTGTTTTAGGATTTAGCAATCGCTGGTATGTTGATGGAGTAAAGTATTCTTTAGAACATTCATTGACAGATAAACAATCAATCCGAATATTTTCTTCAAGTTATTTTATTGCTTCAAAGCTGGAGGCTTTTAAAACACGCGGAAAGGGTGATCTATTAGGAAGTCATGATTTAGAGGACATAATATTTGTTTTAGATAATCGTGACGGAGTATTACAAGAACTTATGGATGCTGATAATGAAGTTAAAGCATATCTTAAAAAGGAATTTTCTTTTTTATTAAAGAAGAATTTATTTGAAGAGGCTTTGCTTGGAAATGTAGAGCAATCTGATCAAATTTTTAGAAAAAATCGAATCCTTGAAATCCTGACAGCATTTTGTAATTATAAAATTAGCTGAATTGAAAGCTTAAATTCTGTGTGATTTTTTTAAATGATAAATCACTAGCGTTGCGTCTTAATTAGAACATTTTCAACTGATTATATATAGGTTCTTTGACATCTTGATATTTTTCTTCAGAAAATAGCTCTCTCAAGCATTTTCATGGCGTTATTGATAGCTTCGGCAATATCTTTCCCTTCGGGTAAAGCCGCTAAGTTGTGCCCGACAATTTGAAATCAGCAGTAACAAAAAGCAGTAAATACGAACCCGTAAGGTGGTCAATTTAAACGGTATATGCAATACCCCCCCCCCCTTTCATTACAATTATCAATATTTATTAATAAATATGATAATTATATTTATAACATATATTCCGTTTTTCTCAAAATCTCTACAATATAAGCAGGAGTATTTATTCAGCCTTTTTGGATAAATACGCTAATTATGTTTTCAACCTAATTCGAACGAGAATCCGGCAAATCGTAACTTCATACCAAAAGAGTGTAATGTTTTAAGTAAAAAAACATGCAATTTTCTGCGCCCATTTCAAACTTTTTTCATGCTCAAAAACGTGAAATTACTGAAATAAAAGCGACTCCCAAAGCGACTCCCAAGACTAAATTTCAGCATTTTCGAAACCCTTAAAAATAAAAAACCCCTGACATTTCAGGGGTTTTAGGAGTAGCGAAAAGGGGAGTTGAACCCCTGACCTCAGGGTTATGAATCCTGTGCTCTAACCATCTGAGCTACCTCGCCATAAAAATATTAAGGGCGCAAATATAAGCTTTCTTTAGTCATATAAAATAGCTTTTGTGTTTTTTTAACAAATTGAATTCCTTGAATAATGATATTTTATTTATATATTGCGGAAAATTCTTTGAAAAATACAATTAAAAATGAGCAAGAAGCAAAATATAATTCAGAAGGTGAAAAAAATTGTTAAAAATACAAAGGTAAAGGCAAAGGCAAAGATTGCTATCAAAAAAGAAAAACCGAAAGCAGTATCTAAAAAGGTAGAAAATAAAGTTGTTCTAGCTTCAAGAAAAAAAACTCCTAAACTCCCATTAAAGTCTCAGAAGATAAAAGTAATTGCAAAAAAAACTACTAAGCCAGAAAAAAAAGCTTTAAAAAACAAACTTACTAAACCTTTAATTCCTGTAAAAGTTAAAAAAATAACTACCAAGGAGAAAACAAAAAAAGCAAGTAAGGCAGATAAAGCAAGCGATAAAAAGACTGTTGACAAAAATACAGGGAAGGCTGAAAAAAAAGCTCTAAAAAAACTAGAACAATTGAAGGCCGTAAAAATTACTAAGGTCCCCAAAATTGAAAAAGTAGCCAAAAAAGAAAAAAAAGATAAAAAAGATAAATTTCAAGACGAGGATAATTTTAGTTTTTCTGACGAAATAAAAAAACCGGCAAAAAAATCAAAAGGGGGAAGAAAGCCTAAAAAGAAAAACGAGGATGATGATGAGCCTATCGTAGAAAACGATTTATTGATAGAACAGCTTATTAATAGTACAAAACGTTTAAAAAAACCACCAAAAACCCCTAAGCAATTAAGAACGTTTACTAATCCAATGACTTCGTTAACTGTAGCGAAATTAATAGATTCGAACAAAAAAAATACATTAGTACCGAAAAAAGAACCTAAAGGAAAATTCGAACTAGAGTATGTAATGCATACATCACCTGGGATATTATATGAGTTTTTAACATCCCCAAGTGGATTATCAGAATGGTTTGCTGATGATGTAAATATTCATGAAGGTATATTTACTTTTTTTTGGGAAGGAAGTAAACAAAAAGCAAAATTACTTAGCTTTAAAGAGGATAAACATGTTCGACTGCAATGGCTTGACAAACCAGATGGCACCTATTTTGAGTTTCGCATAGAACGAGATGAGTTAACAGGTGATATTTCGCTAATGGTTACTGATTTTGCAGACGAAGCAGCTGATTTAAAAACATCCAAATTACTTTGGGATAGTCAGATAAATCAATTAATACACGTTATTGGTTCTTACTAAAAATAGTAGGAAAGTTTCAAGTTTAATTAATGAGCATGAAACATTTTTTTTGAACCTATAAACATTCAATTTGTTTTATTAATGTGAAAGCTATTATTAAATCCAATACCGCTTTTTTACTGCCATACGCCCTATTTATTACCTTGGGAACATTGCTGCTGGCAATATATTCAAAAAGTGAAACGCATTTAATTTTCAACGCATTCCACAACAACTTTTTCGACATTTTCTTTAATTATACAACCTATTTGGGAGATGGATTAATCGCTACGTTGATAGCAATTATTCTATTAATAGTTAAATACAAATATGCTATCATCGTGGGGGTATCCAATGCTATTGCTGCTATTATCACTCAGTTTCTCAAACATATAATATTTGCTGATGCTGTGCGCCCTAAGAAATATTTCGAAGGTATTTCTGATTTATATTTTGTACCCGGAGTAGAGAATTATTTATACAACAGTTTCCCTTCTGGCCATAGCACCTGTGCCTTTTCGCTATATTTCGCTTTATCCTTAATAGTAAAAAACAAACTACTTAAATTTTCACTTTTTATTATTGCTTTAATAGTAGGGATTTCACGCATTTATTTATCACAACATTTTTTTGAAGATGTGTTTATAGGTTCACTCATCGGGGTAATTACAACGATAGTTATTTATTACCTTTTTAAAAAATGGAATAATAATTGGATTGAAAAATCTATTATAACATCCATTAGTGGCAAATAAAAATTTGTAAAATAATTTTATTGACAGCTAAGTAAAGCTTTCAAAATAATTTCGACAAAAATTAATAAAAACAGATGATTTGATTTTTTTGCAAAAAATATCCTTATGAAAACGCACGTGAGGAAGTTACAAAAGCGATGCAGGGCTGCAGGTGGAGAGGAATCGTTTGTTCTGGATTTTTTGTTTCTTTTGTAGCAAGACAAAAGAAAAATACACAGTTTTTGAAACATTTAATTTGCGGATTTATTTAGGAAACTTCACTAAGGAATAGGTTTTAAATAAATTGATACAAAGCATCAATATTTCAATCTTAATAACCAAATTTTAGATGTGAAAAACACTCAACTTATTTTATGTCTATATTCCTAAGTTGAATTAATCATTGCTTTTAAAATTTTAAAAAAACATACATAAAATTGAAATCATCCATTTTAAAATATAATTTTTTAATAGTATTGGCTGCATTATTATTGTTTGTCCCCTTTTTAGGATCGGTTCATTTATTTGATTGGGATGAAATAAATTTTGCGGAATGTGCCAGAGAAATGGTAGTTACTGGAGATTATTTTTCTGTAAAAATTAATTATCAATATTTCTGGGAAAAACCACCGCTATTTATATGGATGCAGGCATTGTCAATGAATATTTTTGGAGTGAACGAATTTGCCGCGCGCATCCCCAATGCAATAGCTGGGTGTATTTCATTACTCGTTTTCTTTAATATCGGCAGGAAATTAATTGATGAAAAATTCGGATTAATTTGGGTTTTGGTTTATGTAGGTTCCTTTTTACCACATTTTTATTTTAAATCCGGCATTATCGACCCATGGTTCAACTTATTTATTTTTTGCGGATTTTATTACTTTATATTATTTAGTAATTATAATTTACCGGTTAAGGTTCAAAAAACAGAAAAAACAGCTCCGAATAATTTAGATGGCTATAAAAACCAAAAAAACACCAGACTATTGCTGTTGTCAGCTGTATTTATTGGGCTTGGAGTTTTAACCAAAGGGCCTGTTGCTATATTAATTTTCAGTATTTGTCTCTTAGTATTTTGGGTAATAAAAAAATTCCAAGCTATTTTAGGACTTAAACAGTTAATTATTTTTGCACTTACAGTAGCTAGTATTGGATTATTATGGTTTGTAATATTGGCTCTAACTGGTAATTTAGTAATTATTAAAGAATTTATAATTTATCAAATTCGATTATTTAACACCGAAGATTCCGGGCACGGTGGTCCATTTTATTATCACTGGATTATTTTATTAATAGGCTGTTTCCCTTTATCAGTTTTTGCTTTACCAGCATTAATCAACCCTAAGGGTGAGCTTAATGCTGACACCCCTTTTCAAAAACATTTTAAATTATGGATGTTAATATTATTTTGGGTAGTACTTATTTTATTTAGTATAGTAAAAACAAAAATAGTTCATTACTCCTCCTTGTGCTATTTCCCATTGAGTTTCCTAGCTGCTTATGTTCTATATAAATTATTAAATGAGGAACAGGTATGGAAAAAATACATGGGTATATTACTAATTATAATTTCAGGTATTATTGGATTAGTTATATCG